>NZ_JASCOZ010000066.1 GCF_029960115.1 Stenotrophomonas sp. PS02289
ACCGTCGATTGTAATGCCGAAGCCGCCGCGCCGGGCTCTGCCCGGCGGCTCCCGGAAATCCGTGGTGCGGGGCCAGGCCCGGCACCACGGCACCCCTCAGTTGGCCAGCTGGCAGGTCGCCGGCTTGGCCGAGGTGAACAACGCCGGCGTCGCCCATTCAGGATGATCGATGAACGGGTTGCGGTTGCCCTGGAAGCTGAAAATCACCTCATTCCGGGCCTTTTCGGCGGCACTTGGCGGGTCTGCCAGGTGCCAGTCGATCAGCGTCGACAACAGGCCCATATAGGCCGGCGAGGAGGAGGTCTTGACGATCTTGCTGCGGTCGTCGGTCAGCTCCAGATCCGGTTCGCTCTGCCCGGTGGCGGCATCTTTTCCGCCCTCATAACGGATCGCCATGTACATCACCGCACGCGCCATGTCGCCCTTGCGCTGGCCCCACACCTCGAACGTGCCGGTGTTGCCATCGGGGGTGCGCACCCAGTTGGAGTTGCCCGGGTATCCACCGCTGCCGCCGCCCTGGCCGTTGTTGTTCTCGGTGGCGCGCTCGCCGCAGCTGGCGTCGCACTTGGCGAACGGCTTGTTGCCGCGGTCGGCGTTCCACTGCGCGTCGGTCAGGTACAGCATGTGGGTGTCGGTATAGGGCGCGTACGGCAGGCCCTTGTCGCCGGTGGTGCTGGCAAAGCCGAGCGAGTTCGGCCAGGTGTGCTCACGGTTGTAGGTGAGCCCGCTGCCGGTGCCCGCGCGATCGCTGCCCTTGGTGTAGCTGCGGTTGCGGTAGGCGTCGAGGATCTTGCCGCTGTTGTTCGGATCTTCGTCGGCAATTTCCAGGATGGTCCAGGTGCTGGTACCGGAGCCGCTGTACGGATAGGCCGTGTGGCCCTTGATGGTTTCGTGCAGCGAGCAGCGCAGCTGGCTGGGGCTGGAGGTGTTCACCTTCGAGTAGTAGCTGCCCGGATCCGGGTCCGGGCCCGGGTCGCCACCGCCGCCGCCTGCGGCCACATTGAAGGCGATGCGGGTGTCAGCGGCCGGGCGTGCACCCTGCGCGTCCTTGATGCGGGCCGCACGGATGTCGAACCGGCAGGCTTCGCCGGCCTCCAGCGCGGTGTTGGTGGACAGAGTGAAGGTGGTGCCGGTGGTGGCGTGGCTGAGCGGTACCGTACCGGACGTACCACAGCTGAGCGTGAACGCACCGCTGCTGACGGTCACCGATTCGCTGAAGGTCACCACCAGGTCGGCGGCGGCCGGGAAACTGGTCGAACCCTGTTCCGGTGTGGTCGTCTTCACCGACGGCGGGGTGTTGGGGCCGGTGCCGCCACCGCTGCCGCTGAAGGTCTGGCCGTTGTTGCAGGCCCCGAAGGTCTGCGCGGCCGAGGGGGCCCAGGTGAAGTGGCTGTACTGGCTGCCGCTGCCGGTGAGCTGCAGCGAGGTGCCCGGCGCGGTGCTGTTGCTCTCGCTGACCGGGATGTTCTGGCTGGTCAGGCCCGCTGCCGGGCCGCCCGAGGCGGTAATCGTGCCTTCGTAGCTGATGAACTGGACCACGGCACCGCTGGCGTCGACCAGGGCGATGCCGTCGTTGGAGCCGTTCTGGATGCCGTTGGTGGGGTAGGTCACCGTGGCGATGCGCGCGCTGCCGCAGCTGGCCGCGGTGCCGGCCGGGACCGGGTTGTTGGCGTAGACGGTGGCGGCCGAGGGGGTGCTGCCGTTGTACAGGTACAGGCGGTAGCTGCTGAGGTCTTCGCCGCCGGTGGCGACTACCTCGATGGCCTCGCCGACATCCCCGGCCGGGGTGCTGTCGTCGTAATGCAGTTCATTGATGAATACGTCGGCGTGGGCGGGGCTGATCGCAGTCAGCGCCAGCAGGCAGCCCAGCGAAAGCGGGGTGGGTAACCTCATCTACGGCTCCTTGTGATTGGGTCGTGCCGGGCGAATCTAGCCAATCCAGATGACGGAATGTCGCAATCGGCACTACACACTGCGACGTGCGTCAAGAAATTGGCGGTTTATTTGGCTGTCCGTCCGTGGGCTGCCCCTGGATGGCCAATCACGACAAAAAAGATCGGCATCGACCCTTGAAAGGGGGCCGCCGAGCACCATCTCTGCCCTGTCCCGGAATGCCGGGCTTTTTTGCGAGCGGTGCTGGCAGTCGCCTGGGGCGAGTGCTAACATCGCCAGACTTTTTCAGACCAATCAATAACTTAAGAGGTCACTCATGAGCATCAAGCCGCTTCACGACCGCGTCGTGGTCAAGCCGATCGAAGCCGACGAAATTTCGGCCGGTGGCATCGTGATCCCGGATTCGGCCAAGGAAAAGTCCACCAAGGGTGAAGTCGTGGCCGTGGGCCCGGGCAAGCCGCTGGACAACGGCAGCGTGCGCGCGCCGGCCCTGAAGGTGGGCGACAAGGTGATCTACGGCCAGTACGCCGGCAGCACCTACAAGGCCGACGGCATCGAGTACAAGGTGCTGCGCGAAGACGACGTGCTGGCCGTCATCGGCTGATCCCGTTTCCAAATACACATAAAAGGTAATCGCAATGGCTGCCAAAGATATTCGTTTCGGTGAAGACGCTCGCTCGCGCATGGTGCGCGGCGTCAACGTGCTCGCCAATGCCGTCAAGGCCACCCTGGGCCCGAAGGGCCGCAACGTCGTGCTGGAAAAGAGCTTCGGCGCCCCGACCATCACCAAGGACGGCGTCTCCGTCGCCAAGGAAATCGAACTGGCTGACAAGTTCGAGAACATGGGCGCGCAGATGGTGAAGGAAGTCGCGTCGCGTACCAACGACGACGCCGGCGACGGCACCACCACCGCCACCGTGCTGGCCCAGGCCCTGATCCGCGAAGGTGCCAAGGCCGTGGCCGCTGGTATGAACCCGATGGATCTGAAGCGTGGTATCGACAAGGCCGTCGTGGCCGCCGTTGCCGAGCTGAAGAGCATCTCCAAGCCCACCGCTGACGACAAGGCGATTGCCCAGGTCGGCACCATCTCGGCCAACTCCGACGAGTCGATCGGCAACATCATTGCCGAAGCCATGAAGGAAGTCGGCAAGGAAGGCGTGATCACCGTTGAAGAAGGCTCGGGTCTGGAAAACGAGCTGGACGTGGTCAAGGGCATGCAGTTCGACCGCGGTTACCTGTCGCCGTACTTCATCAACAACCAGCAGTCGCAGACCGCCGACCTGGATGACCCGTTCATCCTGCTGTTCGACAAGAAGATCTCGAACGTGCGCGACCTGCTGCCGGTGCTGGAAGGCGTCGCCAAGGCCGGCAAGCCGCTGCTGATCGTGGCTGAAGAAGTCGAAGGTGAAGCGCTGGCCACCTTGGTGGTCAACACCATCCGTGGCATCGTCAAGGTTGTGGCCGTGAAGGCTCCGGGCTTCGGCGACCGTCGCAAGGCGATGCTGGAAGACATGGCCGTGCTGACCGGCGGCGTGGTGATCTCCGAAGAAGTGGGCCTGTCGCTGGAAAAGGCCACCATCAACGACCTGGGCCGCGCCAAGAAGGTGCAGGTTTCCAAGGAAAACACCACCATCGTCGATGGTCTGGGCGACAAGGCTGCCGTGGAATCGCGCGTGGCCCGCATCAAGACCCAGATCGAAGACACCTCGTCGGATTACGACCGTGAAAAGCTGCAGGAACGCGTGGCCAAGCTGGCCGGCGGCGTTGCAGTGATCAAGGTCGGTGCTTCGACCGAAATCGAAATGAAGGAAAAGAAGGACCGCGTCGACGACGCCCTGCACGCCACCCGTGCAGCCGTTGAAGAAGGCGTGGTGCCGGGCGGCGGCGTCGCCCTGGTGCGTGCTGTCAGCGCCCTGGCTGGCCTGAAGGGCAACAACGAAGACCAGAACCACGGCATCCAGATCGCCCTGCGCGCGATGGAAGCCCCGCTGCGCGAAATCGTCGCCAATGCCGGCGAAGAGCCCTCCGTGATCGTCAACAAGGTCAAGGAAGGCACCGGCAGCTTCGGCTACAACGCCGCCACCGGCGAGTTCGGCGACATGCTGGCCTTCGGCATCCTGGACCCGACCAAGGTGACCCGTTCGGCGCTGCAGAACGCTGCCTCGATCGCTGGCCTGATGATCACCACCGAAGCCATGGTGGCCGAGTCCCCGAAGAAGGACGAGCCGGCCATGGGCGGCGGCGGCATGGGCGGCATGGGTGGCATGGGCGGCATGGACTTCTAAGGTCCGCGCACCCGCGACACCTGTCGTGATGCATCGAAAAACCCCGCCGCGAGGCGGGGTTTTTCTTTTTCGCGGCATAACGTTGGCCGGCTCGCGCATCATCGAACGAACGTCCTGCCTCCATATTCCCAGGTCCAGGGGACCCCGGTCTCGCCCAGCACGAACCGCACCAGCGCCGGGAACGCGGCTTCCGCCCGCACATCATTGCCCAGGATCACCACGCACCGGTGCCCACGCTCGACACACACCATGGTGTTGCCGACGGCGTCATCGTGGCCGCCCTTGTAGAAGCCATGCCCCTGCGGTCCGTCGAACACCACCACGCCGAGGCCGGCGGCCAGGTCCTTGCGGCGCTGCGCCGACGGCAGTTCGTTCTGCAACGTGGGAAACTGCGATGCCGTGGTGATCGGCCACTGCGCGCGCACCATCTCCCTGCGTGAGGCCGGCGAAAGCCCTTCCCCACGCACCAGTCCTGCTGCCAGCCGCGCGATGTCGTTCGGCGTGGTATCCATCGACCCGGCCGCCCGCACCCGGCTGCGCTCGTCATGGGGTTCGGTGCTGCCGTCCACGGTCCAGCCGTCGGCGAGATTGCCGGCGAAATCCGCACGCCAGATCATGCTGGTACGCGTCATGCCCAGCCGGTCGAAAACCCGGCGCTGCATTTCCTCGCCCACGTCCAGACCCAGTCCGCGCTCCAGCACGAACTGCAGCAGGATCAGCCCTTCGCCGGAATACGCGTAGCGCGTGCCGGGATCGAAGTGGATGCGCAGCTTTCCCTCCGGTTCCAGGAACGCGAAGTTGGAAAAACCGCTGCGATGGCTGAGCAGCATGCGTGCGGTCAACTGCTGCCAGCGCGGATCATCCTTCAGCGTCGACCACGGCGCGTACTTCTTCTCATCCGGATACTCGGGCAGAGGACGATCCAGGTACGCCGCAACCGGGCGGTCAAGGTCGATCACGCCCTCATCAACCAGCTGCAGCACCATGTAGGCGAATGCCGCCTTGGTCAGCGACGCGGCGTACATCACCGTGTCAGGCGTGAGCGGCGCACCGGCTGCATTGCGCTTGCCGAGTGCGTGGACCTGCACCACCTTGCCGTCGTCAATGACGGCAAGTGCCAGTCCCTCCGCGTGGGTCGCGCGCATCAGGCGCTGCATTTCCGCATCGACCGCTGCGGCAGGGGGAAGGGCAGCGGCGGCCAGTACCGGGCCGGGCAGCATCAGCGAGAGCAGCAGGACGAACGGGCGCATGCACGACACTCCTGGCGGGGTTTGAGCGCATCCTGAGGGGCCGGGTGCGGGTAATCCAGCGCCGGAAGTCATCCTGCCACCCGGCACCGGATCTGGGTGAATGGCATGCTGCAGTTGCGGATGTAACAGTTGGCAGTCCCGAAACCCTGTGCTATCAATAGCCTCCAATGAACGCAGCCCGCGCCAGCTTTTACTTTTGGTATTACTTTCCGAAGCCACTGGCGGAGGAAGGACTGCGCTCACCCTGAAGAAACTTCAGACGCATTCCCGAAAGCCGCCAGCGCACCTGGCGGCTTTTTTGTTGCCGCCGCGCTGGGGACCCCCACCTTCCAGGAGACACCCCCATGCCCCCGCACACCGACGACCTTCGCATCCGCAAACTTGAACCGCTGACCCCGCCAGCGCAGCTGATCGCCATGCTGCCCTGTGACGATGAAGCTTCCGACACGGTGAGCGCCTCGCGCGCCCGCCTGCACGAGATCCTGCACGGTCGCGATGACCGCCTCGCCGTGGTGATCGGGCCGTGCTCGATCCACGACCCGGTCGCCGCCATCGAGTACGCCCAGCGCCTGAAGCCGCTGCGTGATGCCTACGCCGACGACCTGGAAATCGTCATGCGCGTGTACTTCGAGAAGCCGCGCACCACGGTGGGCTGGAAGGGACTGATCAACGACCCGGACCTGGACGGCAGCTTCCAGATCAACAAAGGCCTGCGCATTGCGCGTGGCCTGCTGCGCGACATCAACAAGCTCGGTCTCCCGGCCGGGGTGGAATTCCTGGACGTGATCTCGCCGCAGTACATCGCCGACCTGGTGGCCTGGGGCGCGATTGGTGCGCGTACCACCGAAAGCCAGGTGCACCGTGAGCTGGCCTCGGGGCTGTCGTGTCCGGTCGGCTTCAAGAACGGCACCGACGGCAACATCAAGATCGCCGCCGATGCGGTGGGCGCCGCGTCCAATCCGCACCACTTCCTGTCGGTGACCAAGCAGGGTGACACCGCCATCGTCGCCACTGCCGGCAATCCGGATTGCCACGTGATTCTGCGCGGCGGCAAGGTGCCGAACTTCGATGCGGAGAACGTGGAAGCGGCCAGCCAGGTGCTGGGCAAAGCCAAGCTGCCGGCGCGCTTGATGATCGATGCCAGCCATGCCAACAGCAGCAAGAATCCGGAAAACCAGCCGAAGGTGATCGCCGATATCAATGCGCAGCTGGCCGCCGGTGAGCAGCGCATTGTCGGGGTGATGGTGGAGAGCCATCTGGTCGCTGGACGCCAGGATCTCGTCGACGGCCAGCCGCTGGTCTACGGGCAGAGCATCACCGATGGCTGCATCGGCTGGGATTCGTCGCTTGACGTGCTGGAGTCGCTGGCGCAGGCGGTGCGCGCGCGCCGTGAGGCGCGGTTGCGCGAGGCGGCGTAACTACCGCCGCAACTTCGCCAGCGCCAGATAGATCGCCGGCGTGGTGTACAAGGTCAGCCACTGGCTGACCAGCAACCCGCCGACGATGGCAATTCCGAGCGGCTGGCGCATTTCCCAGCCCTCGCCGGTGGCCAGCATCAGCGGCAGGCAGCCCAGCAGGGCTGCCACGCTGGTCATCAGAATCGGACGGAAGCGCAGCCGCGCCGCTTCCAGTACCGCATCGTGCGGCGACAGCCCGCGACCGCGCTCGGCTGACAGCGCGAAGTCGATGATCAGGATCGTGTTCTTCATCACCACCCCGACCAGCAGGAACAGGCCCAGCAGTGAGATCAGGTTCAACTCGTTGCCAAAGGCCATCAGCGCCAGCAATGCGCCGACACCGGCAGAGGGCAGCGTGGACAGAATCGCCAGCGGCAGCACCGCGCTTTCGTACAGGATGCCGAGCACCAGATACACCGCCAGCATCGCCCCCAGCACCAGCCACAACTGACGACTGCGCAGCTGCTCGAGTCCGCCGGCTTCGCCGCTCAGGCGCGCCTGTACGTGGGTGGGCAGCATGATCCCGGCCATGGCGCGGTCAATCGCCTGCACCGCCTGGTCCAGGCTGACCCCCGGAGCCAGCGCGAACTCGATCCAGATCGAGGCGAACTGCTGGCTGTGGTAGATGCGGTCCGGGGCCATGCCGTAGCGCCAGCTCGCCACCGCTGACAGCGGCAGGCGCTGACCGTCCTTGCCGATCACGTGGATCTGCTCCAGCGTGGTCGGATCCTGGGTGTAACGCGGGTCCAGTTCCATCACCACGCGGTACTGGTTGAGCGTGTCGTAGAGCGTGGCCACCTGGCGCTGGCTGAAGGCATTGTTGAGCACCGAGGCGATCATGCGCATGTCCACGCCCAGGCGTGCGGCGGCGTCGCGGTCGATGTCCAGCACCACTTGGCGCATGCCCTGGTCGCCCTGCGATTCCACATCCACCAGCTCAGGAAGCGCGCGCAGCGCCTCGCTGACCTTCGGGGCCCATTCGCGCAGTGGCTGCAGGTCGGCTGACAGCAGCTGGAACTCGTACTGTCCACTGTCACCGCCGCCTTCCAGCTTGATGTCCTGGTCCACCCACAGGAACAGGCCGCCGCCGGGAATCTTCGGCAGGTTCGCGCGCAGCCGGTCGATGACCTGCTGACTGGACACGCGGCGCTCGGACAGCGGCTTCATCTTGATCATGATGAAAGCGTTGTTGACGCCGTTACGACCGCCGACGTAGCCGATGATGTCGCTGATCGCCGGATCGGCCAGCAGCAGTTTCCGATAGGCGTCGATCTTGGGCTGCATCACCTGGAAGCTCAGCCCGTCGTCACCGCGGGCGAAGCCGCGCAGCTGGGCGGTGTCCTGCTTGGGCACGATGCCCTTGGGCACCTGCTGGAACAGCCACACGTTCAATCCGATCACCGCCACGAACAGCAGCAGCGGCACCGCCAGCCAGCGCAGCATGCGTTCCAGACCGTGCACGTAGGCGTTGCGCAGGCGTTCAAACAGCGCCGCACCCGTACGTTGCATCCGGTTGCCTGGACCGTTGCGTGGCGCGCCGAGCAGCCGCGCGCACAGCATCGGGGTCAGGCTCAGCGACACCAGCAGCGAAACGCCCATCGCCGCCACCAGCGTCAGCGAGAACTCGCGGAACAGCCGCTCAACGAAGTCGTCCAGGAACAGAATGGATACGAACACCACGGCCAGGGCGATGTTCATCGACAGCAGCGTCGCGCCGACCTCGCCGGCTCCGCGCAGGGCGGCCTGCAAGGGCGATGCGCCGAGCTCGCGATGCCGGGCGATGTTCTCCAGCACGACGATGGCATCGTCGACCACGAGCACCGCGGCCACGATCAGTGCCATCAGTGACAGCGTATTGAGCGAGAACCCCAGCAGTGCGATCACCGCCAGTGCGCCAAGCAGCGACACGGGAATGGCCGCGCTCGGCACCAGCGCCGCGCGCCAATGCCCGAGGAAGCCCAGTACCACCAGCACCACCAGCGCGATGGCCAGGACCAGCGTGAGCTCGGCTTCGCGCAGCGTGGCGCGGATCACCGGCGAGCGATCCATCACCAGATGCATCTCCACACTGGCCGGCAGCAGCGCCTGCAGCGTGTCCATCTGCGCGGTGATCGCATCCACCGTTTCGATGATGTTGGCGTCGGGTTGGCGGCTGACGATCACCAGCACGGCGGCGCGCTCGTTGTGGAAGCCGCTGGCATAGCGATCCTCCACGCCTTCGCCGACCGAGGCCACGTCACGCAGAAACACGGGGCGACCCTCGCGCACGGCGACGATCAGTTCGCGGTACTCCGCAGCCGTGCGCAGCTGCAACGTCGCGTCCAGCTGCCACTGCTGTGAACCGCTGGCGACACTGCCCAGGGGCTTCAGGGCATTGGCGTTACGGATCGCAGCGGCGACATCGTCCAGTGCGATGCGGTACTGGTTCAGCGCATTCGGATCCAGCGACACGCGTACCGCCGGCAGCGAGCTGCCACCCACCTGTACCTCGCCCACACCCGGAATCTGGGCCAGCTTCTGTGCGATCACCGTGGAGGCCACGTCGTACACCTGTCCCGGCGAGAGACTGTCCGAGCTGAGTGCCAGCGCGAGAATCGGTGCCTGCGACGGATTGACCTTGTGGTACTGCGGCATGCCCGGCATGCCGCTGGGCAGCTGCGCGCGCGAGGCGTTGATCGCGGCCTGCACTTCGCGTGCAGCGCTGTCCACGTCCACCCCCAGTTCGAACTGCAGCTCGACCTGGGTGGAACCCTGGGTGCTGGCCGAATCGATCCGGGTCAGGCCGGGCAGGGTGCCCAGCGCACGCTCCAGCGGCGTGGCCACGTTGGCTGCCATCGACTCGGGGCTGGCCCCGGGCAGGCTGGCGCGCACATTGATGGCCGGGTAGTCGACCTGTGGCAGCGGGGCGACCGGCAGCAGGCGCAGGCCCAGCAGGCCGGCCAGCACCACGGCCACCGCCAGCAGCGTGGTGGCCACCGGGTGCAGCACGAACCAGCCGATCACCCGCGACAGCGGACTCACGCGTTGGCCTCGACAGCGGCTTCATCCGCCGCTTCGCGCCGGCGGAAGCGGTCGAAGAACAGGTAGATCACCGGCGTGGTGAACAGCGTCAGGACCTGGCTGACGATCAGCCCGCCGACCATCACCCAGCCCAGCGGCTGGCGCAGTTCCGCGCCGGAACCGCTCGCGAACATCAGCGGGATCGCGCCAAACAGCGCGGCCAGCGTGGTCATCAGAATTGGACGGAAGCGCAGCAGGGCGGCTTGATGGATCGCCTGGCGCGGAGCGAGGCCGTACTCGCGTTCGGCTTCCAGTGCGAAGTCGATCATCATGATCGCGTTCTTCTTCACCAGGCCGATCAGCAGCACGATGCCGATCACCGCGATCAGGTCCAGGCTGCGTCCGCTCAGCAGCAGTGCCAGCAGCGCGCCCACGGTGGCGGAGGGCAGGGTGGACAGAATGGTGATCGGATGAATGAAGCTTTCGTACAGCACGCCCAGCACCAGATACATCACCACCACGGCGGCCAGCACCAGCCACAGCGTGCTCGACAGCGAGGCACGGAACGCATCGGCGGCACCCTGCAGGCGCAGTTCCACGCTGGCGGGCAGGCCGATCGCCGCACGCGCACCCTCGATGCTGGATACCGCCTCGCCCAGTGACGCGTGGGGTGCGAGGTTGAACGAGAACGTCACCGCCGGGAACTGCCCAACATGATTGATCAGCAGATGCGCCGGGCGCTGCTCGATGCGTGCGATGCCGCTCAGCGGCACTTGTCGGCCATCGACACCGGCCACATGGATGCGCTCGATTGCATCCGGCCCAAACGCGGCATCCGGCCGCGCCTCCAGCACCACGCGGTACTGGTTGGCCTGGGTGAAGATGGTGGAGATCTGGCGTTGCCCGAACGCGTCGTACAGTGCGTCGGCTACCGCATCGACACTGATGCCCAAGCGCGCCGCCGCGACCCGGTCGATCACCACGTGAGCCTGCAGTCCACGATCCTGCAGGTCGCTAGCGACGTCCTTCAGGGCGGCCTGCCGTTGCAGGTGCGCCAGCAGCTTGGGCGTCCACTGAGCCAATTCCGAGTTATCGGGACTGGTCAGGGTGAACTGGTACTGGGTGCGGCTGATCCGGTCCTCGATACCCAGCTCCTGCACCGGCTGCAGGTAGAGGCGGATGCCGGGTACCTGTGCCACGCGCTGCTGCAGTCGCTCGATGATCGCCTGCGCACCAGCATCCCGCTCTGCATGCGGCTTGAGTTCGATCAGCAGGCGGCCACTGTTGAGCGTGGCATTGCTCGCATCCACGCCGATGTACGAGGACAGGCTGGCCACGTCCTCGTCCTGCAGCAGCGCATCGGCCAGCGCTTGCTGGCGCTGGGCCATGGCCTGGAACGAGATTGACTGCGGGGCTTCACTGATGCCCTGGATCAGCCCGGCGTCCTGCACCGGGAAGAAGCCCTTGGGCACCCACAGGTACAGCAATGCGGTCAGCAGCAGCGTGGCCACGGTGGCACCCAGCATCAGCGGCTGACGCTGCAGCACCCAGTGCAGCTGGCGGTCGTACATGGCCACCACGCGGTCGAACGGGTCGCCCTGCTGGGCCGATTCCTGGCCGTCCGGATCGCGCCGGGTAGCGTGGCCCGCCTTGAGCAGGCGCGCGCACATCATCGGCGTCAGAGTCAGCGACACCAGCAGCGATATGCCGATGGCCACCGCCAGGGTGATGGCGAACTCGTGGAACAGCTTGCCGACCACGTCGGCCATGAACAGCAGTGGGATCAGCACCGCGATCAGCGACAGGGTCAGCGAGATCAACGTGAAGCCGATCTGCTTCGCTCCCTTCAGTGCCGCCTGGCGGGGCGTCTCACCTCGCTCCAGATGGCGCGCGATGTTCTCCAGCATGACGATGGCATCGTCGACCACGAAGCCGGTGGCGATGGTCAACGCCATCAGGGTGAGGTTGTTGAGCGAGAAGCCGGCCAGCAGCATCACCCCGAACGTGCCCACCAGCGACAGCGGCACGGCGATACTGGGAATGATCGTGGCCGGAATGTTGCGCAGGAACACGAAGGTCACCATGATCACCAGCGCGATGGCGATCACCAGTTCGTGCTGCACGCCGCGGATGGACGCACGGATCGACTCGGTACGGTCACTCAGCACCACCACGTCCACACCCTTGGGCAGCGACGCCTGCAACTGCGGCAGCAGCTCGCGCACCCGGTCCACCACGGCGATCACGTTGGCACCGGGCTGACGCTGGATGTTGATCAGCACCGCCGGGGTGGTGCCGGACCAGGCCGCCAACTGGCGGTTCTCCGCGCCATCCTCGACGCTCGCCACGTCACCCAGCCGCAGCGGCGCACCGTCGCGGTAAGCCAGGATCAGCTGCCGGTACTCCTGCACCGAGCGCATCTGGTCGTTGGCGTCGAGCATGATCGCGCGGGTCGGGCCGTCGAAGCTGCCCTTGGGCAGGTTGACGTTGGCCGCGCCAATCGCCTCGCGGATATGCGCCATGCTCAGCCCATTGGCCGCCAGTGCGGTCGGGTTGACCTGGATGCGCACCGCCGGCCGCTGCCCACCGGCCAGACTGACCAGGCCCACGCCGGGCAGCTGCGACAGGCGCTGCGCCATGCGGGTATCGACCAGGTCGTAGACCTGCGGCAGGGCCAGGCTCTGCGAGGTCACCGCCAGGGTCAGGATGGGGGTGTCGGCCGGATTGACCTTGCGGTACACCGGCGGCACCGGCAGGTCGTCGGGCAGGAAACTGTCGGCCGCATTGATCGCCGCCTGCACTTCCTGTTCGGCCACACCCAGCGCCACGTCCAGGGTGAACTGCAGGGTGATTACCGATGCGCCACCGGAGCTGGTGGACGACATCTGCTTAAGCCCGGGAATCTGCCCCAGCTGCCGCTCCAGCGGCGCGGTCACCGCGCTGGTGGTCACCCCCGGGCTCGCGCCGGGATACAGCGTGGTCACCTGGATGATCGGGTAGTCGACCTGCGGCAGGGCGGCCACCGGCAGCAGACGGTAGGCCAGTACGCCGGACAGCAGCAACGCCACCATCAGCAGCGTGGTCGCTACCGGGCGCTCAATGAACGGACGCGAGAGGTTCATGCGCCTTTCCGCGCGCTGTCCGCCTCGGTCACGATCAACACGGGTGCACCGTCGCGCAGCCCGTCGATGCCTTCCACGACCACGTTTTCGCCGGCCTTCAGGCCCTCGCGTACGGCGACCCGTTCCCCGTCGGCGGGGCCGAGCACCACGTTGCGCAGATGCGAGGTGTTGTCGGGCGCAATCACATACACATAGCTGCCCTTGCTGCCGAACTGCACGGCGGCATTGGGAATCACCACGCTGTCGGCGCTGCTGACCTGCAGGCGCACGTTGACGAACTGATTCGGGAACAGCGCTTCGTCGGCATTGGCGAACTGCGCGCGCAGCTTCAGCGTGCCGGTGGCCGTGTCGATGCGGTTGTCGAGGCTGGACAGCACGCCGTTGCCCAGCGCCTGGCGCTCTTCGCGGTCCCAGGCTTCCACGGTGAGCTGCGGGTTGGCGCGTGCGGCGCTGACCACCGCCGGCAGGTCCGGCTCGGGCACGGTGAACAGCACGCTGATCGGCGTGGTCTGGGTGATGGTGGCAAGCGCTTCGGTGTCGCCGCTGCGCACCAGGTTGCCCACGTCCACGTTGCGCAGCCCCATGCGCCCAGCGACCGGCGCGGTGATGCGGGTGTACTGCAGCTGCAGCCGCGCTTCATCGACGGCGGCCTGGTCGGTCTGGCGGCGGCCTTCGAGCTGGCGCACCTTGCTGCGCTGGTCATTCAGGTCCTGCGCCGAAACGAAACTCTGCCGCTGCAGTTCCTCGAACCGCGTGAGCTGGCTGCGCGCGTTGTCCAGCTCGGCCAGATTCTGCTGCTGGGTGCCCAAGGCCCGCGACAGCTGCACCTGGAACGGACGCGGGTCGATCTCGGCAATCAGGTCGCCGGCTTTGACGTGCTGGCCTTCAGTGAACGTCAGTCGCAGCAGTTCCCCATCGACCCGGCTGCGTAGGCTGACCGTGTTCAACGGGGTGACCGTGCCAAGGGCCTTCAGCCGCACCACCAGGTCTTCCTGGCTGGCGCTCGCCACGCGTACCGGGGTCGCCTGCGGCGCGCGTTCGGTTGGGGCGGCGCTGCCGGGAGCGAGCAGCTTCCAGCCGACAACGGCGGCGACGGCAACGGCGGCAACAATCAGCAGGGGCTTGGTCAGGCGAGGTGAAGACATACGCATCCTGCGCACCCTCGGGCAGAGCAGTGCGTCCATGGGGACCGGCCGACACACGGCAGGTCGGAGCAAACGGGGGAGGGTGTCTGGCAGACCACGGGAGAGCCGCGGCCATTGGCTGGATGCCGTTCAGAAGAACGGGCGACCCATGATACAGGCGGCCCGCATTTGTCTCACATGACAATGGTCATGGATGGAGTGCCGACCCGCACGCTGAAACGACAGTGCACGTGCAGCGGTAGAGTCGCTCGCAAGACGACTGCCGATAGCGCCGATCAGCAGAGAGAGGCATGAATCCGAATCGAAGCAACGTAACGCGTCAGACGCTCAATGCACCTCATCCCGATAAACAAATTTCGGCATCTCCCACCGGAAGTGAATCGCCAGCAACCGGAATGCAAACCCACCCCCAAGACACCACAAGGTAGCGGCATTCAACGACACCCCCAGCTCCAGCAAGCCCAAGTACGCCGCACCGGTCAGCAGCGTCACCACCGCATACAGTTCCTTCTGGAAGATCAGCGGGACCTCATTGCAGAGCACATCACGCAGCACGCCGCCGAACGCGCCGGTCAGCATGCCGGCAATCAGCACGATCGGTGCGGCATGGCCGCTCTCGCGGGCCACCGCACAGCCAATCAGGGTGAACGCCACCAGGCCCAGCCCGTCCAGCACGAGGAACGTGCGCCGGAAGTGGTGCATCCAGCGCGCCAGCCAGGTCGCGATCAGCGCCGCGCAGATGGTGAAGCCCAGGTACTCCGGATGCTTCACCCAGCCCAGCGGGTAATGGCCGAGCACGATGTCGCGCAGCGAGCCGCCGCCGAGCGCGGTCACACAGGCAATGATGATCACGCCGAACAGGTCCATGCGGCGGCGGCCGGCCGACAGCGCGCCGGTCATGGCTTCGGCGGAAATGGCGATGAGATAGATGATGGAGAGCAGCATGGGGGGCTCCGGAACAGCAGGCAGGAACGCGAACGCACGCCCCGCCCGTGCCCCGGCACAGGTAGGGTCCAACGTCGGTTGCCGCTCCCGCTGTCCTTTTGCCTGAGAGTTCGGTGGCCAGGCCACGTGCCCCTTCGGCGGGTCAGTGAAGACCTCTCTCCAGATCGGCGTGCTGGATGCATGGTTGGTGGCGTATCGAGCCACCGGCCTGAGCGATTATGGGAGCCTGCGCCTTCGGCGGGTGCCAGCGTGGCACCTCTCTCCTGCATCCGGGGGCGATTCTAGCAGCCGGCGGGCGGCCAATGCCCGATAATCCCCGCATGGCTGCTGAACCCGCCCTCTGGTACGTGTATCTGCTGGAATGCCGGAACGGCAGCTATTACGCCGGCATCAGCAATGACGTGGATGCTCGCTTCCAGGCGCACCTGGCCGGCAAGGGTGCGCGCTACACCCGCGCCAACCCGCCGGTAAAGCTGCTGGCCAGCCGCGCCTACCCGGACCGTGCCGCCGCGTCGAAGGCCGAATGGCAGCTCAAGCGCCAGCCGCGGGCGCGCAAACTGGCCTGGTTGCTGGCGGTGGAGACCCCATTGCCGGTATGAGCGTCCTGGCCAAAGCGCTCGTTGCCATGAGCCTCTTGGCGGCATTGGTCGTCGGCATCCCGGTGCTGGGCTATGTGGTAGCGCTCGGCATGATCGAGGGTCGACCTACGCCCGTGCAGGCAGACGCTGGGCCTGCACTCAGCTGCCGGAACCAGATCGTCATGCGCATGCGCGTGTTGGATGCTTTCAGGGTCCGGGAATCCGCAACCGGACGCGTCACCCTTGCGCCCGGGCATGAGGAAGCCGCATGGGTAGCGCGACGCCATCTCTCGCAGTTGCCGCGGACCGGCATGCTGCGATGGCATTTCCAGAGCGCGGCGCTGCACGTCTGGATCGTCCGGCATTGGACGCCGCAGCAGATTACCGATACCGCGCGCCGTGGCGGGGCATGTCGAACCCCTGCCCGACGCTGACTCCCCGAGGTGCCGGGCTCCGCGATCCGTCGCAGCGCCGGACGCGCCTTCCTTGATGCATGACCACGGTGCATTCGCTACCATCGAAACGAGACCTCCCATCCCGCCTGCAAAGAGTCTTTATGTCACGCGACCTCGAATTGTTTCCCCGCGATGAGAACGGCGATGCGCTCTGGAACATGCATTCGCAGGGCGATGACCTCGCCATCGCGCGCGAGATCGACTTCTCAATCATCTTCCCGGATGAAGACAGTGCCATTCGCTTCGCTGTTCACCTGCTGCGCAACGACCAGAAGGTTTCGTTCTCTGCCTACGAGGGCAACGACGAACTTCCCTGGCAGGTTACGGTGCACCCGTTGATGCTGCCTGCTCACGAGAACATCAGTGGCTTTGAAGCACTCCTTGCTTCGGAATCGGAACGCTTTGGTGGCCGGATCGATGGTTGGGGTTGCATGGCGCAGGACGCAGCCTGAGTGCCCATCATGTCCATTGACCATCGACTTGCAGAGACCATGCTGGACAAAGTCGTGCTGGCCGGGGTCACCTATCTTGACGTCGATGGCAACGCCTTGGAGCACCAGCAGTTCGCTGGCAGGATCCTGCGCATCAACGACGAGGAGGGCGTGGTGCTGACCAGCCTGATCGACGGTGAGGAGTTTTTCCTGCCGCCGCATCTGGATCATTACAAGGTGGCCGAGCCTGGCGATTACACGTTGCGCTCCGTGGACCTCACCGTGACCGACCCCGATTACCTGTGCACCTGGGATGTACGCCTCGCCCAGAGCAATGACGATTCGGACGCAACCTGAGCATGGGAACGGCACAGTTCTTCCGTGAGATGCACGCGGTAATGCGCGATGGCACCGAGGCTGACTACGAGCAGCGCGCGCAGGCCGCCTACGATGCCGTTCGTGACGACTGGATCGCCCGCGGTGAGTACGCCGCGTTGGTCAAGGCGATTCTCGGCAACTGGACCAGCGGCAACTGTGTGGACTACATGCTGCCGCTCAGCGCGAAGCTGGCAGATGAGGGTCATGAAGCGCTGCATGATCAGCTCTGGACGCGCACCATCAAGCGCCAGGTGGAGTGCTTCTTTCGCGCCTATGCGCCCGTGCGACAGAGCAAGCTGAGCGCAGAAGACGTGCTTGCCATCGATCCCGCCGGCTTTGACGAGTTCGATATCAACAGCTATTTCGACGCGCCCAAAGCCAGCAGTTTCATGCTGCATCGCTTGCTCGATTCATTGGCGTCATGGCGTGCGGAGCGAATCCGCGCAGCAAGGACCACGGTGCTACCCGACACCATCGAAGCCAGTTTGAGGATGCTGCGCAGGCCGAAAATATAGGTAGTTCGACCTCGCAGTTTTCCGAAGTCAGGTCATTCTTAGAGAGGGCGGCGCAGTGCCCTGTTGCTGAATCAGTTCGTCTGTCTGTGATCGTGAATTCGCCTGTTGCCGGTCGTCGGTAGTCACCTGTAGACGCGTCAGTGACTCTTCAACGGAAGCCGAAACCGCCTGGGACGTCGACATATGTGCCCGTAGGTGCGCGGGATCTGCCAAGTCTCCCTGGATTACGAAAACGTGCTCGCCAGCTCTGCTATGGCTCGTTTGAGAACTGAGAATGACGTGGTCTATGCGCTCCATGCCCCTCTCAGCCGCCAGGCAAGCGGCACTTGCTGCCAACCTGCGGCTGCTGTCGTCTATCGATCGGCCCAAGCTTTCTTCAAGTCTGGCCACAGCGCTATTCGCCTGATCAAGGAGCGGGTTGTTGTTATATGAGCCATGGCGCTGGTCAACTTGCCCTGGCTGTTCGGGAGGTGCCATGTTCGGATGGCGTGCCCTCTCGTTAGGGTCTACATGAAGCACCCGCTCAACGGTTCCATCACGCAAGGTGCGGTCGAGGTCAACGGTCCCGTCTGCATTTCTTTGCCGGGTTAATTCGGAGCGCGGCACTGCCGACCATTGGCCATCGACCATGGAATGGCCGTGCCCGTCCCGATTCCAAACGACCAAATCGCCGCCGGACGCGTAAAGGCCGGCAGTTGCCGAGGCCCGACCTTCAGGCTGAGGCCTGCCCCATGCGTGGGAACGCCCTGCTTCCAGCGCATCCAGATAGGCGGGGGATTCGATGTTCTGCAGGAACAGCGTCTTGACGGTTTCGTAGCGGTGCATGGGGTCTGGATGGGCCCGGTCCGCGGCCAGCGTGGCTGGATTCGCCAATGGGTTCGCGGAAACGGCTGAGAACACCTCTCGCATGGGGTTCTCCTGGCCGGCCGCACGCAGCCGGTTGAATACCTCGGTTCCTTGGAGCGCGTGCTCCACTCCGCTTTCAAGATAGTCCGCTTGCTCTGTACCACGTACAATGCGGTTCGGAAGCATGCCGTCAATGCGCGCTTTCACATCGTCAACGCTATCGAGGTCCCCGCTGGAGATCGAGCGAATCACCCCAGGGTACCTTCCTTGTCCGGCTTGGTTCTCCAGTTTCATCATCATGGTGGCGAGCTTTGCCTGATCGTCGAGCGTTGAACGCTGATAGAGTTCAGTCGACCGAAGCTGCTGCATCGCACCGCCGTTATCTGATCTTCCATCGCCCGTTCGGAGCAGACGGTCTACTTGAGCCACGTCGCGAGCGTGGACGAAGTTTACGCCTTCGTCCGAACCAAGGAACGTGTCGAGATTCGACTTTACAGTGGCATCCAATGAGCGACCATTCTGCGCGCGAATTGCGTTTCCATCGCGCTGAAGATCGGACACTGTCTGCGCGCGCTGTCGCGCATCCAGCTCCAAGGACGGGGTCTGCTGTCGAGCCCAGTCCTGATAGGCTTCAATGAGATCGGCGGCTACCGCAGGGTGCTGACCCAGGTCGGTCTGTAGCGTTCCAATTGAGAATCCACTGTTCCCAATCGGCTCCATGACGCCTGCTCGGACGTTGCCGGCGAAAGAAAGTTGATAGGCCACATTGCGACCAGCGCTGCTGCCTTCAGAGGCTACGCCAATTGAGAAATAGGCCAACGTACGTAGCTGATCATCGCTGAGCTGAGGGTTGGCTTCGCCAGGTCGATTGTTCATGTGCTTGATTCCTTTCGCTATTGTTTCCGTTCGCAGCGATGCATCATCTTTCGTACATCCTCCATGATTCCGGAGACCTCCTCAGCCGCTGCACCCGTCATGCCTTGGGTAAGCTCGTCATCCGATAGGGCGACGTCGGCAGAGTAGGGGGAAAGCACAGATAGACAGTTCGCCTGCTCACCCTTACGGTCATAGGCCGCAGCAAGTTCCAGGCGAAGGATCGCGATGGATGAATATGGAAGGGTCTCCGCACACTTCTCCGTCATCCCTTTGAGGATTCCGGGGTTCATGCCTCCGCTGTCCGCCTGTTCAAGGGCCGTTTGGACGTTATCCTGTGTGCAAATGGGGTCAACGGTGAGATACAGACCCTTGAATGACCCATTGTGTCCGCAGTACGTAATGCAAACTTCGGGCGTAGGCGAATCCAATTCGATGCCTCGTTCCGTTCGACGCATGGTCAGTTGGCATTGGTCGGTTCCTGAAGCGGGGTCGACGTGCGTGGCCTGAAGGTTTCTGGTCGTAGTTCCCGTCATTCTGCATTCGTAGCCAGCGGAATCACTGTGCAGTTCGAAGCGCAGCACATCTTTTTCCTGGGTCTCGGACAGCAGAAGATTTCCCCAACCCCCTTGCGTGACGTAGGCGCGGGCTGTTTCCGCAGCACTGCGCGGCGAGGGGTCAGAAAGTCCCTCGGCTTGGGTAGGGTTTGGAGCGCAACTCGTAGCGGCTACGACAACCAGCAGTGACGTTGTGAGTCTTATCATTCCCATGCGACTACTTCCCTGTGAACCTGTACGAGAATCTAGCAAACAACGACGGGGAGTTTCCGTAGGAGATCCTGCATATTTCGACATCTACGGGTACTCAACGCTGTCAGGGAATCCTGTTGTCCGACTCTGGGGACGGGTTGGCGAGTGACGTTTTTGGCACCCTGGACATTACCTGCCACCATGCCGCGGCCGTCGATCCTCCTGATCATCCCCAAAGATGATCCGCGCGCTGCGCTGGTAGCTCCAGTACGCCACTGCCCAGTTGAGCAGCACCACGATGCGGTTGCGGAAGCCGATCAGGAAGAACACGTGCGCGGCGAGCCAGAACCACCAGGCCAGCACGCCGGACAACTGCAGCTTGCCCAGGTGCACGATCGCGGCCATGCGGCCAATGGTGGCGAGATTGCCGTAGTCCGCGTACTTGAAGGGCCCTGGCGCGGGCTTGTTCTCCAGCCGTGCGCGGATCGTCGTGGCGACATGCTTGCCCATCTGCTTGGCCGCCGGGGCAACGCCGGGTACAGGCTTGCCATCGGCCTGGCTCAATGCGGCCAGATCTCCGGCGACGAAGATCTCCGGGTGTCCGGCCAGGGTCAGGTCGGGTTGCACCGGTACGCGGCCTGCACGGTCCAGTGGTACGTCAAGGGTGCGTGCCAGCGGCGACGCGGCCACGCCGGCGGCCCAGACCACGGTGCGGGCCGGGATGAACTGCTCGCCGAGCTGGAAACCCTCGCCATTGATGTCACTGACCGGGGTGCCGGTGAGTACTTCCACGCCCAGCTTCTCCAACTGCCGGCGGGCCTTAAGCGAGAGTACTTCGGGGAAACTTGAAAGCACGCGCGGTCCGGCTTCCACCAGCCGCACCTTGGCGCTGGCCGGATCGATATGACGGAACTCGTTGCGCAGGGTGTGGCGGGCAATTTCGGCCAGCGTACCTGCCAGCTCTACCCCGGTGGGGCCGCCGCCCACCACCGCAAAGCTCAGCCACGCGGCCTTGCGCGCCGGGTCGGGTTCGGCCTCGGCGCGCTCGAACGCGAGCAGCAGCTTGCGGCGCAGCGCGATGGCGTCGTCCAGCGTCTTCAGGCCGGGCGCATCGGCGGCCCATTCGTCGTGGCCGAAGTACGCGTGCGTGGCCCCGGTGCAGAGCAGCAGGGTGTCGTAGCCGAGCTGGCTGCCGTCGGCCAGGGTGATGTGCCGGGCCTGCTTGTCGATGGTGGTCACTTCGCCCAGACGCACTTCCACGTTGCGCTGGTGGCCCAGGATATGACGCAGCGGCGCGGCGATGTCCGGCGCGGACAGGCCGGCGGTGGCCACCTGGTACAGCAGCGGCTGGAACAGGTGGTGGTTGCGTCGATCCACTAGGGTGATGCGGACGCGGCTGCTGGCCAGCGCGCGGGTGGCCCAGAGGCCGGCAAAGCCGCCGCCGATGATGACCAGGTGGGGCAGGGGATCGCGGGTCATGCACTCACTCCTTGGCTGGGACCGGCGCTCCGGTCCCCGGGGAAACGTTGTCGTCGCGACAGATGGTCGCATGCAACGCGCAAACTTCACGTGCATGGCCGATACTGGATTCAGCAGCCGTCGCGCTTGCCGGCGGTCCCGTGTTCCCGTGATGGAGTCCTCAGATGACCGAACCGGAAAAGCGCATCGCCCTGCTGATCGATGCTGATAATGCGCCGTCCTCGAAAATCGACGTGGTGCTGGCCGAGGTGGCGCGCTACGGCGTGGCCAACGTGCGCCGCGCCTATGGCAACTGGAAGAGTCCGCGCCTGAAAGGCTGGGAGTCGGTGCTGCACGAGTACGCGATTCGCCCGATCCAGCAGTTCGCCTACAGTCGTGGCAAGAATGCCTCGGACATGGCGATGGTGATCGATGCCATGGACATGCTTTACGCGCGCAACCTGGATGGCTTCGCCATCGTGTCCAGCGACGCGGATTTCACCCCGCTGGTGATGCGCCTGCTCACCGATGGGGTCAAGGTGTATGGCTTTGGCGAGAAGAAGACGCCTGAGCCGTTCGTCAACGCCTGCTCGAAGTTCACCTACCTGGAGGCACTGGGCCAGGGTCATGCCACCGACCCGGAAGTGGAGCAGGACAACGAGGAGACCCGCCCCCGCAAGAGTGGCGCGGAACTGCGCAGCGACACCCGGCTGGTGCAGATGCTGCGCCGGGCAGTGGCTTCAGCGGAAGCCGAAGATGGCTGGTCGCACCTGGGCCCGGTGGGCAGCCAGATCGGCAACCAGGCCTCGTTCGATTCGCGCAATTACGGATACGGCAAACTCAGCGAACTGCTGGCCGCGATTGGCCTGTTCGAGATGAAGAAGGACGGCAAGTCCACCTATGTACGTGCGCTGCCGAAAAAAGGCGCGGCGAAACCGGCAAAATGAGCAGACTCCCATACGGAAAACCAACATGCTGAAGATCTGGGGCCGGCGCAATTCCAGCAACGTGCGCAAGGTACTGTGGTGTGCCGAGGAGATCGGCGTGCCGTACGAATCCATCGAAGTGGGCGGCAGCTTCGGCGGTACGCAGACACCGGAGTACGTGGCGATGAACCCGAACGGGCTGGTGCCGGTGATCGAAGAACACGGCCTGCCGCTGTGGGAGTCCAACACCATCGTGCGCTACCTGAGCGCCCGCTATGCCTTGGGCACGCTGTACCCGGAAGACGTGATGGCGCGCGCGCAGTGTGAGAAGTGGATGGACTGGAGCACCTCGCGCATGGCTCCGCTGTACAGCGAGCTGATCTGGGGAATCATGCGCACCGCGCCGGCCGACCGCGACGAGGTCCGCATCAACGCGGCCGTGGTGAAAGCGGGCGATTACCTGGCGATGGCCGATGCAACCCTGGCCACGCAGCCGTGGTTGTCCGGAGAGCAGTTTGCGATGGGCGACATTCCGCTCGGCGCGCTGGTCTATGCGTGGTTCAACCTGCCGATCCAGCGCCCGCATCTGCCGCATCTGGAAGCGTGGTATGAGCGCCTGCAGCAGCGGCCGGCGTACGTCAAAGCGGTGATGACGCCGCTGACGTGATCAGGTTGGTTTCGACCGTGCGTGGGCCGGCCAACGGCCGGCGCTACCGGTCGGACACTGGGTAGCGC
>NZ_JASCOZ010000067.1 GCF_029960115.1 Stenotrophomonas sp. PS02289
GAATGGGGGCGGTAGCGCCGGCCGTTGGCCGGCCCTCATGATGCGTCCGCAGTCCGTGTCACATGGTCGCCTAGATACGCGGCCAACGCCGCCTGCTGCGCCGCATCCAGCGCCAGCCCGAGGTGACTGCGCCGCCACAGCAGGTCATCCGCTTCGCATACCCATTCGTGCGCCACCATGTGATCCACCTCGCGCTGGTACAGCTGCGCGCCAAAATGCATGCCCAGCGCGCCAACATCCTGCGCCTCACCCAGCAATGCGGCGGCGCGACTGCCGTGCCGATGCGCGAGCCCGCGCAGCAGCGCGACCGGCAGTGACGGGTAGTGCGACTGCAGATCCGCGAGCACGCTGTCGAACGCTCCCTGCGCACCGCCAGGCAGCACCGGGCCGTTCGCGGTCCACGCTGGCTCGCTCCGGCCCAGCGCCACAGCCAGCTGGTTCACCGCTTCCTCGGCCAGCACGCGGAACGTGGTGAGCTTGCCTCCCAGTACGTTGAGTATCGCGGCCTGCTGGTCATCCAGCTGCAGGCGGTAATCGCGGGTGACCGCCGCCGCCTCCTGGTGGTGGTCGGCCAGCAGCGGGCGCACGCCGCTGAACTGCCACACGACCTGCTCAGGCGTCACCGGCGTGCGCAGCCATCGACTGGCGGCCGCGCAGAGATAATCCACCTCCGCCGCATTGGCGCGCACCTCGGCCGGGTCGCCGTCGTAGTCCAGGTCGGTGGTGCCGATCAGGCTGTAGTCGTCCTCGAACGGCAGCACGAACACCACGCGCTTGTCTGGCTGCTGCAGCAGGTAGGCGCTGTCGTGGTCGTACAGGCGCGGCACCACGATGTGGCTGCCCTGCACCAGACGCAGGCCGATGGGCGCGTCCATGCCGGCGCGCTCGATCAGATTGCCGGCCCACGGGCCGGTGGCGTTGGCGACCGCGCGGGCGCGCAGCCGGATCATCTGCCCATCATGCTGGCGCAACACGGCATACCAGTGGTCACGATGGCGGATCAGCTGTTCGCAGCGGTTGCGGGTGCGGATCTGCGCGCCGCGCGCCTGTGCGTCCAGCGCGTTCAACAGCACCAGTCGTGCGTCATCGACGCGTGCATCGCTGTAGCTGAAGGCCGTGCGCAATGGCTCGCGTAGCACCGCGCCGCGTGGGTCGCGCCGAAGGTCCAGTCGCCGTGCATGCGGGAACGCAGGCCCTGCGTCGGCCAGATGGTCGTACAGCCATAGCCCGGCGCGTACCATCCACGCCGGCCGTCCCGGCGATGCCTGCGGCACGATGAAGGCCGTGGGGGTGACCAGATGCGGGGCCAATCGGTGCAGCACATCACGCTCGCGCAGCGCCTTTCGTACCAGCGCGAACTGTCCGTACTGCAGATAGCGCAGCCCGCCGTGAATCAGCTTGGTGCTGGCGCTGGACGTATGTGCGGCCAGGTCGTCCTGTTCGCACAGGCATACCGACCAGCCCCGACCCGCCGCGTCGCGGGCAATGCCCACCCCATTGATGCCTCCCCCCACCACCAGCAGGTCCAGCATGTCCTCCATCGGCACCTCCCGGTGTGCGGGGTCGTTGCGGCCACTATGCGGGGCGGTGAGGCAAGGACAAATGAAGATCGCTCAAACGACAACGGGCTCCCGAAGGAGCCCGTTGTGTGCGCAGGGACGTTGAATCAGAAGCGTGCGCCGATACCGAAGCCCACGGTCCACGGGTCCAGCTTGGCTTCTTCGCCGGTGCTGCGGCCGTTGACAGTCACGTCCGGGCGCGCATGCATGTAGCGCGCATCAGCACGGGCGAACCAGGTGCTGTTGATGTTCATGTCCACGCCGACGGTGCCGATCGCACCCTTGGCGGTTTCCAGGCCCACGTGGCCCACGTCACTGGCCAGGTTTTCATTGCTGAAGTTCGACTCGTAGTAGCCCACGCCCACGAACGGACGGAACACGTTGTCGGCCTGGCCGAAGTGGTACTGGCCGCTCAGCGCTATCGGCTGCTGCTCCACCGTGCCCAGCTTGCCCGCCGGGCCGCGCACGCGATGGTTGAACTTGTCCGCCGCGCCCCACAGTTCCACAGCCCAGTTGTCGTTGATGTAATAGCTGAAGCTCAACGTCGGCGCAGGACCGCCATCAACCTTCTTGATGCCGTCCACCGGATCGTTCTTCGGCTGCAGCAGCGACACGCCGCCGACCACGGCAAAGTGCTTGCCCGAAGCGGTGTCGTCAGGGGTGGAATCCTGCGCGAATGCGGCCGGTGCGAAGGCGAGGGCAGTCAGCGTAGCCAGGGTCAGGGTATGAATGGAGCGCATGGGGGAATCTCCTCAGGTATTTTTTGTTCTTGGCCCCCTTGTTGCGGGGCGAGGCAAACGTAGTCCTCGCAACATGAATCGCATCCGACGCACGTTAAAAAATAGTTCGTTCTGTTCAGCGAGCAGCGCATGTCACGCGTCATGGCGTAGGTTTGCGCGAACACGGACATTCATGCAGCTGGAGATCATGTGATGGAAATTGCCCGATGCATCGGCTTGCCTGCGCAGACGGACGCGCAGTGTCGCGTGCTGGTGCTGGGTTCCATGCCGGGCGTGGCGTCACTGCAGGCCGCGCAGTACTACGCGCATCCGCGCAATCGCTTCTGGCCGTTGATGGCTGCGCTGACCGGATTGGATCACGCCTTGCCGTATGCGCAGCGGCTGCAGGCGCTGCGTGCGCACGGGATCGGCTTGTGGGACGTGATCGGGCAGTGCGAGCGGCGCGGCAGTCTCGATGCCGACATCGTGCGCGGCAGCGAGGTGGTCAATCCGCTGCCGGCCTTGATCCAGCAGTTGCCGCACCTGCGCGCCATCGCCTGCAACGGGGGCACCGCCCATGCGGCCTGGAAGCGCTACGTGCAGCCGGCGCTCGACGCCCGCGCAGCGCCTCTGCCGGTGTGGTCGCTGCCGTCCACCAGCCCGGCCAATGCCGGCTGGTCGCTGCCGCGCCTGACCGCGGCCTGGCAGCCGGTGGCGGACGCGCTGGCGCAATAGCGGCGCTGGGCGCAGGACAATACGGTACCGACTGGAAATGCGGTGCCGTGCGCCAAATCCGGGAAAAGGCCATGAACGGCGGCACCTGCAACAGGCTGTCCCGGGACAGCGGTGCTGAAAATTGCCTCAGCCGGTTGGCGCTGACGCCTCCTGCCCCCACAATAGGCGATTCCCTACACCAGATTGCCGGAGTTATCCCCATGGCCGAAATCAAGGAAGCACTTGTCCCCGATATCGGTGACTACAGCGATATCCCGGTAATCGAGGTGCTCGTCGCCGTTGGTGATACCGTCAAGAAGGATCAGGGCCTGGTGACCCTGGAGTCGGACAAGGCCACGATGGAAGTGCCGTCGTCGGTTGCCGGCGTGGTCAAGGAACTGAAGGTCAAGGTCGGCGACAGCCTGTCCGAGGGCAAGGTCGTGGCGCTGATCGAAGTGGCCGAAGGCGCTGCTGCACCGGCTCCTGCCGCAGCTCCGGCTCCCGCCAAGGCCGCCCCGGCCGCCGCCCCGGCCCCGGCCACCCAGAGCGCGTCTGCCGCTGCGCCGGCTCCGGCCGCTGCGGCCGCCTCCGCAGGTCCGGTGGAAGCCACCGTGCCCGACATCGGCGACTACACCGACATCCCGGTGATCGAAGTGCTGGTGGCCGTGGGCGACACGGTCAAAAAGGATCAGGGTCTGGTGACCCTGGAATCGGACAAGGCCACGATGGAAGTGCCGTCGTCGGTTGCCGGCGTGGTCAAGGAAATCAAGGTCAAGGTCGGCGACACCCTGTCGCAGGGCAAGGTCGTGGCGATCATCGAGGCCGAAGGCGCTGCTGCGCCGGCCCCGACCCAGGCGGCTGCGGCGGCTGCCCCGGCGGCTGCCGAGACCGCGACCAAGGTTGAGCCGGTCGCCGTGCCGGCCCAGCCGGACAAGCTGGCCGCTCGCGAGATCGCGGCTGCTCCGTCCGCGGGTGCGCCCAGCACCCCGCCGGTGCAGTTCAACGCCGACAGCGTGCTGCCCTCCAAGGTGCCGTACGCCACTCCGGCCGTGCGCGTGTTCGCGCGTGAACTGGGCGTGGACCTGAACCAGCTGAGCGGCACCGAAAAGGGCGGCCGCATCACCAAGTCCGACGTGCAGAAGTTCGTCAAGTCGGTCCTGACCGGTGCCGCTGCTGCCGCTGGTGCCGGCCCGGTGGCCGCCGGTGGTGGTCTGAACCTGCTGCCGTGGCCGAAGGTCGACTTCAGCAAGTTCGGCGAGGTGGAAACCCAGCCGCTGTCGCGCATCAAGAAGATTTCCGGCGCGAACCTAGCCCGCAACTGGGCCATGATCCCGCACGTCACCCAGTTCGAGCAGGCCGACATCAGCGACCTGGAAGCCCTGCGCGTGGCCCTGAACAAGGAAAACGAGAAGGCCGGCATCAAGCTGACCATGCTCGCCTTCCTGATCAAGGCCAGCGCCGCGGCGCTGAAGAAGTTCCCCGAGTTCAACGCCTCGCTGGATGCCAGCGGCGAAAACCTCACCCTGAAGAAGTACTTCCACATTGGCTTTGCCGCTGACACCCCGAACGGGCTGGTCGTGCCGGTGATCCGCGACGTGGACAAGAAGGGCGTGGTGCAGATCGCGCAGGAAACCGGTGAGCTGGCCAAGAAGGCCCGTGACGGCAAGCTGGGTCCGGCCGACATGAGCGGCGGCTGCTTCTCGATCAGCTCGCTGGGTGGCATCGGCGGCACCGCCTTCACCCCGATCGTGAACGCACCGGAAGTGGCCATCCTGGGTGTCTCCAAGTCGTCGATCCAGCCGGTCTGGAATGGCAAGGAGTTCGAACCCAAGCTGATGCTGCCGCTGTCGCTGAGCTACGACCACCGCGTCATCGACGGTGCCCTGGCCGCGCGCTTCACCACCTACCTGTCGCAGGTGCTGGCCGACATGCGGCGCGTGCTGCTGTGAGGCACGCTGGACATGTAGAGCCGGGCTCTGCCCGGCTGCAGCGGGGCAGAGCCCCGCTCTACGCATTGGTGCTGCTGGGGCTGATCGTCGCCCCCGGCGCTTCGGCGGCCTGCACCACCGACCTGGGTCATGGCTGGCCACCGGCCGTAGGCAACTACGGTCAGGCCGTGGAAACCCTGTTCGAGGGCCAGGCCAAGCCGATGCTGTCGCTGGTGACCCTGCCCACCAGTGGCGTGGAAACCGGGGTGGCGTTGCTGCCCGGGACCCAGGAGCAGGAATGGACCCTGCGCTACAGCCGCGCCGACAAGCGCGTCTACAACTGGAACAACAACGTCCGCAGCGGCGGTCTTGAGCTGCGCGTGGACCAGGAACCTGACCAGTACCAGGTCAGCATTCCGGCCGCGCTGGCGCAGCGCCTGGTGCGCAGCTGGCGTGCTGCCCTGGATTCGGCGGTCCCCGCCGAGCGCAAGGCTCCGGTCAGCGAAGGCGAGGTGCTGTCGTTCCAGGTGGATGGTCAGCGCTACAGCGGTTCGCGTTGGTCGTGCGGGGCCGGCAAGCTGATGATGAAACAGGTGGCGCTGCTGATCGAAGCCAGCGACACGAAGGAAAAGAAGCTCGACCGTCGCTGGCAGGATCTGGACGAGTCGCTCGACGAACTGCAGGAACTGCTCGCCGGCAAGGCCGGCTGAGCACCAGGAGAACAACAATGGCCACTATTGAAATCAAGGTTCCCGACATCGGCGATTACAACGACGTGCCGGTCATCGAGCTGCTGGTTGCCGTGGGCGATACGGTGAAGAAGGACCAGGGCCTGGTCACGCTGGAGTCGGACAAGGCTACGCTGGAAGTGCCGTCCTCGGCTGCCGGCGTGGTCAAGGAACTGAAGGTCAAGCTCGGCGATACCTTGTCTGAAGGCGATGTGGTGGTGGTGCTGGAGGCTGAAGGTGCCGCCGCTGCGCCGGCCGCTGAAGCGCCCAAGGCCGCCGCACCGGCCAGCAAGCCGCCGGTGACCCCGTCGCACCGCGCCCCGGCTGAGCCGGCCGCGCCGAAACCGGCGCTGTCCTCGGGCAAGCCGGCCGATATCGAATGCAAGATGGTGGTGCTGGGCGCAGGCCCGGGCGGTTACACGGCCGCGTTCCGCTCGGCTGACCTCGGCGTGGACACCGTGCTGATCGAGCGCTACGCCAGCCTCGGCGGCGTCTGCCTCAACGTCGGCTGCATTCCGTCCAAGGCGCTGCTGCATGCGGCAGCGGTGATCGACGAAGTGGCCCATGCCGGCGACTTCGGCGTGGAGTTCGGCAAGCCGACCATCACCCTGGACAAGCTGCGCGGCTACAAGGAAAAAGTGGTCACCCAGCTGACCAAGGGCCTGGCCGGCATGGCCAAGCAGCGCAAGGTGCGTACCGTGCAGGGCGTGGCCACCTTCGTTTCTGCCAACGAGCTGGAGATCGTCGGCGACGACGGCACGACCCAGCTGCTGCGCTTTGAACAGTGCATCATCGCGGCCGGCTCGCAGGCGGTGAAGCTGCCGAACTTCCCGTGGGACGACCCGCGCGTGATGGATTCCACCGATGCGCTGGAACTGGCCGAGGTGCCGGGTTCGCTGCTGGTGGTGGGCGGCGGCATCATCGGTCTGGAAATGGCCACCGTGTACGGTGCGCTGGGCAGCAAGGTGACCGTGGTCGAGTTCATGGACCAGCTGATGCCAGGTGCCGACAAGGACCTGGTCAAGCCGCTGGCGGACCGCCTGAAGAAGCAGGGTATCGAGGTGCACCTGAAGACCAAGGCGGCCGGCGTGAGCGCCGACAAGAAGGGCATCACCGTGACCTTCGAAGCGGCCGCCGAGGGCGAAACCCCCGCGCTGGCACAGGGCACCTTCGACCGCGTGCTGGTCGCCGTGGGCCGCTCGCCGAACGGAAAGAAGATTGCCGCCGAAGCGGCGGGCGTGCAGGTCACCGACCGCGGTTTCATTCCGGTCGACCGCCAGATGCGCACCAACGTTCCGCACATCTTTGCCATCGGCGACATCGTCGGCAACCCGATGCTGGCCCACAAGGCCACGCACGAAGGCAAGCTGGCGGCTGAAGTCGCCGCGGGCGAGAAGAAGGAGTGGGTGGCGCGGGTGATTCCGTCGGTGGCCTACACCAACCCGGAAATCGCCTGGGTCGGCGTGACCGAAACCGAAGCCAAGGCCAAGGGCCTGAAGGTCGGCGTGGCCAAGTTCCCGTGGGCGGCCAGCGGTCGCGCCATCGGTATCGGCCGTACGGAAGGTTTCACCAAGCTGATCTTCGACGAAGACACCCACCGCATCATCGGTGGTGCCATCGTCGGTGTGCATGCCGGTGATCTGCTGGCCGAGATTGGCCTGGCCATTGAAATGGGTGCCGAAGCCGAAGACATCGGCCACACCATCCATGCGCATCCGACGCTGAGCGAGTCGGTGGCGATGTCGGCGGAGATCTACGACGGCACGATCACCGATCTGTACATCCCGAAGAAGAAATGACGCACACAAAAAACCCGGCGATCGCCGGGTTTTTTGTGGGTTTCGTTTGGCTCAGAACATCACGCTGATACCCGCCACCGGGCCCTTGAACTCCTGCTTCAGGCCGATGACGCCGTCGCTGCCCTTCTGGTCCACGTCCAGGCGGAACCAGTCATAGCCGGCGAACAGGCCGAAGTTCTTGGTCATGCGGTAATCGACAATCACGTTGGCGCGGGTCAGGTCACCTTCGTAATCGTCGAAGCTGCCCCAGTCGGTATTCAGGTACTGACCCTGCGCGGTGATCATCCACTTCTCCGACGGGGTGATGGTGAAGCGCGCGCCCACCACCGGTGCCACGCCATCCGTGCTTTCATCCAGGAACTGGCCTTCATACAGCGTGCCGACCGAGGCGTAGCCCTTGGTGCTCACCTTGGCGTACTCGGCGCCGAGCTGCAGGCCCAGATCGAAGGTGTCGGTGTCGACCACCGAGTAGTCGTACACCAGGCTGGCCACCTGGTACTTCAGTTCGCCCTTGATGAAGCTGCCTGCCGGCACGGTCTCGTCGCCGAAGCTGATGCCTTCATCCAGCGTCTCGCGGCGGTCCTTGTCGTACTTGAAGTAATTGAAGATCAGGCGCTGACGGTCGCTGATCCGGAACAGGCCATCCACGCGCGGCTCCCATTCCTTGCCCCCCAGCTTGAAGTCTTCCGAGAAGCTCAGGTCCTGCCCGGCCACCGTGGTGCTGCCGCGGATCGTGTTGTCCGAGTCGATGTTCATCGCACCCAGGCGCAGCGCGAAACGGTCATCACCCTCGGCGGCGTGTGCGCTGCCAGCATGTGCCAGCGTGGCCAGGGCGAGAGGAAGGGCAAGCAGTGAGAGCGACAGGCGCATGAGGAAGGATCCTTGCAGTGATTCGAAGAAGTGGAATCACTGTGCGCTGCGCCAACGTCCACCATTCGTGAACGTATGGTGGACGGCACGTGTACCGTTCAGTCGAGGGCGGCCGGGCTGTGACCGGCTTCGCGTTTTGCGCGGCCGGGGAAAGAAGGTGGCCCCGGAGAGAGCTCGGGGCCACCTGGCAGTGGCCTGCAACAGGGCGTCGACGAGGATGAAGCGACAGGCCGATTGAACAGACCTGTGCCTGCGACCAAAGTTCAATATGGTGCAATGCGGCATCGAAAGCGTCACCGTGTGACGCGATTGGACCGCCCCGGAACCCAAAAACTGTGGCGATGCAGCAACTTGCGACCATTCGGGATGAACAGGGGGCGGTTGTCTCGCAAATTGTCCCGTTGCTATAATTTGGCGGCTCGACGAGGCGCTTGTTACCGCCTTGGCCATTCTTCCCACAAACATGCAGGACTTCGTGTGCTGAACTCCGTTGCTGCGGGTCGGCGACTGATGCTGCGCGCTGCGGTCTACCCGCTGGCCGCAGTGGCTGTCCTGGCGCTGATCTTCCTGCTGCTGGTAGGCCCGAAAGCCGCCCTCGGGGCGTTGGCTCCGGGTGTTGCGATCGCCATCGGTGGCTCGATCGCGGCGCGGATGGCGTTCGGGGGCGGGGTGCAGGCGGCCGGTTCGGCGCTGCTCCGGCTGATCCTGGGCATGGTGGTGAAGCTGGTGCTCGTTTTTGGTGTCCTGGCGGTGTGTTTCGTGGTCTTCAAGCTGCCTGCCCTGGCGCTGCTGGCCGGAGTCGCCGTCGGATTGATGTTCCAGGCTCTGGCCATGGCCAGGCTCTGATTCCCTTTTATTTATTTAACTCAAGGTTCCGGACACATGGCAGGCGAGGCGCTTACACCCACCTCCTACATCCAACATCACCTGCACAACCTCACCTTCCATATGCAGGAAGGCGGTTTCTGGGCGATCCACGTGGATACCATCGTGACCTCGGTCGCGCTGGGTCTGCTGATGGTGTTCGGCTTCTGGCTGGCCACCCGCAAGGCCACCGCCGGCGTGCCGGGCAAGTGGCAGGCGTTCGTCGAGATCTGCCTGGAGTTCGTTGACCGCCAGGCCAAGGACACCTATCACGGCACCAGCAAGCTGGTGACCCCGATCGCCATCACCATCTTCTTCTGGATCCTCTTGATGAACCTCGTCAAGATGATTCCGGCCGACTTCATCGCGCTGCCGCTGGAAGCCCTGGGCATCCCGTACTGGAAGCCGGTGCCGACCGCCGACGTCAATGCCACCCTGGGCATGTCGATCAGCGTGTTCTTCCTGATGCTGTTCTTCTCGCTGCGCGCCAAGGGCTTTGGTGGTTTCACCAAGGAATTCCTGACCGCTCCGTTCGGCAAGTGGATGATGCCGTTCAACCTGATCCTCAACATCGTCGAGTGGCTGAGCAAGCCGATTTCGCTGGCGATGCGACTGTTCGGCAACATGTTCGGCGGCGAAATCGTCTTCCTGCTGATCTGGGTGCTGGGCAGTGCAGGTATCGTCGGCGCCATCGCCGGCGGTGCATTCGGCCTGGGCTGGATGCTGTTCCACCTGCTGGTGATTCCGCTGCAGGCGTTCATCTTCATGATGCTGTCCATCGTGTACCTGAGCCTGTCGGAAGACGCTCACTGAGTTTTCGCTTCACCCTTCATCCGTTTCATTACCCTTAGCTACTAATTAGTTCCAGGAGATAACCATGTACTTTGCCGCCGTCCTGACCAACTTCGCGCAGATTCAGAGCTCCACCGCCCTCGCCGTCGGCATCATGATCGGCCTGGCCGCGCTGGGTGCCGGTCTGGGCCTGGCCATCATGGCCGGTAAGTTCCTGGAGTCGGCCGCCCGCCAGCCGGAACTGATCCCGGTGCTGCAGGTCCGCATGTTCATCACCGCCGGCCTGATCGACGCCGCGTTCATCATCTCGGTCGCCGTCGGCCTGCTGCTGGCCTTCGCCAACCCGCTGAGCTCGGTCTTCGCCGACGCCGTGTCCAAGGCTCTGGCCGGCTGATCCAGCGGATTGAAACGAACGGGTGCCATACGACACCCGCTCGCGGATGAAGGACCGGGTGCGCCGCTTTGGTGGCGCACCCACCCCGTCACCCCAGATTGAGCGAACCCCATGGAAATCGGTTTTACCCTCGTTGCCCAGGCACTGGCGTTCGCCGGTCTGATCTGGATCATCGCGACCAAGATCTGGCCGCCGTTGATGAATGCCATCGAAGAGCGCCAGCAGAAGATCGCTGAAGGCCTCGCCGCTGCTGACCGCAGCCAGAAGGATCTGGCCCAGGCGCAGGAAAAGGTCAACGAAGCCCTGAAGGACGCCCGCACCAAGGCCAACGAGATCATCGATCAGGCCCACGCGCGCGCCAACCAGATCGTTGAAGCCGCCAAGAACGAAGCCATCGTTGAAGCCACCCGCCAGAAAGAACTGGCCCAGGCCGAAATCGATGCGGCTGCCAACCGTGCCCGCGAAGATCTGCGCAAGCAGGTGTCGGCACTGGCTGTGACCGGCGCTGAAAAGCTGCTCAAGCGCGAAATCGACGCCAACGCCCACAAGGCGCTGCTCGACGAGCTGGCCTCGGAGATCTAAACGATGAGCCAGGCCCTCACGCTTGCACGCCCGTATGCCCGCGCCGCGTTCGCGACCGCGCGCGACGAAGGCACGTTCGCGCCGTGGTCGGACGCGCTTGCGTTCTCCGCCCACGTGGCCGCCGATCCGCGCGTGTCGGCCCTGCTGTCGAACCCGGAGCTGGGCCGTGACGATGCCGTCGCGCTGCTGGCTCCGGCATCGGCCAGCGAGACCTTCGGTCGCTTCCTGAGCCTGCTGGCTGAGGCGCACCGTCTGCCGCTGCTGCCGGAAATCGCAGGCATGTACGACCAGCTCCGCGCCGAAGCCGAACACGTGGTCAAGGCCACGGTGACCTCGGCCGCCGAGCTGTCTTCCGCTGAACTGGACGCCATCAAGGCCGCGCTGCGCAAGCGCTTCGGCCGCGATGTGGAAGTGACCACGGCGGTCGACGCTTCGCTGATCGGCGGTGCCGTGATCGACGCCGGTGACGTGGTGATCGATGGCTCGCTCAAGGGCAAGCTGTCGCGCCTGCAGACCGCGCTCGCTAACTGAATTCATTTAACGTCCGGCGTGACCGCCGGCACTAGGACTTGACGATGGCAACCACGCTCAACCCCTCCGAAATCAGCGAACTGATCAAGAACCGCATCGAGAAGGTCAAGCTGGCCGCGGAATCGCGCAACGAAGGCACCGTGACCAGCGTGTCCGACGGCATCGTGCGCATCTTCGGTCTGGCCGACGTGATGCAGGGCGAAATGATCGAACTGCCGAACAACACCTTTGCCCTGGCCCTGAACCTGGAGCGCGACTCGGTCGGCGCCGTGGTCCTGGGTGGCTACGAGCACCTGCGCGAAGGCGACGTGGCCAAGACCACCGGCCGCATCCTGGAAGTGCCGGTCGGTCCGGAAATGCTGGGTCGCGTCGTCAACGCACTCGGCGAGCCGATCGACGGCAAGGGCCCGATCGCCGCCCAGCTGACCGCGCCGGTGGAGCGCGTGGCTCCGGGCGTGATCTGGCGCAAGTCGGTCGACGAGCCGGTGCAGACCGGTTACAAGTCCGTCGACGCCATGATTCCGATCGGCCGCGGCCAGCGCGAGCTGGTCATCGGTGACCGCCAGACCGGCAAGACCGCCCTGGCCATCGACGCGGTGATCAACCAGAAGTCGACCGGCATCAAGTGCGTGTACGTCGCGATCGGCCAGAAGGCCTCGACCGTGGCCAACATCGTGCGCAAGCTGGAAGAAAACGGCGCGCTGGCCCACACCGTGGTCGTGGCCGCCACCGCTTCTGAATCGGCTGCCATGCAGTACATCAGCGCCTACTCGGGCTGCACCATGGGTGAGTACTTCATGGACCGCGGCCAGGACGCCCTGATCGTGTACGACGACCTGTCCAAGCAGGCCGTGGCGTACCGCCAGATCTCGCTGCTGCTGAAGCGTCCGCCGGGCCGTGAAGCCTACCCGGGTGACGTGTTCTACCTGCACTCCCGCCTGCTGGAACGTGCGGCCCGCGTCTCGGAAGAGTACGTCGAGCAGTTCACCAAGGGTGAAGTGAAGGGCAAGACCGGTTCGCTGACCGCACTGCCGATCATCGAAACCCAGGCCGGCGACGTCTCGGCATTCGTGCCGACCAACGTGATCTCGATCACCGACGGCCAGATCTTCCTGGAAACCGATCTGTTCAACTCGGGCATCCGCCCGGCCGTGAACGCCGGTATCTCGGTGTCGCGCGTCGGTGGTGCGGCCCAGACCAAGATCATCAAGAAGCTGTCCGGCGGCATCCGTATCTCGCTGGCCCAGTACCGTGAGCTGGCTGCGTTCGCGCAGTTCGCCTCGGACCTGGACGAAGCCACCCGCAAGCAGCTGGAGCGCGGTCAGCGCGTCACCGAGCTGATGAAGCAGAAGCAGTACGCCCCGATGTCGATCGCCAACCAGGCGCTGTCGATCTACGCCGTCAACGAGGGTTACCTCGACGACGTGCCGGTCGCCAAGCTGCTGGCCTTCGAAGAAGGCCTGCACGCCCACTTCGCCAACACCCAGGGCGAGCTGATCGGCAAGGTCAACGCCACCGGCGGTTGGGACAACGACATCGAAGCGGCCTTCAAGAAGGGCATCTCCGAGTTCAAGACCACCGGCAGCTGGTAAGCGTGTAGAGCGGGGTTCTGCCCCGCTTCACAACGACAACCGCGGGGTTCGCCCCGCGATACGGGAATAAGAGATGGCAAGCGGTCGCGAAATCAAAACCAAGATCAAGAGCGTGCAGAACACCCGCAAGGTGACCCGCGCGCTGGAGATGGTGTCGGCCTCCAAGATCCGCAAGGCGCAGGATCGCATGAAGACCTCGCGTCCGTATGCGCAGGCGATGAAGCAGGTGATCGGTCACCTGGCCCAGGCCAGCACCGACTACCAGCACCCCTTCCTGGTCCAGCGTGACGAGGTCAAGCGGGTCGGCTACATCGTGATCTCCTCCGACCGCGGTCTGGCCGGCGGCCTGAACAACAACCTGTTCCGCAAGATGCTGGGCGAAGTCCGCCAGTACCAGGAAAAGGGTGCCGAGATCGACGTGGTGACCATCGGCCAGAAGGCATCGACCTTCTTCCGCCGCATCAAGGTCAACATGGTCGGCAGCGTGACCCACATGGGTGACGTGCCGCACCTGGAGCAGTTGATCGGCGTGATCAAGGTGATGCTCGACGCCTTCACCGAAGGCAAGGTCGACCGCGTTTACCTGGTCTACAACCGCTTCATCAACACGATGGTGCAGAAGGCCAGCTTTGATCAGCTGCTGCCGCTGCCGCCGGCTGAAAAGCAGGTCGCGCACCATGACTGGGATTACCTGTACGAACCCGATGCCGCCACCGTGCTTGAGCACGTGATGACGCGCTACGTGGAGTCGCTGGTGTACCAGGCCGTGCTGGAAAACGTGGCCTCCGAGCATGCAGCGCGCATGGTGGCGATGAAGTCGGCCAGTGACAACGCGAACAAGCTGATCGGAACCCTGCAGCTGGTCTACAACAAGGCCCGCCAGGCAGCGATCACCCAGGAAATCTCCGAAATCGTCGGCGGCGCGGCAGCAGTCTGACGCGCACAGTCAAAGCATTTAAATTAGAGGATGCAGCAATGAGTCAGGGCAAGATCGTTCAGATCATCGGCGCCGTCGTCGACGTGGAATTCCCCCGCGAATCCGTGCCGAAGGTGTATGACGCACTGAAGGTGGACAACACCGAAATCACGCTGGAAGTCCAGCAGCAGCTGGGCGACGGTGTCGTCCGCTGCATCGCGCTCGGCTCGACCGACGGCCTGAAGCGCAACCTGGTTGCCACCAACACCAACCGCGCCATCTCGGTGCCGGTCGGTGCCGGCACCCTGGGCCGCATCATGGACGTGCTGGGTCGTCCGATCGACGAAGCCGGCCCGGTGGCCGCCAGCGACAGCTGGGAAATCCATCGCGAAGCCCCGTCGTACGAAGACCAGTCCCCGGCCACCGAGCTGCTGGAAACCGGCATCAAGGTCATCGACCTGATGTGCCCGTTCGCCAAGGGCGGCAAGGTCGGTCTGTTCGGCGGTGCCGGCGTCGGCAAGACCGTCAACATGATGGAACTGATCAACAACATCGCCAAGGCGCACAGTGGTCTGTCCGTGTTCGCCGGCGTGGGTGAGCGTACCCGTGAGGGCAACGACTTCTACCACGAAATGAAGGACTCCAACGTCCTCGACAAGGTGGCGATGGTCTATGGCCAGATGAACGAGCCGCCGGGCAACCGTCTGCGCGTCGCCCTGACCGGCCTGACCATGGCGGAATACTTCCGCGATGAGAAGGACGAAAACGGCAAGGGCAAGGACGTGCTGCTGTTCGTCGACAACATCTACCGCTACACCCTGGCCGGTACCGAAGTGTCGGCACTGCTGGGCCGTATGCCGTCGGCCGTGGGTTACCAGCCGACCCTGGCCGAGGAAATGGGCGTTCTGCAGGAACGCATCACCTCGACCAAGAACGGTTCGATCACCTCGATCCAGGCCGTGTACGTTCCCGCGGACGACCTGACCGACCCGTCGCCGGCGACCACCTTCGCCCACCTGGACTCGACCGTGACCCTGTCGCGTTCGATCGCCTCGCTGGGTATCTACCCGGCCGTCGATCCGCTGGACTCCACCAGCCGCCAGATGGACCCGCTGGTCATCGGCCACGAGCACTACGACACCGCCCAGCGCGTCCAGCAGACCCTGCAGAAGTACAAGGAACTGAAGGACATCATCGCCATCCTGGGCATGGACGAACTGTCCGAGGAAGACAAGCAGGCCGTGTCGCGCGCCCGCAAGATCGAGCGCTTCTTCAGCCAGCCGTTCCACGTGGCCGAAGTGTTCACCGGCTCGCCGGGCAAGTACGTGTCGCTGAAGGACACCATCCGTGGCTTCAAGGCCATCGTCGATGGCGAATACGACCACCTGCCGGAACAGGCGTTCTACATGGTCGGCAGCATCGAAGAAGCGGTCGAGAAGGCCAAGAAGATGGCTGAGAAGGCCTGATCATGAGCACCATTCGTTGCGACATCGTCAGCGCTGAACAGGAAATCTTCCGTGGCGAAGCGACCCTGGTCGTGGCGACCGGTGAGCTGGGCGAGCTGGGCATTGCGCCCAAGCACGCCCCGCTGATCACCCGACTCAAGCCCGGCAAGGTCGTGGTCACCACGCCGAGCGGCGAGCAGCTGGACTTCGCCATTTCCGGCGGCATTCTGGAAGTGCAGCCGCAGGTCGTGACCGTGCTGGCTGACACCGCCATCCGTGCCGAGGACATCGACGAAGCCAAGGTCCGCCAGGCCAAGGAAGACGCCGAGCGCATGCTGGCCAACCGTGGCGAAGCCATGGACGTGGCCGAAGCCCAGCAGAAGCTGGCCGAGGCCGTGGTGCAGCTGCAGGCACTGGAACGTCTCCGCAAGACGCTCAAGCACTGACGTCCGCGCCAGGCATGACAATGAAAACGCCGGCATAATGCCGGCGTTTTCATATCTCGCTATACAGGGAAGCACGGAATGCAGGCAGTAGACAGCGTCAGCGCATCTGGCGCGAGGACGCGCGTATTTGCACGGCCGGACGTGACCTTCGCGGTGATCTGGTTGGTACTTGGCCTGCCATGGCTGGTCGGTGCCAAGGCGATTCCGTTCGACGCCACCCAGCAGTTCTTCCCGGCGGTGAGCTTCGTCGCGCAGCAGCTGCAGCAGCTGCAGCTGCCTTGGTGGAATCCCTATCTGTTCAGTGGCTACCCGCAGGTGGCCGACCCGCAGATGATGACGTTCCAGCCCAGCATGGTCCTGCCCATGATGCTCGCTCCCCAGTCGCTGTACTGGTTCGGCGTGGTGGTGATGCTGCATGTGCTGCTGTGCGGGCTGGGCGGGCTGCGTCTGGCACGACATTACGGTCTGCAGGCACTTCCCCAGCTGGTGTTCGCACTGGTGCTCACCTTCGGCGCCGTGGCCGCCTCGCGTCTGCAGCACACGCCGATGCTGGTCAGCTACGCCTGGCTGCCGTGGTTGTGGCTGGCCCTTTCGCGCCTGCGCCACCAGCAGCGCTGGCGTGACGCGGCTTGGGCCGGTCTGTTCGGTGGCCTGTGCAGCCTGCAGCTGACCCAGGTGACCTACTTCATCATCCTGGGCTGCGCGCTGTACGCACTCGCGGCCGTGGTGTTCGCGCCCGGTGCAAAGCGGCTGAAGCTGGTCCTGCAACTGGGTGCGGTGGGCGCGCTGGCCGCGCTGATCAGTGCACCACAGTGGCTGTCCACGCTGGCGTGGCTGCCTTTCACCAATCGTGCGGTGATCAGCCTGGAAGAAAGCGTGCAGGGGGCCACGCGCTGGCAGACACTGGCCACGCTGCTGTCGGGCAACGTGTTCGAGCAGGGACGCGGGACCTACTGGGGACCCGGCGACATCACCCAGGATTACCTGTATATCGGTGCGGTGCCACTGGCGCTGTGGCTGGGCTGGGGCGCGGCCGTGGTCAAGGCGCAGCCGCGCCGTGCACGGGTGGCGCTGGCCATCATCGTCTTCGCGGTGGCCTTCGCCCTGGGCGACCGCACGCCGCTGTTCCCGTGGCTGTTCGGCTGGCTGCCCGGCCTGGATCTGTTCCGCCGTCCGGCCGATGCCTTGTTCGTGGTCGTACCGATGGCTGCCTGGCTCTCGGCGCAGGCATTGCAGCAGGCATTGCGCACCAAACGGTTGCAGCCGCATCTGCCGTCATTGGCCCTGATGCTGGCCGTCGCAGGCTACACCCTGTGGCTGGTGCTCGAAGGCCACCTGCGTTCGCTGCTGTGGCTGGCGCTGAGTGCCGGCATCGGACTGTGGGCACTGCGCAGCGTTCGCCGCGCGGCCGCCGGCCATGCGCGGGCCGGTCGACTGCTGCTGGCGCTGCTGGTGGTGGACATGCTGGTGTTCAATGTCGGCACCGACTTCAACACCAGCAGTGCTGCCAAGTCCGTGCCGACGGCCAAACGCAGTGGCGGCACCCAGAGTGCCTACCGTGCGCTCACCGCAGAGCTCGGCGAGGGCATTCCGGAGCGCGCTGCGGTGTTCGGCCTGCCGGCGCTGACCAACGGAGCCGCCGCCTGGGGACTGCCGTTGGTGAACGGCTACAACCCGCTGATGACCCTGGACTACCAGCACATGGTGGGCACGCCGCCGTGGCCGCTGGCCCACGTGCAGGACGCGCCGGGCACCGCCTGGGCTCCCGACTTCAATGCACGCCTGTTCGACCTGCTGGGGCTGCGTTGGGTGGTGGCGGGCTCTGCCTTTCCGGGCGCGGCAGCGTTCGACGACCAGATCCAGTGGGCACGGCGTGACAGCGTGCTGCCACGCGTTCTGAACCCGCGCGCCGTGCAACGCCACGAAGGCCGCTACCCCGACCCTGCAGCGTTTGCCGCCACCGACTTCGCCACCACGCTGTGGTTGCCTGCCGACGCCGTGACCACGTGCCCGGACCACGCGGCCGCTCAGGTGCAGGTCACTCTGGAGGACTACCAGGCCAGCCAGATCCGCCTGCGCTACCACGCTGACGCGCCGGGCTGGGTGGTGGTCAATGAGCTGGACGCGATCGGCTGGCAGGCGAGTGCCAACGGCAGCGCATTGCCGATCATCCGCGGCAATGGCTTGTTCCGCGCGATCTGCGTTCCGGCCGGTGACGGCGAACTGACCGTCAGGTACAGCCCGACGGGACTGTGGAAGGCTGCATGGCAGGCGCGGGCCACCGCGCAGTAAGTCTGCTCAGCGAAATACCAGTCGACGCATCAGCAGGAATGACACGATTGCCAGACCGCCTTCGACCAGCGGTTTGGCCAGCCAGGCATAGGTGAGGCCCAGCTGCTGGGCCGCGGTGCTCACCAGCACGGTGCTGGCCACGGTCAGCACTGCCCACAGCAGCAGGAAGCGCGCAAAGCGCGACCAGCCCAGGCGCTGCACCCCGTCCTGGGCGAAGGTGTGCCGGCCATTGAGCCAGAACCCGAGCAGCATGCCGCCGATGCGTCCCATCAGGTTGGCCGGGACCACGGGTACGCCCAGCGCACTGGCGGCGACGAACAGGGCCCAGTCAATCCCGAGTTGAATCAAGCCGACGATGAGGTAGCTGCTGCCTTGGCGGATGAGGCTCACGAAGGTCACTGCGCGGGAAACGCACCATGTTAACCGCTGGCGCTCTAGAATCATCGGTAACGCCATTCCCTGTTGCCGTCCCATGACCCATCCCCTGCACGTCATCATCCTCGCCGCTGGCGCTGGCAAGCGTATGAAGTCCGACCTGCCCAAGGTGCTGCAGCCCATTGCCGGGCGTCCGATGCTGGCGCATGTGATCGACGCGGCGCGGGCCCTGCAGCCAGCCGCGATCCATGTGGTGTACGGGCATGGTGGCGAGGCGGTACGCGCGGCGTTTGCCGACCAGGGCGACCTGCAGTGGGCCGAGCAGCGCGAACAGCTGGGTACCGGCCATGCCGTGCAGCAGGCCATGCCACAGGTGCCCGATGCCGCCACGGTGCTGGTGCTGTACGGCGACGTGCCGCTGATCCGCGCCGACACCCTGCGTCATCTGCTCGCGCAGCCGGGACGTCTGGCCGTACTGGTGGCCGAAGTGGCCAATCCCACCGGCTACGGCCGCATCGTGCGCAACGCCGAAGGCCGGGTGGCCGCCATCGTCGAGCAGAAAGACGCCAACGATGAGCAGCTGGCGCTGCGCACCATCAACACCGGCATCATCAGTGCGGAATCCACCGCGCTGCGCACCTGGCTGGGAAATCTGTCCAACGCCAACGCGCAGGGCGAGTACTACCTGACCGACGTGTTTGCTGCCGCTGCCGCCGACTACACGCCGGCCGACATGGCCTTCGTGGCCGACGCGCAGGAAGCCGAAGGTGCCAATGATCCGTGGCAGCTGTCGCAGCTGGAGCGGGCCTGGCAGCTGCGCCAGGCACGCGCGCTGTGCGCGCAGGGTGCACGCGTGTTGGACCCCGCTCGCCTGGACATCCGCGGCACGGTGCGCGTGGGACGTGATGTGCAGATTGACGTCAATGTCATCCTCGAAGGCGACGTGGAGCTCGGCGACGGCGTGAGCATCGGTGCTTTCACCCGCCTGAAGGACGTGAAGCTGGCCGCGGGTACGGTGGTCAAGCCGCATTGCGATCTGGACGGCGTGATCAGCGAAGGCGCGGCCGACATTGGTCCGTTCTCGCGGCTGCGTCCGGGCACCGTGCTGGGCGAGGGTTCGCACGTGGGCAACTTCGTGGAGACCAAGAAGGTGCAGCTGGGCGCAGGCAGCAAGGCCAACCATCTGACCTACCTGGGTGATGCGGTCATCGGCAGCAAGGTGAACATTGGTGCCGGCACCATCACCTGCAACTATGATGGCGTGAACAAGTCGCAGACCACGATTGGCGACCATGCCTTTATTGGCTCCAACAGCTCGCTGGTGGCTCCGGTCACGGTGGGCGAGGGCGCCACCATCGCCGCCGGTTCGGTCATTACCCGCAATGCGCCGGAAGGTCAGCTCACTGTCGCGCGTGCCCGCCAGCAGGTCATTGAAGGCTGGCACCGCCCGGTCAAGAAGTGAGGGCGTGACGACCAACGGTCGTCACCCACCGTTCGGTAGGTAGCGACCGTTGGTCGTTACCCATTACCTCATTACCCCGGCAACAGGATCGACACGCACAAACCGCCTTCGCGGCGGTTCTGAAGCGCCACCCGGCCGCCATGTGCTTCCACGATCTCACGCGTGAGCGCCAGGCCCAGCCCGGTGCCGTTGCGCTTGGTGGAATAGAACGGCATCAGGGCGTTCTGCAGCACCGCCTCGTTCATGCCCTTGCCCCGGTCCAGCACCTCGATGCGCAGCCACTGCGGCAGCCGCGTGACCCGCAGTTCGACATCGTCATTGGGCGGATCGGCTTCACCACACGCCTCGTGTGCGTTCTTGAGCAGGTTCAACAAGGCCTGGCCCATCTGCGCGATGTCGATCCGGCCCTGCAGGTCTTCCGGCAGCTCGGCCATGCGGAAGGGAATCTGCAACTGCAGTCCGCCCAGGAACTGCGCCCACTGCACGTTCTGCAACTGCGGCTGTGGCAGCTTGGCAAAACGTGCATAGCCGCGGATGAAGCCCTCCAGATGTCGGGCGCGTTCCTCGATGGTGGAAAACACGTTCTCCAGCCGCTCGGTCTTGCCACGCCGCACCAGCTCGCCGCCGGAATGTGCCAACGACGCGATCGGGGCCAGCGAGTTGTTCAACTCATGGCTGATCACCCGGATCACCTTCTTCCAGGTCTGGACTTCCTGACGGCGCAACTCGGCGGTGAGCAGACGCACCAGCAGCAGGTCGTGCGGACGGCCGTTCAGATGGAAGTTGCGCCGCGACAGGTGATACACCTGTTCGTCGTCTTCATCCGGCTCCTGTCCGTCCTCTTCGGTCACACGCACCGCAAACAGGCTGTCGCCGCCGCGCATGATCGCGTCGCGCAGCTCCACCGGCATGGTCTCCAGCACGTCGTCCATGCGCTGGCCTTCCAGCTTCCAGCCGTTGTGCAGCAGCTTGCGTGCCGCCAGGTTGGAGAACACCACGCGCTGGATACCGTCCCCGCCATTGGCCAGCAGCAGCATCGACACCGGCGTGTTCTGCACCATGGTGTCCAGCAGCAGCTCACGCTGCACCAGGCCCTGGCGCTGCTCGCGCAGCACATCACCCAGCTCGCGGTGCGCCTTCACCAGGTCGCCCAGCTCATCATCGCCGGGCCAGTACACGCTGAAGTTGTACTCGCCGTCGCGGTAGCTGCTGGTGGTGCCCGACAGTGCACGCAGCAAGGAACGCACCGGTGCAGTGGCGCGACGCAGCGTCCACCACATCAACGCCAGCAGCGCGACCGTGGAGATCAGCGCCACCGCCCACCCGTGGTCCATCCAGTAGGCCAGCAACCACGGCCCGGCGGCGGCCAGCGCCAGCACCGGCAGCAGCCGCAGGAACAGTCGGAAGGTGAACGAGCGCCGGCTCATTCGCGCGGAATACCGTAACGATCCATGCGCCGGTACAGCGCCTGCCGGCTCAGTCCGAGCTCGGCCGCTGCCTGGGCAATGATGCCGTGGCTGTGGGCCAGTGCGGATTCGATGCGGCTGCGGTCCGGATCCACGGTGGGGGAGGCCGCACGCGGTGCGGCTGCCACACGCGGCAGGTTCAGGTCGGCCACTTCAATGCGATCTCCCTGTGCCAGCAGTCCTGCACGCTGGATCACGTTACGCAGCTCGCGCACGTTGCCCGGCCAGGGATGCCGCTGTAGTGCCGCCGCCGCGGCGCTGGACAACGGCTTTCCGTCAGCGAGGAAGCGCTCGGCCAACGGCAGGATGTCGCCGGGGCGCTCGGCCAACGGTGGCAGTGCCAGTTCCACCGTGTTCAGGCGGTAATACAGGTCTTCCCGGAACTGACCGTCGCGGATCATCGCCGGCAGGTCGGCGTTGGTCGCGCTGATGACACGCACCTTGACCTGTCGTTCGCGGTTGGAGCCCAGCCGCTCGAAGCGTCCGGTCTCCAGCACGCGCAGCAGCTTCATCTGCCCACCCAGCGACAGGTTGCCGATCTCGTCCAGGAACAGCGTGCCGCCGTCGGCGGCCTCGAACTTGCCCTCGCGCGCCTTGTTCGCGCCGGTATAGGCACCGGCCTCGCTGCCGAACAACTCCGCCTCGATCAGCTCGGCCGGAATCGCGCCGCAGTTGAGCGCGACGAAGGCTCCCTTCGCCACCAGCGAATTGGCCTGGATGATTTCAGCGATCTTTTCCTTGCCCGCGCCGTTGGGTCCGGTGATCAGCACCGGCAGATCCGAGCGCGCGACCTGGCAGGCGAGGCTGACCACGCGCTCGCTGGCTGGGTCTGCCACCACCGCTCCGCGCAGGTCATAACGCGACTCCAGCTGGCTGCGTGCGCGTTGTTCGCGCTCGCGGCGACGATCCAGTTCGCGCCGTGTTTCGGAAAGTTCCAGCAGGTTGTTGACCGTGGTCAGCAGCTTGCGGTCGTCCCAGGGTTTGGCCAGATAGTCCGCGGCACCGGCCTTGACCAGGTCCACCGCGCTGCTCAGGTGCGTCCATGCGGTCAGCAGGATCACCGGCAGGTCCGGATGGCGGGCGCGGATCTGCTGGAACAGCGCCTCACCTTCCTCACCCGACGTGGTGTCTTCAGTGAAGTTCATGTCCTGGATCACCAGATCCACCGGCTGCTCTTCCAGCAGGGCCAGGCCGGCTTCCGGCGACAGCGCATGTACGGTCTCGAGGTCGTGCAGCGAAAACAGCACGTCCAATGCCGTGGCCACGCTGGCGTTGTCGTCAATGATCAGGATCGAAGGCATGCGGCGGCGGAAGACGGGTCAGAACGCAGAGAGTACCGGAGCGCCGGGCCGCGCGGCAGTGCGGCCC
>NZ_JASCOZ010000068.1 GCF_029960115.1 Stenotrophomonas sp. PS02289
ACCCCGGTAGCGCCGGCCGTTGGCCGGCCCAGGCGGTATGTCAACGATCCAGCGCCTCGCGCAACGGTGAAAGGAACGCCTTCGCCACCGCCGCTGCTGCATCTGAACCATCCGCCTCCGCCAGTGCTGCCACCAGCGCGCTGCCAACCACCACACCATCCGCTTCCTTCGCCATCGCCGCCGCACTGGCGGCGTCCTTGATGCCAAAGCCCGCCACCACCGGCACCGACGAGCGACCGCGCAGGTCACGCAGGCGGGCGCTGGCGGCGTCGCTGTCGAGGCGATCAGATGCACCGGTCACCCCGGCGAAGCTCACGTAATACAGGTACCCGCGCGCCATCGCCGACAGCGTGTCCAGCCGTGCATCGGCCGTGGTCGGCGAGGCCAGCAGGATCAGCGCCAGCCCAGCCTGCTCGAAGATCGCCAAGGTCTCTTCCGCTTCTTCCGGCGGCAGGTCCACCAGCAGCACGCCGTCCACCCCGGCACTGATGGCGTCCTGGGCGAAGCGTTCGGTACCGCGGATCTCAATCGGATTCAGGTAACCCATCAGCACCACCGGCGTGGTGGCGTCATCACGGCGGAAGTCGCGCACGGCGTCCAGCACGTAGGTCAGACCCGCGCCCCGTGCCAGCGCGCGCTCGGAGCTGCGCTGGATGGTGGGGCCGTCGGCCATCGGGTCGGAGAACGGCACGCCGAGCTCGATCACATCGGCACCGGCCGCGGCCAGTGCGTGCATCACCGGCACCGTGGCCTCCAGACCGGGATCGCCAGCAGTGACGAAGGGAATCAGCGCCTTGCGGCCACTGGCGCGCAGGCGGGTAAAACAGGCATCAATACGGTCAACGGACATGTCGGGCGCGTTCCAGAGTCAGTTCAAATGCGTGGCGGGCGGTCACAGCACCAGGCCTTCGCGGGCGGCGATGGTGTGCACGTCCTTGTCGCCACGGCCGGACAGGTTGCACAGCACCAGCTTGTCCTTGGGCAGCTCGCGCGCCAGCTTGATCGCCTGCGCCACCGCATGGCTGGATTCCAGCGCGGCGAGGATGCCTTCGCTGTGCGCCAGCTGGTGGAACGCAGCCAGCGCTTCTTCGTCGGTCACACCGACGTACTGGGCGCGACCGGTATCGGCCAGGAACGCGTGCTCCGGGCCTACACCCGGGTAATCCAGGCCCGCAGACACCGAATGCGTCTCGATGATCTGGCCGTCGTCGTCGCAGATCACATAGGTGCGGTTGCCATGCAGCACGCCCGGACGGCCGGCGGCAATGGACGCCGCGTGGCGACCGGTTTCGATGCCGTCACCGGCCGCTTCAGCGCCGACAATGCGCACGTCGCGGTCGTTGAGGAAGGCATGGAACAGGCCGATGGCATTGCTGCCGCCGCCGACACAGGCGGTAATGGCGTCCGGCAGGCGGCCGTAATCGGTCAGCATCTGCGCGCGCGCTTCGCGACCGACGATGGCGTTGAAATCGCGCACCATGCGCGGATACGGGTCCGGGCCGGCCACGGTGCCGATGATGTAGAAGGTGTCGCGCACGTTGGTGACCCAGTCGCGCATCGCTTCGTTGAGCGCATCCTTCAGCGTGGCCGAGCCGGAGGTGACCGGCACCACCGTCGCACCGAGCAGCTTCATGCGGTAGACGTTGATCTTCTGCCGCTCGATGTCCGTGGCCCCCATGTAGACCACACACTCCAGGCCCAGGCGCGCGGCGACAGTGGCGCTGGCGACGCCGTGCTGGCCGGCACCGGTCTCGGCAATGATGCGCTTCTTGCCCATCCGCGCGGCCAGCAAGGCCTGGCCGATGGTGTTGTTGATCTTGTGCGCACCGGTGTGGTTCAGGTCTTCGCGCTTGAGCAGGATCTGCGCACCACCGACCTGCTGGCTGAGCCGCTCGGCGTGGTAGATCGGGCTCGGCCGGCCCACGTAGTGGGTCAGGTCCTTGTCATAGGCGGCGATGAAGCTGGGGTCCTGGCGCGCCTGGTCATAGGCGGCGGCCAGCTCCTGCAGCGGCCCGATCAGGGTTTCAGCGACGAAACTGCCGCCGTAGCGGCCGAAATGGCCGTTGGCGTCCGGGTAGGCGTGGAAATCGGTGACGGGCGTTGGGGATGCGGACATGACGCGACAGCCGGTAGAGACAGGCCTTCACTCTAACGCACGTATCCTGACCGGAATATCGATATTATCTGGCACAACCTGTCAGGAAAACTCACATGAGTGACACCTCCCTGCCCTCGCTCAACGCCCTGCGCAGCTTCGAGGCCACGGCCCGGCTGGGCGGTGTCGGCCGGGCCGCGCAGGAACTGCACGTGACCCACGGCGCGATCAGCCGGCAGCTGCGGCTGCTCGAAGAACATATGGGCTTCGCCCTGTTCGAGCGCGCCGGGCGTGGCCTGCGCCTGACCGCAGCCGGCGAGACCCTGCGGGCCGCCTGCGCCGGGGCATTCGGGCAGATCCGCGATGCGGTGAGCGGGTTGCAGCGCCGGCAGCGGCCCGAAGCGCTGGTGCTGGGCTGCAGCGGCAGCATCCTGGCGCGCTGGATGATTCCTCGACTGCAGCAGTTGCAGACCGACCTGCCGCAGCTGCCGCTGCACTGGTCGGCGCAGGACGGCAGCTTCACGGCGGATCAGCAGACGCTGGATGCGGTGTTGCTGCTGGCACATGCGCCGTGGCCGTCCGGGTGGCAGGTGCGGGAACTGGCACCGGAGCGGGTCGGCGTGGTGGTCAGCCCGCAGCATCCGGCGGCCGCGCGGCTGCGTGGGCATCCGCCTTCGGTGTTGCTGGGGGAGCCGTTGCTGCACACCACATCACGCCCGCAGGCGTGGCCGGACTGGGCGTTATCGCATGGGTTGGAGCCGGCGCAGCTGGTGATGGGCACCGGATTTGACCACCTGTATTACCTGCTGGAAGCCGCGGTGGCTGGCCTGGGCGTGGCGATTGCGCCGGAGCCGCTGGTGGTGGATGAGTTGGCAGCCGGGCGCTTGCTGGCCCCGTGGGGGTTCGGGGCCACCGGGGGGTTCTGGGTGTTGGCGACGCCAGAGGGCGTCGCGGATGCACGGGTGGATGTGTTGGCGGAGTGGCTGAGCGCGCAATTGACGTAGAGCCACGCCCTGCGTGGCTGCACTTCGCCCCGAGTCATCGCCCCAGCATGATCACCCTGCGGTGGGTGCGGCCAGTCTGGCCTGCACCTCTTCGCGCAGTCGCGCGAGTTCAACTTCGGCCTGCTGGCGCTGCTGCATGCCTTCGCGGTGAATCGTGCGCACTTCTTCCACCGTGGCGATCAGCTGGTCGTGGGCGTGGCGCAGGGTGGCCACGTCAATCACGGCGCGCTGGTTGGCCTTGGCGGTTTCCACCGAGGTCTGCCGCATCAGGTCGGCATTGCGGCGCATCAGGTCGTTGGTCGCATCATCAATCGCATTGGACAGTTCCACGGCGCTCTTCTGCTCGCTCAGGCTGAGCTGGATGGCAAACTGGCGCTTCCACGACGGAATGGTGATGTCGCGGACCGTGTTGAACTTCTCGATCAGCTGGATCGCATTGGCCTGGATCAGGCGGATCATCGGCAGCGACTGGTCGGCGGCGTGCTGCATCACCACCAGGTCGCCGACGCGCTTGTCGAGCAGGCGGATGGCATTGTCCAGCTCGCCCTGGCGGATACGCACCTGCGGATCGTCGTTACCCAGCGCCGCCTGCTGCTCGGTCCGCAGTTCACCCAGACGCTGCTTGCCGGCGGCGATGTGCAGGCCCAGCGCGTGTCGCTCTTCGCGCACGATCTCATGCATGCGGTCGAACTCGCCGACCCGCTGCCCCATCAGCGCCTGCTGGCTGCCCACGTCGCCGAGCAGCTGCTCAATCTGGCGATTGGTGTCGCTGAACTTCTGCACCAGCTCGCCCTTGGAGGCGCGCAGCTTGTCGATCAGGCCGCCGATCACCGGCACCTTTGAACGTTGGGTGAGCCCGTCCAGATTGAGCGTGCGCGCGATGCGCACCACTTCGCCCAGTTTCTCGCCGCTGGCATCCAGATCACGATTGCGTACCTGGTCCAGCAGCTGGCTGGAAAACGCCGCGGTCTTGGCCGCCGCGTCGCGCCCGAACACCTGCAGGTTGCCCGGACGGATGTCCTCCAGGCTGCGGCCGATCTCGGCAATGCGCGGCAGGTCGTCCTGGGCCAGGCCCAGCGCCTTCAAGGTGGCGTCATCCACCGTGGGCGATGCCACGGCGAGGGCCGAGCTGTTCGGCGTGTCCTGGGTCATGGCGAAGTCTCCTTGAAGGGGATGGCAATGAATTGCATGGGTCAGTCCAGTCTAGCCTGCGCCGAGGCGACCTCGGCGTTGATCTGGGCCAGCAGGTGCGCCGCCTGCTGGTCGCGCTGCTGCTGGTCGCCTGCGCGGCGCGCCAGCGTGGTCTGACGCCACGCCGGCAGCAGGGTCTCGGTGATGCGCTGGCTGCGCGCCAGCAAGGCGGCGTTCTGCTCGCGCAGCAACTGCCATTGCCCGGCTTCGACCTGCTGCAGCGCGGCCAGCCGGCGCAGATGGTCCAGGCGTTGCGCCAGCACTTCCTGCAGCGGCGGGGTCAGTGCGGCCAGTTGCGCGTGGCCGGCGTCGGCCCAGGCTTCCAGCGTCAGGGCAGCATCATGTGCGCGTTCCTGCGCTGCCGCCTGCTGGGCCTGCTGCGCCACGACGCCGCGCGCGGCCGCCTCGGCCTGGACCAGCAACACGCCCATGCGCGACTGCCCTTCCTGCGCGTCCAGTTCCTGTTCCACATCGCGCCCGAGCAGACGGCCCCACCAGCTCACGCGACGGCGTGCGGCGGCCGGGTTGGCTGCCTGCACCACAGCGGCCAGCTGTTCCAGCACCGTCAGCAGCTGCGCCGCAGCGGCGTCATGCCCGACGGGCGGCGCGCTGCCCTGCCCCATCGCGTCCAGCAAGGACGCGCCGTAGCGCGACAAGCCGAGCGCGTCGGAGGCCACCGGCACCGGTACGGGCCAGCCGCGGATCATGCCGGGGCATCATCCGCAGCGCCGGTCCATTGGGGCGGCAGGGTCGATTCACCGTAGAAGTGACGCATCAGCGCTTCGTCCAACGCACGCTCCTGCGGCGTGCTGGCGCGACGTGCACGCGGACGCGGCGCTGCGACCGGGCCGCGCTCCATCTGCTCGCGCACCCAGCTGGCCAGCACGGCCAGGGTTTCACCGGTACGCGCCTGCTGCGCGTTGGCCTGGCCGAGCAGCTGCAGCAACGGGGCCAGACCTTCCTGCAACCCTTGGGCAATCGGTTCGGCGGCGGGAAGCGGGGGTGGTTGCGGCAGGCCGGTGTCGGCAGGCGCATGCTCCGCCGCAATCACCGGTGTGGCCGGAACCGGAACCAGGCGCTCCAATGCCGCCAGCAAGGCCGGCCACGGTGCGGGGTCCGGTGCACTCAGCGGTGTGGAATCGGCGCTGCTCTGCAGCGCGCTGGCGATATCGGCCAGCTGTGCCACCACGCGTCCGCCGACATCGGCATCGCCGGCACCCATCGCCTTGTTGCGCAGGAAGTCGCGCTTGATCTGCGCCCAGCGCTGCTGCTCATCCTCGCCCAGCACACCGCGCAGCTCGCCCAGCTTGAGCAGGTTCTCTTCCGCGCCGGTGGTCAGCAGCTGCGCTTCGCCCAGGTAGTGGTCGGAAATCAGCTGCTGCAGCTCGGCCTCGTTCATCACCGGCGAGATCTTCTCGGACAGCTTGTTCATGTTGCGGTAGCTGCCCTGCAACCGGAACGGCGGCTCGGTGCGGTAGCGGTCGTCCTGTGCGGCACTGGCGATGTACTGCTGGTTGACCCGGTAGACCACGTCGCGCACGCGCAGCATGCGCTGCAGGGTGGCAACGATCTCGTTGATCTCCGCGCCGCTGTAGGCATGACTCAGCGCATTGGTGGAAACCTCTTTGCCCATGGCGCGGTCAACCAGCAGGTACAGGTCGGCCATGTCACGCGTGGCCAGCGGGGCCAGCACCGCGTTGGAGGTCAGGCTGTTTTCGATGTAGCTCAGGGTGAAGGCATCTTCCATGCCGCCGAGCACGTCGCCCAGGTTGTAGATGTCGGCGCGGTTGGCGAGCATGTCCGGAATCTTGAACACCTCGCCGGACTCGGTGTATGGGTTGCCGGCCATCACCACGCAGAACTTCTTGCCGCGCATGTCGTAGGTGCGGGTGCGACCGCGCCACACACCCTCGATGCGCCGGGTGCCGTCGCAGAGCGAGATGAATTTCTGCAGGAACTCGGGATGGGTGTGCTGGATGTCATCGACATACAGCATGGTGTTGTTGCCCATTTCCAGCGCCAGGTTGAGCTTTTCCAGCTCCTGCCGCGATGTCGCATCCGGAGCCTGCGCCGGGTCCAGCGATCGCACCTCATGGCCCAGTGCCGGGCCATTGATCTTCATGAAGACCAGGCCCAGCCGGTGCGCCACGTATTCCATCAGCGTGGTTTTGCCGTAGCCGGGCGGGGAGATCATCATCAGCAGGCCCATCAGGTCGCTGCGTTTGTTTTCTCCAACCGTACCCATCTGCTTGGCGAGGTTGTCGCCGATCACGCCCAGGTAGACGTCGTTGATCAATTTGTTGCGCACGAACGACGACAGCGGACGCGCCTTGAACTCGGACAGCCGCAACGCGTCGCGCTCGCGCGCGATGATGCGCTGGCGCACGCCCTGGTAGGCATGGAAGGCCGGCACGAACTGCTGCAGGTGGGCGCGCAGGCGCGCCAGGAAGTCGTCCAGCGAGAGGGTGAGGTGCCCCTGCTGGATGCGCGCGTGCTCGCCCAGCAGCCCCTGCACCTGGACCTGCAGGGCGACCTCGCTGGCACGCGTGCGCAGCGCACGCGACACCAGCAGCAGCGCTGCCGCTTCATCGGCGTAGCCGGCGTGCGTGGCGTAGGCCGGCAGCTGGCACAGCGCGCGCAGCCATTGACCCGCCAGTTTCCAGCGCGCGGCAAGACCGTCCTGCTCGCGTTGCAGGGCACGGTCAAAGGCTTCGCGCTGGCCGGCCGACTGCAGGTGCTGGGTCAGCGCTTCGAGCAGGGCCTGCGCGTAGCGGCTGGTGCTGAAAACGGGCTCGCCGACACTGAGTTCGGCAGCCAGATACGCGGCCGAGGCCTGCGCATCTTCAGACTGGAACGGAAGCTGGCGCTCCTGCACGAAGGCATCCAACGCGGCGGTCATCTCGGCCAGCAGGGCCTGCTGACCTTCGCTGGAACCAAACAGACGGGCGATGGCATCGGCTCCGGCCTGACGCGCGGACCACTGCGCCACGTCCTCGCGGCGCTGGTGCGCGGCCCAGAACAGCAGGGCCAGCGCGCGTGCGCGCGGTGCGTGCTGCAGCGTCCCGGCGGCCTGCTGCAGCGGCAGCAGCGCGTGCAGGATCAGGCTGGCGTCGTGGTCATGGATGCCACGTTCATAGCCTTCGCGGTAACGCGGCGCGGCGAAGTCGCGGACGATCTTCTCCAGTGCATCCGGCTCGGCAGCCGCATGCTGCAGAGCGGCCAGATCGAGGCCATCACGCCCTTCCATCGCGGCCAGCAGCAGGCTGCCGGCCAGGTATTCGGCGCGGTACAGCTGCGCGGATTCTGAATCCAGTCCCAGCTGCCAATACGCCTTCAGCTCGGCCAGTTCCGGGTCGTGCAGCGCTTCCAGGAAGTCGGTGCCGGTCAGGTGGATGGCAAGTTCGTCACCGCGCGGCAGCAGGGTCAGGTCCAGCGCCTGGGTGTTGACGCTGAAGCGATGACGCGGCCCCAGCCGCACCACATTGCCGCCGGCTTCAAACAGGTCGCTGCGGTCACGCAGTGCACGCACGGCCTGGTCGCGCACGCCTTTCAGGCGCGCTTCGACGTCGTCCGCCTTGACGCTGTCGCGCAGTTCGCGCAGACGCTCGGCCAGCTCGCGCAGCTTGAGCACCAGCGGGTCGCCAGCGAAGAAAGCGTTCAGTTCGTCGGCGCTGGCGAAGCGCTCGGTGCGTTTGGCCAGGCCGTCCAGAATGCGGGTGGCCGCGTCGAGCACCGAACGCGCCTTGCGCTGGCGCTCGTCCAGCAGCGCCTGCTTGTGGGTTTCGAAGGCTTCGATCAGCTCTTCGCGCTTGGCCAGGATGTCGCCGAGGAACTGCTCGTGCTCACCGAACTGGCTTTCCAGTTCTTCCAGCTGCACCAGCAGGCGCGACATCTGTTCATCCGCCCGCTCGGGGTCGGTGGCCATGCCCAGTGCACTGGTGATGGACTGCGAGAACAGCGCGAACTGGGCGGCAAACTGCGCCACTGCCTCGGCCGAACCCAGGGTGCGGCGACGCTGTTCGGCGCGCACGCGGCTCTGGTTGAGACGCGCGTAGACGGCAGAGATGGCTTCCACCACGCAGGTACGCGCGGTGGCATCGTCCACTTTCAGCCCGGCCATGAGCGCAGACAGCATGTCCAGATCGGCGGCCATGCCGCGCATGCCGGCCAGTTGTTCATCCAGCACACGCGCGCTTTCAGCCTGCTGGGCGGCTTCATCCAGCGCCTGCAGGCGTTCGCCCAGCGGAGCCAGTGCGCGCTCGTCGGCGAGGAACTGGCCGGTTGCAGCACCGACGCGGTCGTGCGCTTCCTGCAACGCGGTGGTCATCGCATCGATCACGTCCGTATCGATGTAACGATAGTCGCGGATGGTCAGCAGGTGCCCGCGCTGGGTGGAGATGGCGTTGAGCGCCTCGACAAAGGCCTGCACCTCGGTCCAGTTCTCCGGCTGCAGCCGCGCCAGCAGGGCCTTCTGGCTGGACTGCGCCTGGGCCATGGCCTGCGCGGACTGCTGGCGGATGCTCTGGACCTTCTCGTACTCGTCCAGCACCGACTCGCCGGTGGCGCTGATCTCGCGCAGCAGGCCGGCCGCGCCGTCACAGCTGGCGTCGTCGAGCCAGTGGTGGGCGTCGAACATGCGCCGGGTGTCCTGCACCAGGCGCTGGTAGCGCTGCACCGAAACGTCCTGGCCTTCGATGGTCCGGGCGAGGTCGAACAGGTTGGAAATGCCGCGGACCAGCTCGGCGTTGCCGATGCGGCCCATGAAGGTATTGCCCGGCGGCCGGCTGGCGGCAAATTCGTCGCTGCTGAAGGGGGTCTGCCAGACCTGCATCGGGTGGATGCGGGTCGGCTCGGTGCCTTCGGCGTGGAACAGCACCATGCGCCCGTCATGCATGAAGGCGTAGCCGTGGCCGAACACCGGGTTCTGCAGCACGCGCTGGATGGTGTTGTAAACGAACAGCGCCGAGCGCCCACCTTCGCGCTCATAGAAGATGTACAGCACGTCCTCGCCATTGGGCGAGCGGATCGCGCGCTTGAACTGCATGCCCTGCATCGAAGCGTCGAAGGCTTTGTGCTCGCCGCTCTGCAGGTAATAGCCACCGGGGAAGATGATGCCGTGGTCTTCCGGCAGCTGCACGCAGGCCTGCACGATGGCGTCATTGCGCACGATCGCGCCGGTCAGCGTGTTGTAGATCAGCCCGCGCCAGACGGTTTCGCGGTACGGCAGCACCTTGAGCAGCACCAATGAGCCGACCCGGGCGAAATCAAACTGGGCGTCGTCCAGCGACTGGGTGCTGTCATCGACCGGCTCGCTGTAGATGCCCTGCCCGCTTTCGGTGTTGTTCTCGACCTTGATGGTGAGATCGCCACCGGTGGTCTCGACGAACAGGGTATCCAGAATATTCAGATGTGAATGACGGCCGCTGACCGCCATGTCGCGGGTGGCACGGGTCCACTCGAAATCGAACGGCGGCGGCAGCGCGATGTCACGCTCGCCGCGCGCATCCAGATAGGTCAGCTCGCCCTCGCGCGAGACCGCCCAGCGGAACACACGCACGTCGCTGCTGCGCTCGCCGATCTGGAACGATGCCAGCAGCTTGTCACCGACCTTGATCAGCTGCAGAAGGCGCGCATGCTTGTAGTAGGCGTAAAGCTCACTGAAGTCATGCACGAAGCCGGCCTGGGCCAGGAAGCTGCCCTTGGCATCCACCGGCACCACGTCGTAGCCCTCGCCCGACTGCACCAGCCGGTACAGGCCGAACACGTCCTCGACCCGGGTCTGGGTCTTCAGGCCCAGGTAGACGTTGTAGCCGAACAGCAGCAGGTCCGGTCCGACCTGCACGATGTCCCGGCCCACACAGTTGTTTTCGCTGCGGATGCGGAAGCGGCCAATGACCTCCAGCCGGCTGTCCCCGAACTCCACCAGACGCTGGCGGTTGAGCGCATCGGCCAGTCCGCGCAGACGCGTGCCCTGCTCGCCCAGGCGACGACGCAGGACTTCATAGGCTCCGCCCTGGGCAACCGCCTGATCGACGGTGGTGGTGGCTTCCGCCGACGACGGGTCGGGACGGGGGTCGGTATCAGACATCAGCTTCCTTCCGGCTCACGGAACACCGGCCGGAGGTACCGGCCGGTGGAAATGTAGAGCGGGCTCTGCCCCGCTCAGCGCGCGTCGACGACGGTGGCCGACACGGTGTCGGTGGCCGCGGTGTGCTCGTCGGCGATCTGGCGCGGCGCTTCTTCGCGTGCGCTCACGCCCAGGTAGCGCTGCATCAGGTCCTGCACGATCGGACTCTTGCCGGCCAGGCCTTCAATCGACTTGCCCAGCGAGACGGCCTTGATCAGGTTCTCGAACATGCCACCGTCGCCACCGACCAGATCGATGTCGGCATTGCGCAGCGCGCTGGCGATGACGCCGGCGTTCTCGCGCGAGACTTCCTTGCCGGCTTCGATCGACGCCAACGCCTGCTTGAGGCTGTTGTCGAGCATCATGCGGAACTCTTCGTGGCCACGTGCGCTGTCGCTGAGCGAGGCGATCGCCTCGAACTTGCGGACCAGGCCTTCGGCTTCGGCCAGCAGCTTCTTCTGCACCACACCGGCTTCGGCACCACCGACCGACTCGGTCGCGGTCGCACGGGCACGGCCCATCTGCTCTTCACCCTGGGCCTGGGCCTGCAGGGTTTCAGCCAGCACGCGGGCGTCGTTGGTGCCCTGCTTGAGGGTGGCGTCGGCCTTGGCTTCGATGACGCGGGCTTCGGCGATACCGACCTTCTCGATGGCCAGTGCCGACGCTTCACGCACCTGCGCTTCGGCCAGACCCGGTGCGGCCTGTTCGGCGCGGGTACCATCGGCCAGCAGGCGCTTGGCCTCGGCCTGCTTGCCGGCGGCTTCGTGCTCGGCCTGGGCCAGGGTGGTGATCTCGACCGCGCGGTGCTTGGCTGCGGTTTCCGCGGCCTGCGCTTCCTTGACCTGGCGCACCAGCAGTTCCTGCGCCTTGGCCTCGGCCTCCAGGATCAGCACCTGCTTCTGACGGTCCGCCTCGGACACTTCACGCACTTCCTTGATGCGCTCTTCTTCCTGGGCCACGGTCTTGTCGATGGCAACACGTTCGCGGGTGATGTTGGCCACGTCCATCTTGCCCACTTCGACCACCTTGTCGCGCTCGACGCCCTGCAGCTGCACTTCGCGCTCGGTGGTGACCTGCTCCAGCTGGCGTGCACGCTCGACGCGCTCGGCCTCGATGGCGACGGCGCGCTGGCGATTCTGCTCGGCCACTTCGACTTCGCGCAGGCGGTTCTGCTCGCGGATGTCGATCAGTTCCTGCGCCTCGATACGGGCGTGCTCAGCCAGCTGGCGCTGCTCTTCCTGCACCTTGGCGGTTTCAGCCTGCTCGCGGGCCTGGATGGTTTCGATCTCGCGCTTCTGCCGGGCTTCGGCTTCGGCCTGCTGCCGCTCCAGCGCCAGCAGCGCTTCGCGCGCTTCAACGTTCTTCTTGGTGATGGCGAGCTTTTCGTTCTGTTCCAGCTCGTTGGTGACCACGTTCTGCGCTGCGGTCAGCTCGGTGATCTTGCGGATGCCCTGGGCATCGAGAATGTTGTTCTGATCCAGCAGCAGCTTGGGGGTCTGTTCCAGATAGTCGATGGCGACGTCTTCCAGCGCATAGCCGTTGAGGTCGTTGCCGATCACCGCGATGATCTCGTCGCGGAACTCCTGGCGCTTCTCGAACAGCTCGGTGAACTCGAACTTCTTGCCGACGGTCTTGAGTGCTTCGGAGAACTTGGCGTTGAACAGTTCGTCCACGGCGTGCTTGTCCGACGCGCGGTCGGCACCAATGGCCTTGGCCACGCGCAGCACGTCGGCCTGGGTTTCGTTGACGCGCAGGTAGAACGCCACGGCGATGTCGGCGCGCATGTTATCGCGGCAGATCAGGCCTTCCTTGCCACGGCGGTCAATCTGAAGGGTGATCAGGCTGATCCGCATCAGCTCGGCGCGGTACAGCACCGGGATGATCAGCGCACCGGTGAAGTGCACTTTGGGCTGGGAGCTCATGTCGTTGACGATCAGCGCGACGCCCTGGTCCACCTTGCGGTAGAACGCCTTGAACAGGCCGGCAAGACCGAGCAGCAGGACTATCAGTACGCCCACGCCGATCAGGAACGGGGCCATGGCAGCAACACTCATCGATGGATCTCCTTGTCGCCCGCAATCAGGCTGTCTTGGAACGAAAGCGCGGGGTGGCTGTCTTCGGCAGCGACCCGGTAATGGTTGTGTTCGGCCACGTAGTCGATCAGGACCAGGCGTGACCCACGCGGCAGGGTCTGACCTTCGGGCAGGCGGACCTGCAGGATCAGCCCGGCTCCGCCGTCGTCAACGGTGGCGTAGCCGGTCGTGTCGGTGACCTGGGGCGAGGCGACCACGCCTATGCGGCCCAGCAATGAGGTCTGCGGTACCGCCCGCAGGCGCAGCAGCAGGCGACGCACCGGCCGCAGGATGACGGCCGTGACCGGCACGGCCGGTACCAGCGCCAGCAGGGCCACCGCGCTGCCCGCGGCCCAGCGCAGCGGCACCGGCAGTGGCTGCAGCAGGAACAGATGGGTCAGATAGGTGCCAGTCCAGCCGAAGAACGCCAGCAGGGCGATCACCAGCATGACCGGTGCGCCGCCGAGGCCGAGTCGCGAGAACATGCCGGAGATGCCATGCAGGCCCTCCTCGCCTCCGCCCAGGTCGATGCCGTCGGTCGCGAAACCGTCATCGACCACGCCGCACGCGGCCAGCAGCCAATACACCACGGCAAATGCCAGCACGATGCTGTACGGCAGCGTGGGGAATGTCAGCGCGACATTGAAAAATTCCGCCATTTCACGACTTCCTTGCATCGGTGCCGCGGTTTCCCCCTGCGGCGTCCCTGGGAAGGCGCTCCGGCCTTCCCTTGAACCGTTGATGCTACGTGAAATATTGGATTACGCACATAGGGGGTTTCTGACCCTGTGCGATAGGTGCGTGTTCATGAAACGTCAGTCGGCCTCGTGGCAATCGGCGCGGCGGACTTCCTCGACGAACTTGCGCATCTTGTAGCCGTCCTTGATGCCCGGTTCGGTCTCGATGCCGCTGGAGACATCCACGCCCCACGGCAGGGTGGCGACGATGGCGTCGAACACGTTGTCCGGGGTGATCCCGCCGGCCAGCAGGAACGGCCGGTGCAGTCCGGTCGGCAGGCGGGTCCAGTCGAAGGTCACACCGGTACCACCGCCACCACCCGGGGCATGGCTGTCGAACAGGAAGCCGGCGGCGCTGGGATAGCGCAGCTGCAGCTGGCGGGCATTGACCTCTTCACGCCCGCCCATGGCGACCGCTTTCAGGTACGGCATGTTGAAGCTGCGGCAGAACGCCTCGTCTTCAGCCCCATGGAACTGCAGCAGGGTCGGCCGCACGGTGCGCAGCACCTCGCGGACCTCCTCCTTGCTGTTGTCGCGGAACAAGGCGACCACGTCGACCATCGGTGCAATCGCCTGGCGCATCGCGCGGGCTTCGGCCGGGGCGACACGGCGCTTGCTTTCACGGGCGAAAATGAAACCCACGGCGTCCACACCCAGCTCGCCGGCCAGGCGCACATCGCCGGCGCGGGTCATGCCGCAGAACTTGATGCGGGTGCGGTAGTAGGAGCGGCTCATAACGTAACCTCGGCAGGCAGGTGCCAGTTGTCGGGATACAACGGGCCAACAAACACGAGACCCTGCGGCGGTGCAGTGGGGCCAGCCACGGTGCGGTCCTGGCCGGCGAGCAGCTCGGCCATCCATGACACCGGTTGTTCCCCACAACCGATCAGAATCAATGACCCGACAATATTGCGCACCATGTGATGAAGAAATGCATTGGCCTGAACGCAGACCTCGATGACCTCGCCCTGGCGGGTGACGCTGATGGCCTGCAGCTCGCGTCGCGCATGCAGGGCTTCACACTGCGCGCTGCGGAACGCACTGAAGTCATTTTCACCCAGCAGGGCCTGGCCGGCCTCGTGCATGCGCGCCGCGTCCAGCGGCCGTCGCTCCCAGCTCAGGGTCTGCCGGTACAGGGCCGGGCGAATCTGGCGGTTGAGCAGCCGGTAGCGATAGCGCCGCGCCCGCGCCGAAAACCGGGCGTGAAAGTCGTCGGCCACCGGCATGCACCAGCGCACCGCAATCGAGCGCGGCAGGCGGGTGGTGGTGCCCAGCGTCCAGCCGCGCGGGTCACGCACGGCGTCGGTATCGAAATGGACCACCTGGCATTCGCCGTGAACGCCGGCATCGGTGCGTCCGGCACAGGTGACCTCGATCGGGGCGTCGGCCACCGATGACAGTGCCTCCTGCAGGCTGGCCTGCACGCTGGGACAACCGCTTTCGCCCAGCTGCTGCCAGCCCTTGTACTCACTGCCGTCGTACTCCACGCCCAGTGCGTAGCGCATGGTCAACCTCGATTACGTCGATGAAGGCCGGCCCAGTGGCCGGCCAGGGCTTGCGCCCGGGGTGTCACGGCAGGCGCGCCAGCAGCTCGCGTGCCTGGATCTGGCTGTGGATGTCGCCGGCAGCCGCCACTTCCTGCAGCAGGGCGCGCGCGGTATCGGCGTCGCCGAGGTCGAGGTAGGCGATGGCCAGCTCCAGCCGCTCGCGACCCGGCGTGCCCAGCGCTTCGCTCGCGGTGGCCGGCTCCGCGGCCGACGGCTCAACCGGAGCAGCCACAGCAGCCGGTGCCGCCGGCTCCTCAGGGAACTCGAACACGCCCCGGTAAGACGACTGCGCGGCAGCATCCCAGGCATGTGCAGGGACCACCACGTGATCGGGGTCCTGCAGCGCCGGAGCTGCAGCGGTTTCGCCCTGGCCGGGCTGCGGCTCCAGCGTGAACGCGGGCTCGCGGCGTGCCACTTCGGCGGCCACCTGGTCGGCAGTGCTGTCGTAATCGACCGAATCGTAGGCCAGCTCCGCATCGTGGTCGGCCTGCTCCTGCTCGGCCTGCGCCTGCGTCGCCAACTCGTCGACATAGCCGGCGGCCGGCATCGCACCGGCCAGCGCGGCCGCGTCGAACCCATCGCGGCGCAGCGGCGGCAAGGGCGACGGCTTGCGGCGGCGCGCAAGCGCCCATCCCGCGACCACCACCAGCAGCACGCCCAGTCCCAACCAGTACCAGCCCCCGCCACCGCCCTCGCGGGCGGCCGGGGCATCGGCCAGGCGCTGCTGGGCAGCGGCCAGGTCGCTGTCCTTCATGCTGATCAGCGCTTCCTGCTGCTTCTGCAGCTTTTCCAGCTCAGCCACGCGGCCGCGCAGCTCCTGGATTTCCGCATCGCGGGTGGCCACGTCTTCCTTGGCCTGCTGCAGTTGTTCATTGCCCAGCATGTCACCCTCACTGCCGGCAGCAGTGCCGGTGATAGTCCCTGCGTTGTGGTCGGTGGCGGCAACGGCGGGCGCGATTTCCAGTCGTCCACCAGCGGTTGCCGGCGCGGCCGCCGTGGCTGCGCCCGCTGCGTTGGCCGGCGTGCTGGCCGGCGTACTCGCCACACCCGTGGCCGCCGGCTGTGGAATGGCCGAACGGGCCTGACGCCATTGCGCGGTGTGCTCGCGCACCATCGCGGCGGCTTCGGCCGCATCCACCGGGGGTGCCGATGCGGCATCCGCCGTACGCAGCACCGCGCCCTGCTTGAGCAGGTTCACGTTGCCGCGGATGAAGGCTTCGGGATTGGCACGCAGCAGCGCGATCATCGCCTGGTCGCGGCTGAGTCCGCGCTCGCGGGCCAGCCCACCGGCGATTTCCGACAGGGTCTGCCCACGGCGCACGGTGATGGTGCCATCGGCCGCGACGGCCGGAGCCGGTGCGGGACGGGCCGGTGCGGGCGCGCGTGCTGACGCGGGCGCCGCATTGCGGGGCGGCACCGGGGTGGTACGCGACGGGGTTGCTTCGGCCGGCTGCGGATCGGCGGCCAGCGGCTCGGCCACCGTCGGGGCCGGCTCGGGCTCGCGCACGATGGCGTTGGACATCGCCCCTTCGGGCGCGACGATTTCAGGTTCGGCGACGGCTATCGCACTGTCGGGCGCATCGACCAGCGCGGAATACTCGCGGACCAGACGTCCCTGCCCCCAGTCGGCCTCGATCAGGAAATTCAGCGACGGCGTGGTGACCGGAGCCTGGCTGCTGACCCGGACCACGGCGCGGCCCTGGGTATTGCGGGTGAGCTCGAACTGCAGTTCGCTGACCAGGCCGGTCGGGCGGTCGAGGCCGACGCGGGCAAAGGTGACCGGCGAAGCCAGCGCCACGCGCAGGTTTTCCAGCTCGGACGGGTCAGCGGAAATGATCGGGATTTCAGCCAGCAGCGGCTGGCCGGGTTTGGACAGCACCCGGATGTCGCCCAGGCCGAGGGCCATGGCCGAGCTGCTGGCCAGGGCCAGCAGCAGGGTGGATACCACCTTGAGCGGGCGCTTCGCGCCCGGAGCTCGTTTCTTCATGCCGGCAATATAACGATTCCGGAACAATCCAGCCACGCACGGCGTGGCTGTACGGGACCGCAATCCGCGGCGCGGATCAATCAACCTTCGGCGGCGACCAGCTCGGCCAGCTGCACGGCGTTCAAGGCCGCGCCCTTGCGGATGTTGTCCGACACGATCCACAGGTTCAGACCGCGCGGATGCGACAGGTCTTCACGGATGCGACCGACATACACGGCGTCGGTGCCGGACGCATGGGTGACCGGGGTCGGATAGCCGCCGGCTTCACGACGATCCACCACCTCCACGCCGGGCGACTGTTCCAGCAGTTCGCGCGCCGCTTCCGGCGTGACCTTCTCACGGGTTTCAATCGCGACCGCTTCGGAGTGTCCGTAGAACACCGGCACGCGCACCGCGGTGGGGTTCACCAGGATGCTGTCGTCGCCGAGGATCTTGCGGGTCTCCCAGACCAGCTTCATTTCTTCCTTGGTGAAGCCATTGTCCTGGAAGTCGTCAATGTGCGGGATCAGGTTGAAGGCGATCTGCACCGGGAAGCGCTGCGGGTCGATGTCCTGGAAGCTGAGCAGCTGACCGGTCTGCTTGCCCAGTTCCTCCAGTGCCGAACGACCACCGCCGGACACCGACTGGTAGGTGGCGACGTTGATGCGCTCGATGCCGTAGCGGCGGTGCAGCGGAGCCAGCGCGACCAGCATCTGCATGGTCGAGCAGTTCGGGTTGGCGATGATGCCACGCGGACGGTTGGCAACCTGCTCCGGGTTGACCTCGGAGACCACCAGCGGCACGTCGTCGTCGTAGCGGAAGGCCGAGGAGTTGTCGATCACCACCGCACCGGCGGCGGCAAACTTCGGGCCGTACTCCTTGGACACGCTGCCACCCGCGGAGAACAGCGCGATGTCCACGCCGCTGGGGTCGAACTCGGCCAGGTCCTGGACCTTGATCTTCTGGCCCTGGAACTCGATTTCACCGCCGGCCGAGCGCGACGAGGCGAGCAGGCTCAAGGTAGCGATGGGGAAGTTGCGCTCGGCCAGGATGGACAGCATGGTTTCGCCCACCGCACCGGTGGCACCGACGACGGCGACGTGGAAACGACGATCTGCATTGCTCATAGGAACCTCTGTGTAAGGTGTACCGACCCACGGTCGGTACCTACCGCATTAATTGAATTGGGAAACGCACAGCGGGCTGGGTTCGGGGAACCTCACGTAGTGGCCGCAGAGGTTCCCGATCGTTTTGCGTCGTCTTTTTTGCCGTCCACGACAGCGCCGCCAGCTTTCACGGCAGCCACAGCGTCAGCATTCAGTGCGCTCGGCGGGTGATTCGCGTGCGGCCCCTGCCCCAGCGCGGCGGTCAGGTTGTCCACTGCCAGCTGCACCATGGCACGGCGCGTGGCCTGGCTGGCGCTGCCGATATGCGGGGTCAGCACGATGTTGTGCAGCGCCAGCAGTTCCGGGCGCACTGCCGGCTCGCCCTCGAACACGTCCAGGCCGGCAGCCGCGAGGCGGCCATTGGCCAGTGCGTCGGCCAGCGCGAGCTCGTCGACGATGCCACCGCGTGCGATGTTCACCAGCGTGGCGGTCGGCTTCATCTTCGCCAGTGCGGCGGCATTGATGATGTGATGCGAGCTGGCGCTGTAGGGCAGCACCAGCACCAGGTGATCGACCTCGGCCAGCAGGGTGTCCAGGTCGACGTACTGCGCGCCGACCTCGGCCTCGGTGGCCTCCGGCAGGCGCGAGCGGTTGTGGTAGAGCACGCGCATGCCAAAGCCGAGCGCGCCGCGGCGGGCGATGCCCTGGCCGATGCGGCCCATGCCGAGGATGCCCAGCGTGCTGCCATGGATGTCAGCGCCCAGCATGGTCTGGAACGACCACTGCCCCCACTGCCCGTCCCGCAGCCAGCGCTCCGCCTCGGTGATACGCCGGGCGGTGGCCATCAGCAGCGCAAAGCCCAGGTCAGCGGTGGTTTCGGTGAGGACATCGGGGGTGTTGCTGGCGAGGATGCCGGCCGCACTGAGCGCGTCGATATCCAGGTTGTTGTAGCCCACGCCCACGTTTGCGATGGCACGCAGCTGCGGTGCGCCGGCGATTTCCGCCGCACCGATGCGCTCGTTGAGCGTGATCAGCGCGCCATCCACCTGGGCGAGCTGCTCGGCCAGCATCTGCGGCGTGTAGCGGGTGACGGCGTCGGTGACGGTCAGGTCGAAATGCTGCCCGAGCTGTTCGATGACGTCATCGAACAGGGGCTGGCTGACCCACACCTTCGCGCGCGGATCAGCCATCGATGTGACCCGGGATGCGCGGGGTGATCTCGCCGACGTCGCCGCACTGCGCGCGATGGCGCAGCGCCTGGTCCATCAGCACCAGCGCCATCATCGCCTCGGCGATGGGGGTGGCACGGATGCCCACGCAGGGATCGTGGCGACCGGTGGTGATGACGTCCACCGCGGCACCGGTCGCGTCCACCGTGGCACCGGGCAGGCGCAGGCTGGACGTGGGCTTGAGCACGATCGAGGCGGTGACCTGCTGACCGGTGGAAATGCCACCGAGGATGCCGCCGGCGTGGTTGCTGGCGAAGCCTTCGGGGGTGATCAGGTCACGGTGTTCGGTGCCCTTCTGCGCGGCGCTGGCAAAGCCATCGCCGATTTCCACACCCTTGACGGCGTTGATGCTCATCAGCGCGGCCGCCAGTTCACCATCGAGCTTGCCGTAGATGGGTTCACCCCAGCCCGGCGGCACGCCGTCGGCCACCACGTTCACGCGCGCGCCGACCGAATCACCGGACTTGCGCAGCGCGTCCATGTAGGTTTCCAGCGCCGGCACCTGGTCGGCCACCGGCCAGAAGAAGGGGTTGTCTTCCACCGCCGACCAGTCATGACCGGTCGGCGTGATGTCGCCCAGCTGCGAGAGGTAACCGCGCACGGTGACCCCGTAGCGCTGCGCCAGCCACTTCTTGGCGATGACCCCGGCGGCCACGCGCATGGTGGTCTCACGCGCGGACGAGCGACCACCACCGCGAGGATCACGGATGCCGTACTTCTGCCAGTAGCTGTAGTCGGCATGACCCGGACGGAACTGCTGGGCAATGTTGCTGTAATCCTTGCTGCGCTGATCGGTATTGCGGATCAGCAGCGCAATCGGGGTACCGGTGGTGCGGCCTTCATACACGCCCGAGAGGATCTCGACCTCGTCGGCCTCGCGGCGCGCGGAGGTGTGCCGGCTTTTGCCGGTCGCACGGCGCTGCAGGTCGTGGGCGAATTCGTCGGCGCTCAGTTCCAGCCCCGGCGGGCAGCCATCGACCACGCAACCGATCGCCGGACCGTGCGATTCGCCGAAGGTGGTGACCGACAGGAGCTTGCCGAAGGTATTGGAACTCACGGCCGCTGCGCCGCCAGTTCGGTGATGCGGGCACTGTGGGCGATCAGTTCGCGGCATTCGACCGCGAAGATGCCCATCTGGCCGACCTTGAACTCGACCCAGGCAAAGTCCACTTCCGGCAGCAGCTTGATCAGGTGCTGCTCGGACTCGCCCACTTCGCAGATCAGCAGGCCGTCTTCGCTGAGGTGCAGCGGGGCGTCGCGCAGGATCTTCAGCACCAGGTCCAGGCCGTCGTCGCCGGCACGCAGGCCCATTTCCGGCTCGTAGGAGTATTCCTGCGGCAGCGCGTCGGTTTCGTCGTTGGTGACGTACGGCGGGTTGGTCACGATCAGGTCGTAGTGACGGCCGGTGAGGCCGCTGAACAGGTCCGACTTGAGCAGGGTGACGTTGTGCGCCTGCAGGCGTTCCTTGTTTTCTTCGGCCAGCGACAGCGCGTCGTCGCTCAGGTCAACGCCGTCCACTTCCCAGTTCGGGTAGTAGTGGCCCATGGCAATGGCGATGCAGCCCGAACCCGTGCACAGGTCGAGCGCGCGATGCACGTCGCGACCGGCCAGCCACGGCTCGAAGCCGGACTCGATCAGCTCGGCGATCGGCGAGCGCGGCACCAGTGCGCGGGTGTCGCTCTTGAAGCTGAGACCGGCAAACCAGGCTTCACCGGTGAGGTAGGCGGCCGGAATGCGTTCATCGATACGACGCTGGAACAGCTCCAGCACCTGCAGCTTCTCGTCGCGGGTGACCCGGGCCTGGCCGTAGGCCGGACCGAGATCGTGCGGCAGGTGCAGGCTGTGCAGGACCAGCTGGGTGGCCTCGTCCAGGGCGTTGTCGTAGCTGTGCCCGAAGGTCAGCCCGGCGGCGTTGAAACGGCTGGTGCCGTAGCGGATCAGGTCGATGATCGTGTGAAGTTCGGCGGCCGTATCGGCAGTCATGGCAAGGCAACAGACAATGTGGCCCCCGATTATAGGCGCTGGAAGGGGCCGCAGCATCCGTTGCAGGCGAAACGGCTGGGCGGGGCCGGAACCCTCCCCTATGATGGTGGACCCCTCCGGCAACGGGCCGCCCATGTTCAACCGCACCACAGGCATCATCCTGATCATCGCGCTGGCCGCCGGGCTGGGGCTGGTGACGGCGCAGAAGGTGTTCGCACCGAAGCCGGCGGCCAACCAGCCCGCCACCGAGACCATCACCTTCTACCCGCAGCCGCGCCCGCTGCCGGACTTCAACCTGAGCCAGTCTGACGGCACCCGGCTGATTCCCGGAGAGCTGAAGGGCCACTGGACCCTGGTGTTCCTGGGCTTCACCTTCTGCCCGGACGTCTGCCCAACCACCCTGGCCGACCTGGCCCGGGCCCAGAAAAGCTGGGAAGCCCAGCCTGAAAGCCTGCGCCCGCGCGTGCTGTTTGTGTCCGTGGATCCCGAGCGCGACACCCCGGCCCGGCTGGGCGAGTACGCGCACGCCTTCCACAAGGACACCCTGGCCGCCACCGCGGACGTGCCCTCGCTGGAGCGCTTTGCCACTTCGCTGGGCTTTGTGTTCCAGAAGGTGGAAGGCAAGCACTTTGATGAAAACCCCCAGGACTACACCCTGGAGCACTCGGCCAGCCTGGCCGTCCTGGACCCGGACGGCAAACTGGCCGGCCTGATCCGCCCGCCCTTCCAGGCGCAGGCGATTGCCCGCGACCTGCAGTTGCTGACCGAGAAAACCGCACCATGAGCCTGACCACGAAGCTGACCTACGTCCTGCCGCACCGCCTGCTGTCGTCGATGGCGCGGAGCTTGGCGTATTCCAGCAACCCGAAGATCTCGCGCTGGCTGATCGACACCGTGACCGCGAAATTCGGGGTGAACCTGGCCGAAGCGGCCAACCCGGACCCGCGCAGCTACCCGACCTTCAACCAGTTCTTCACCCGTGCCCTGAAGCCGGGCGCGCGTGTGGCCGATCCCGATCCGCGCAGCCTGCTGATGCCGGCGGACGGCCGCATCAGCCAGTTGGGGCCGATCCAGGACGGGGTGATCTTCCAGGCCAAGGGGCAGTCGTTCACCGCGGCCCAGCTGCTGGGCGACGACGCCGCCGCCGAGGTGTACCGCAACGGCCTGTTTGCCACGGTGTATCTGTCGCCGAAGGATTACCACCGCGTGCACATGCCCTGGACCGGCACCCTGGTCGAGACCGTGCATGTGCCGGGGCGCCTCTTCAGCGTCGGCCCGGCGGCAGTCAACACGGTGCCGGCGCTGTTCGCCCGCAACGAACGCCTGGTCTGCCACTTCGAGACCGACTTCGGGCCGATGGTGCAGGTGATGGTGGGCGCGCTGCTGGTGTCGGGCGTGGAAACGGTGTGGAGCGGCGAGGAGATTCCCGCCTATGGCGACCGCATTACCCGCAAGGACTATCGCGGCAAGGGCATCACCCTGGAGCGCTTTGCGGAGATGGCGCGGTTCAATTACGGATCGACCGTGATCGTGCTGCTGCCGCCGGGTGTGGCCGAATTTGCGCCGGGGCTGGGCGCGGAGCGTGCGGTGCGGCTGGGTGAGGCGCTGGCGACGTTGCGTTCGTAAGGCGTGCAATTGCCCCTGATGCCGTAACGTTCGCAACGCCGTAGAGCCACGCCCTGCGTGGCTTCGCGGTGTCGGACACGGCCGCAGCCAAGCAGGGCGTGGCTC
>NZ_JASCOZ010000069.1 GCF_029960115.1 Stenotrophomonas sp. PS02289
CGCCGGCAGTTGGCCGGCCCACGCGGTATCGAGGGCCGGCTGACAGCCGGCGCTACCGGATCACATCGCCGTCAATCCGCGAACGCGGTCAGATGCCCGTTGTGCTCCTGCACCCGCACCGGGCCACCGAACACCTCGGAAAGCGGGGCGTCACGCAGCAGGTCGGCGCGCGGCCCATCGGCCACGATGCGCCCGCCGCGCAGCAGCACCACCCGCTCGATCTCCGGAATCACTTCCTCGATATGGTGGGTGACCAGCACCAGGGTGATGCCCTGGGCAGCCAGCGTGCGCATGGTGCTGATCAGTTGCTGGCGTGCCACCAGGTCCAGCCCGGTGGAGGGTTCATCGAGCAGCAGCGCCTGTGGCCGGTTCACCAGCGCCCGGGCGATCAGCACGCGCCGGGTTTCGCCCGCCGACAGCTCCGCATAGCCACGCGCCAGCAGCGGCAGGGCACCGGTCAGGGTCAGCGCCTGGCGTACCCGCTCGCGCATCTCGGCGGTGACCTCGCGGAACGCCGGCACCACGAAGCTGGCGAAGAAGCCGGTCAGCACCGCTTCCTCGACGGTCAGCCCGGGCATGTCGGAAAGATTGGCGCTGAGGTCGCCGGTGACGATGCCCAGCTGTGAGCGCAGCCGGTCCACCTGCCAGCGGTTCTGGCCCAGCACCTTCACCGCCACGGTGCCGTCGCCGTGCGCCAGCGGGTACAGCTCACGGGTGATCAGCTTGATGAATGACGATTTGCCGCACCCGTTCGGGCCCAGCAGGGCGGTGTGCTGCCCCTGCGCGATGCGCAGGCTGAGGTCGTGCAGCACCCGAACCTGGCCGCGGATGACGCAGGCGCGGTCCAGTTCGATCAGAGGGGCAGGGGTCACGGCGGCGGGAACTGCAACGGTCATGAATAGGGGGCCAGACTCACGAAGGACTAAAACAACTGAATGACTACGCAAAAATGGCACCAGAGGGATGCAGATTGCAACGTCTGCCCCCATCATGGGCAGACGCGATCCTGTCCACTTGCTGGCCTCACGGCCTGGAGTTCTGCAATGCCCGAGATGCTCATCAACTTCCTGACCGGCGGTGTGGCCGGCCTTGGCTGGTGGGGCATGGCGCTGGTGCTGCTGGTGTTCACCCAGCTCACCATCTTCGCTGTGACGCTGTACCTGCACCGAAGCCAGGCGCATCGCGGCGTGGACTTCCACCCGGTCATTTCGCATTTCTTCCGCTTCTGGGTGTGGCTCACCACCTCGATGATCACCAAGGAGTGGGTGGCCATCCACCGCAAGCACCACGCGAAGGTGGAAACCGAGGAAGACCCGCACAGCCCGGTGACCAAGGGCATCAGCACCGTGTTCTGGCGCGGCGTCGAGCTGTACCGCGAAGCCCGCACCCTGCGTGCGGACATCGACCAGTACGGGCGCGGCGCGCCGGACGACTGGATCGAACGCCGTCTGTACACCCCGCACGCCAATCTGGGTCCGACGGTGCTGTTCTTCATCAACACCGTGCTGTTCGGCCTGCCTGGCGTGGCGTTGTGGGCGATCCAGATGGCGTGGATTCCGTTCTGGGCCGCCGGCGTGGTCAATGGCCTGGGCCACTGGTGGGGCTATCGCAACTTCGAGTCGGCCGATACCTCGACCAATCTCACCCCGTGGGCGTTCTGGATCGGCGGCGAAGAGCTGCACAACAACCATCACGCCTTCCCGAGCTCGGCGCGCTTCTCGATGCGACGTTGGGAGTTTGATATCGGTTGGGCCGCGATCCGCGCACTGCAGGCGGTGAAGCTGGCCAAGGTGCTGCGCGTGGCCCCGAGCATGGACGTGCGCCCGAACATCGCCGTGCCCGACGCGGAAACCCTGAAGGCGCTGCTCTCGCACCGCTTCCAGGCCATGACCGATTACCAGCGCAACGTGTTCGTGCCCGCGCTGCGCGAAGAGGCCGCGCTGGCCGGAGCCAAGCTGCGCAAGTTGCTGCCGCGCCGCATGCGCCACGGCCTGGTCAACGACGGCCGCTGGCTCAAGCCGGCCTGTCGCGCCGAACTCAACAGCTGGGTCGAACAGCGTCCGCGCATCCGCGTGCTGGTGGAGCATCGCGCCCGCCTTTCCGCGCTGCTGGAAGCGCGCAGCAATGATGCCGCCGAGCGGCTGAAAGCACTGCAGGCGTGGTGCCAGGACGCCGAAGCCAGTGGTATCGCCGCGCTGCAGGCCTATGCAGCGCGCCTGAAGGGCTACGCATTGACGGCGCACTGAGCGTGCGCCGCCTGCTCTGCGCCGCGCTGCTGCTCGGCAGCGCCACGGCCCACGCCCAGGTGGCCGACACCGGCACCTACCTGCAACGCATGGACACCGACGGTGACGGCAAGGTCAGCGTCGAGGAGTACGTGGCGTGGATGATGTATGCCTTTGACCGCATGGATCGCAATGGCGACGGCGTGTTGAGCAGCGACGAGCTGCCGGGCGGCAAGGGCAAGCCGATCACCCGCGAACAGCAGCGTCAGACCATTGTGGAGCGCTTCCACAAGCAGGATGCGAACAAGGACGGGTTCCTGAGCGCGAAGGAACTGTCCGCTCCCCCCAGGTAGAGCGAGGCTCTGCCCCGCTGCGCCACGTAGAATTTCCCCATGCCCGAACTGCCCGAAGTAGAAACCACCCGCCGCGGCCTGGCTCCGCATCTGGAAGGTCGCCGCATCCACGGTGTGATCCTGCGCCGACCGGACCTGCGCTGGCCGATTCCGGATGAAATCAGCACCCTGCTGCCGGGCCAGGCCATCGAGGGCGTGCGTCGTCGCGCCAAGTACCTGCTGCTGGATACCGCCATCGGCAGTGCGGTGCTGCACCTGGGCATGTCCGGCAGCCTGCGGGTGTTGCCGGGCGACACCCCGGTGCGCGCGCACGACCATGTGGACATCAGCCTCGACAACGGCCGCCTGCTGCGTTTCAACGACCCGCGCCGGTTTGGCAGCCTGCTCTGGCAGCCCGCCGGGCAGACCCACGAGCTGCTGGCCGGGCTGGGGCCGGAACCGCTGGACGATGCCTTCGACGGCGACTACCTGTTCGAGCGCAGCCGCGGCCGCAAGGCCCCGGTGAAGACCTTCCTGATGGACCAGGGCATCGTGGTCGGGGTGGGCAACATCTACGCGGCCGAAAGCCTGTTCATGGCTGGCATCAATCCGCTGCGTGAAGCCGGCAGGATCTCGCGTGAGCGCTACCAGCGGCTGGGCGCGGCGGTGAAGCAGATCCTCGGCCATGCCATCACCCGCGGCGGCACCACCCTGCGTGATTTCATCAACCCGGACGGCGCGCCTGGCTACTTCGAGCAGGAGCTGCTGGTTTACGGGCGTGAAGGCGAACCCTGCCGACGGTGCGGGCGACCGCTGCGCCACGCCACCATCGGTCAGCGTGCCAGCGTCTGGTGCAGTCATTGCCAGCGCTGAGTCGCACTTTTAGGCGCGGACGGGCGCTATAGTCGGCCCAACGTCGGCGACGGGGGTGTGGCATGGACGATGGCCCGGATATCACCGTATGGCTGGATTCAGCCCGCTCGGGCGACCGTGCCGCGCTGGACCGGGTGCTGACCCTGCTGTACCAGGAACTGCACAGCATGGCGCGTCGCCAGCTGGCCGGTCAGCAGGGACGCACGCTGGACGCCACCTCGCTGGTGCACGAGTCCTACCTGAAACTGCTGGGCGCGCGCGGCGCGGCCCGCTTTGAAGATCGCGCGCACTTCTTCGCCTATGCGGCCTCGGCCATGCGCAGCGTGGTGGTGGATTACGCCCGCAACCGGCTGGCGCGCAAACGCGGCGGTGACCTGAAGCGGGTTGCGGAGATTCCCGAGAACAGCAGCAGCGGCGTGCGCCTGGACGAGGACCTGTTGGCGCTGGACGTGGCACTGGCGCGGCTGCAGGCGGTGGATGGACACCTGGCCAAGGTGGTCGAGCTGCGCTACTTCGCCGGGTTGTCGGAACAGGAGATCGCCGACCTGTGCCAGCGCTCGGAGCGCAGCATCCGCCGCGACTGGCAGAAGGCGAGGCTGTTCCTGCTAGCGTCGGTACGCGAAGACTGAGTCGTTCAACGGCGGTCGGAGATCGATCGTATGGAAGCAGGGCGCTGGCAGCAGTTGTCGTCGCTGCTGGATCAGTTGCTGGAGTTGCCCCCCGACCAGCGCGCGGCGCGCCTGGCGCGGCTGCACGCGTCCGACCCGACCCTGGCCGGGGAGGTGGAGCGGCTGCTGCAGCATGAAGCGGAGAGCCAGGACTTCATGGCCCAGCCGCTGTGGACCGCAGCCCCGGAAGACAGCCGCGAAGGCACCCGTATCGGTCCCTACCGGCTGCTGCGCCGCCTGGGCGAAGGCGGCATGGGCGAGGTCTGGCTGGCCGAGCGGGCCGACGGCCTCTACGAACGCCAGGTGGCACTGAAGCTGCTGCGCAGTGGCTACGCCGACCCGGGCCTGCGCCAACGCTTCAGTCGCGAACGCGAAATCCTGGCGCGCCTGCAGCACCCGCACCTGGCCCAGCTGCTGGACGCCGGTATCGACCTGCAGGGCCAGCCCTATCTGGCCCTGGCCTATGTGGAAGGCGAGCCGATCACCGACTACTGCCAGCGCCTGCAACTGCCGCTGGAACGCCGCCTCAAGCTGATGCAGCAGGTGTGCGCGGTGGTCAGCCACGCCCACGCGAACCTCATCGTGCACCGTGACCTGAAGCCGTCGAACATCCTGGTCACCGCCGACGGCGAGGTGAAGCTGCTGGATTTCGGCATCGCCAAGCTGCTCGATGACGAGCAGCCACGCGATCCGGGCGCACACCCGCCCACCGAAGCACGCGCCTTCACCCTGCACTACGCCGCGCCGGAACAGGTACGCGGCGAGCCAGTGACAACGCTGACCGATGTGTACTCGCTGGGCGTGGTGCTGTTCGAGGTGATCACCGGGCGCAAGCCGTACCGCCTGCGCCGGCTCAGCGACGCCGAATGGGAGCGCTCCATTCTGGAGGTGAACGCGCCGCGTGCCTCCGGCCTGCTGCTGCGCAGGGAGGGGGGCGACCCCGAACCGAGCGCCGCCACCCGCCGCCTGGCGCGCCGTTTGCGCGGGGACATGGACACCATCCTGTTGAAGGCGCTGCAGAAGGAGCCCGCGCAGCGTTACGCCTCGGTGGAAGCGCTGTCGCAGGACGTACAGCGTTTTCTCGAAGGACGCCCCATCCACGCGCGCCCGCAGCGTGCGCTGTACCGGCTGCGCAAATACCTGGGGCGGCACCGCTGGGGCGTGGCCCTGGGGGCGGTCAGCGTGGCGGCCCTGCTGGCGCTGGCGGTGCTGGCGCTGTGGCAGATGCAGCAGGCCCGTCGTGAGATCGCACGCGCACAGGCCATGCAGGACTTCACCATCGGCCTGTTCGACCGTGCGGCGAGCGTGCGTCACGGCAGCTTCGACGTGCGCCAGATGCTGGCCACCGGGCAGCAGCGCGGCGAAGCCGAACTGGCCGATCAGCCGCTGCCGCTGGCCGATCTGGAAGGGGTGATCGGACGGCTGCGGATCGGTCTGGGCGATTACCAGCTGGCGCTGCAGACCCTGGACCGGCAGCGCGCGCTGCTCGAGCAGGTGGACAACGTGCCGCCTGAGCTGCAGCTGGAAGCGGTCACCCAGCGTGGGCGCGCGCTGCGCATGCTGGGGCGCTCGCGTGAATGCGTGGCGCACCTGGGACCGATGCAGGCGCTGGCGGCGCAGCACCGGCAGGCATTCCCCTCGCTGGTGGCCGAGTACCACGCCCAGCTGGGCCGCTGCCAGCAGCTGCTGGGCTACCGTCGCCTGGCACGCGAGGCGTTCAACCAGGCACTGACCCTGCGCCGCGACGTGCTCAGGGACACCACCGGCAGCGCCGAAAGCCTGGCCGATCTGGCCGCACTGGACAGCGACGAGGGCCATACCCAGGCCGCGCTCGCCGGCTACCGGCAGGCGCTGCAGCTGCTGCAGCTGCGCACCAGCGAGCGCGACCCGCAGCGGGTCACCCTGCGTCGCCACCTCGGCGAGACGCTGGCCGCGCAGGGTGATCTGGACGCGGCCTCGCAGCACCTGCACATGGCGTGGAACGACGCGGTCAGCCTGTATGGTCCGGACCATCCGGAAACCCTGGGCATCCGACGCCTGCGCGGCACCCTGGCGCTGCAGCGCGGTGATCTGACCGAGGCCGCTGACACCCTGCACGAAGTGCACCGGCTGACCCGCCAGGCCTTGGGAGAACAGCACCGCGACACCGGGGCCAGCTGGAACGCAATGGGGCAGCTGGCCCGCGAGCGCGGCGATACCGCCCAGGCGGTGGAGGATTTCGCCCGGGCCGTGGCCATCTGGCGCCAGCCTGACTGCGTGGGCCTGCTGCCGCAGGGGCTGTACGACTACGGCGTGGCGCTGGCCGATGCCGGGCGTTGGGAAGAGGCGTTGGCGGCGCTGCGTGAAGGGCGTCAATGGCTGGCCGCGCAGCGCGGCGAGGACGACCCGCTGGTACAGCGCGCCGACTGGCGCATGGCCGACATCATCGGGGCCCGGGTCGACCCGGTGGACGCAGGGCAGCGCCTGGCGGGGCTGATGCGGCGCTCACCGCGCGGCGGTCCCGAGGCGGTGCTGCAGCAGCATGCGGTGCAGCTGGCGTGGGCGCGCAACCTGGTCCGCCTCGGGCAGAGCGTGGAAGCCGAGCGCGTGCTCGCCCAGGTGGTCGCGGTGCAGGGGAGTGACCCGCGCACCGATCAGCTGCGCTGGCGTGCGCGTCTGCTGCAGGGCCAGCTCCGCTGCAGCCAGGCCCCGCCGCGTGGCCGGGCGGCGCTGCTGCAGCTGCGCGACGATGTGCGCCGGCAACGGCCGGAGGGAGGCCGGGTGGCCCGCAGCATCGAGCTGGCATTGGCCGACTGCGGCGACGGCGCGCTGCACACGGTCGCCTCGCGAGACTGAACGCTCCCCATTCATCACAGCGGCGATTTAACGTTCGCGTGCCTATGATGGCCGGCCCTTCCCTGCCTTTGCTGCCCTGCATGCAACGACGCGACTTCATCCGCAACGCTTCCCTGGCCCTGGCGGCCATCGGTTTTCCCGCGCTGCCGGCCTGCGCCGCGCAAGGCAACCAGGTGGGCCTGCGCCGGCTTGGCCAGCCGCAGCCGTTCGACTTCGCCACGCTGAAGGGCCAGGCCCGCGCGCTGTCTGAAACCGCCTACAAGACGCACCGGCGCACCCTTCCGGGGCCGCTGGAAGCGCTGGACTGGGACCAGTACCAGTCAATCCGCTACCGCCAGGACCACGCGCTGTGGGCCGACCAGCCCGGGCGCTTCCAGGCCAAGTTCTTCCACCTGGGCCTGTACTTCCATTCGCCGGTGCGGATGTTCGACGTGGTCAACGGCATGGCGCAGGAACTGGCCTATGACCCGGCCGCGTTCGACTACGGCAGCAGCGGCCTCAAGGACGGCCACCTGCCCGCCGATCTCGGCTTTGCCGGCTTCCGCCTCAACACCCGCCAGGACACCGACCGCGACTTCGCGGCGTTTCTGGGGGCCAGCTACTTCCGTGCGGTCGGCAAGGAAGGCCAGTACGGCCAGTCGGCGCGTGGACTGGCAATCGACACCGGCATGGACCGTCCGGAGGAATTCCCGGATTTCATCGCCTACTTCCTGGAGCAGCCGGCCAAGGACTCCAACACCCTGGTGGTTTACGCCCTGCTGGATTCACCCAGCGTGGCCGGTGCCTACCGCTTTGCCATCACCAACGGCGACGTGCTGCTGATGGACGTGGACGTGGCGCTGTACCCGCGCAAGACCATTGAGCGTCTTGGCATCGCCCCCTGCACCAGCATGTACCAGGTCGGCGAAAACGACCGCCGCATGGCCTGGGACTGGCGTCCGGAAATCCACGATACCGATGGCCTGTCGATGTGGACCGGGGCCGGCGAGTGGATCTGGCGGCCGCTGAGCAATCCGCGCCAGCTGCGCTTCAACATGTTCGTCGACAACAATCCGAAGGGTTTCGGGCTGCTGCAGCGCGACCGCAACTTCGACCACTACCAGGACGACGGCGTGTTTTACGAGAAGCGCCCGTGCCTGTGGGTGGAGCCGAAGGGACAGTGGGGCAAGGGCTCGGTACAGCTGGTGGAAATTCCCACCGTGGACGAGACCTTCGACAACATCGTCGCGTTCTGGAACCCGGACGCCAAAACTGCGCCCGGCCAGGAAATGCTGCTGGGCTACCGCCTGTACTGGGGCGCGGAGCCGCCGGCACGGCCGCCGCTGGCCCACGCGGTGGCCACCCGCACCGGCCTGGGCGGGGTGATCGGCAAGAAGCGCGAGTACTTCTCGTGGCGCTTTGCGGTCGACTTCGAAGGTGGCGAACTGGCCGCACTGATCGACAAGGGCGAAGTGGAAGCGGTGGTCCAGACCAGTCGTGGCCGCACCGAGATCGTCTCGGCGCGCCCGCTGCGCGAGATCAAGGGCTACCGCGCGATGTTCGACCTGGTGCCGCCCGATGACAGCACCGACCAGATCGACATCCGTCTGTACCTGCGCAGCGGTGGAAAGACCCTGACGGAGACCTGGTTGTACCAGTACAACCCGCCGCCGGCCGGTGCGCCGGAGCGCACGTTGTACTGATCGGACAAGCGACGTAGAGCCGGGCTCTGCCCGGCTGCTGTTCACAACGGCAAGGCTGCCTGCATGGGCTCAATCCGCCCCTCACCACGGGTGATCTTCTTGAACTCGGCCCGGCTGACCGACACGTAGCGCTCGTTGCCGCCGATCTCCACCTGCGGGCCGTCCTGCACGGCGTGGCCGTGCTCGTCCACGCGCACGGTCATGGTGGCCTTCTTGCCGCTGTGGCAGATGGTCTTGATCTCCTGCATCTCGTCGGCCCAGGCCAGCAGGTACTGGCTGCCCTCGAACAGCTCGCCGCGGAAGTCGGTGCGCAGCCCGTAGCACAGCACCGGAATGCGCAGCTGGTCGACCACCTCGCTGAGCTGCCAGACCTGGCTGCGGCTGAGGAACTGGGCTTCGTCGACCAGCACGCAGCCCAACGGTCCGTGTGCTGACAGGTCCTGGCGGATCAGCTGCTCGAGGTCGGTCTCGCGGTCGAAGGCCACGCCGTCGGCCTTCAGTCCGATCCGGGAGGCCACCACACCGCGCCCGGCGCGATCGTCCAGGCGTGGGGTCAGGATCGCCACCCGCATGCCGCGCTCGCGATAGTTGTGCGCCGACTGCAGCAGCGTGGTGGTCTTGCCGGCGTTCATCGCCGAATAGTAGAAGTAGAGCTTGGCCATGCAGCCAATTCTACGGCGGTGGCCTAGTCGGTGGCGCTGCCGGCGCGCGCCAGCACCTCATCCTGCCACTGCCGGTAGGCTGCCGGATCCCAGTAGCGGGCCTTGCGGAATTCCTCCGGGCTGAGCGTACGTGCGCCGACAACGCCCCGCGCCTGGCTGCGCATGGCACCGTTCCAGCCGGTGCGGCTTCCGGTCAGCTCGCGAGACCCGACCCGCAGTTCGCGCTCCATCCGTGGCCAGGTCGTGGGGTCACCGTACTCGGCATAGAGCTTTCGCCCTTCGCGGATGGCACGCTCGCGTTCGTCGGCATCCAGCGCGTTCCAGTAGGCCTCGCGCTGTGCCAGCAGCCAGGGGGTTCCACGTTCAGCGGCCAGATCCATCCAGGCGTAGCCCAACGCGCGGTCCACGTCGCCGCCCTTGCCTTCCCACAGCAGGTCGGCCAACGCGGCCTGGGACAGCTTGTCGCCGTAGCTGGCCGCGATCCTGAACTGCTCACGGGCCTCCTCGTAGCGCCCGCGCTGGCGCGCTTCCACGCCGGCCTTGCGCATGCGCAGGTCCGGGTGCGCCATCAGGAAACCCTCCGACTGCATCACCTCGGCCTCGTAGGGGTCGGCGGCAGGTCGCTCGGCGGCCTGCGCAAGGGGTAGAACGAGCAGGGACAGCATCACGCCGGCCATACGGCCGACAGCAACGGACGGCTTCATGCACCACACTCCTGTGTTCGCAGTTTCCTGAATACTCCAGACCCGGAGTGCATGCAAGCCGGGCCGCCGTGCGGCGCGACGAAGCCCGGTACAATGCCCGCCGGTCACGGAGTAGGCATGCACGGTCTCAACCCCCCACAACGCGCCGCAGTGCTGCACTGCGAAGGTCCCCTGCTGGTGCTGGCTGGCGCGGGCAGCGGCAAGACGCGTGTCATCGTGGAAAAGATCGCCCAGCTGATCGCCAGCAAGCGCTACCCGGCGCGGCGGATCGCGGCGATCACCTTCACCAACAAGTCCGCCAAGGAAATGCGCGAACGCGTGGGCAAACGCCTGCACGGCGATGACGCCGACGAGGTGACCATCTGCACCTTCCACGCGCTTGGGCTGAAGTTCCTGCAGATCGAACACGCCGCGGTCGGCCTCAAGCGCGGCTTCTCCATTTTCGATGCCGACGACGCCACCTCACAGGTCAAGGACCTGATGTACGGGGCCAAGCCGGACGACATCGAGGACGTGAAGAATCTGATCTCGCGCGCCAAGAACGCCGGCCTTTCGCCCGAGCAGGCGATGGCCGCTGCGCGCAGCAACCGCGAAAAGGAAGCCGCCAGTGTGTACGAGCGCTACCAGCTGCGGTTGACCGCGTTCAATGCGGTGGACTTCGACGACCTGATCCGGCTGCCGGTCCAGGTGCTGGAGGAACAGCCGGAGATCGCCCTGGCCTGGCGCGAGCGGATCGGCTACCTGCTGGTCGACGAATGCCAGGACACCAACGACGCCCAGTACCGGTTGCTCAAGCAGCTGGCCGGCAGCGCCGGCAACTTCACCTGCGTGGGCGACGATGACCAGTCCATCTACGCCTGGCGTGGAGCGAATCCGGAAAACCTGCAGCAGATGGCGCGCGACTATCCCGCGCTGGAGATCATCAAGCTGGAGCAGAACTACCGCTGCTCCAACCGCGTGCTGCGCGCGGCCAACGCGCTGATCGCCAACAATCCGCATGAACACCTGAAGAAGCTGTGGAGCGACCAGGCCGACGGCGAGCGTATCCGCGTGTGGGAATGCCGAAACAGCGAACATGAAGCGGAAAAGGTCGCCGCTGAGATCTCCTATCTGGCGACCTCCAAGCAGATTCCCTGGAGCGACTTCTGCATCCTGTTCCGTGGCAACTTCCAGTCGCGGCCGCTGGAAAAAGCGCTGCAGCTGGTGCGCGCGCCGTACCACATCACCGGCGGTACCGCGTTCCTGGAACGCCAGGAAGTGAAAGACACGCTGTCGTGGTTGCGCCTGCTGGTGAACCCGGATGACGACACCGCGTTCATGCGCGCGGTGCAGTCGCCCAAGCGCGAGGTGGGCGCAGGCACGCTGGCCAAACTGGCTGAACTGGCCTCGGAGAAAGAGATGCCGATGGCGCAGGCGGCCGAGGCCCTCGGCGCGCTGGCGCAGCTGCCGCCGCGTGCCGCCAACAGCCTGAGCCGCTTCACCGACATCCTGCGCGACCTGCGCGCGGGCATGCCCCAGCTCAGCTCCGGCGACCTGGTGCGCAAGCTGGTGAAGGACTCCGGGCTGGTCTCCGAGCTGCGCAGCAGCTGCAAGGAGGAGTCCACCTATCAGCGCCGGCTGGGCAATCTGGAAGAACTGGCGCAGTGGTTCGAGGGCGGCCCGCGTGGTGCGTCCACCGCCGACCTGGCGGCACAGCTCGCGCTGCTGTCGCGCAATGACAAGGACGATGGTGGCAACCAGGTACGGATGATGACCCTGCACGCGTCCAAGGGTCTGGAATTCCCCTATGTGTTCATCGTCGGCTGCGAGGACGGCGTGCTGCCGCACCAGGTCAGCCTCGACGAAGGCACCCTGCAGGAAGAACGCCGGCTGCTGTACGTCGGTATCACCCGCGCCAAGGTGCAGCTGTGGATGAGCTACAGCAAGCTCACCCGCAAATTCGGTGAGCACGTGCGGCTCAAGCCCAGCCGCTTCTTCGAGGAGATTCCGGCCGAGGAAATGCAGCGCGACGGGGCTGATCCCGTCGCCGATGCGGCGCGCAAGAAAGAACGCGCCAACGCCGGGCTGGCCGCGATCCAGGCGCTGTTCGACTAGGAGATGCCATGTCCGCCCTCATCCAGACCGACCGCCTGCACCTGCGCCTGATCGACCCCGACCATGATGCGGCCGACATGCTGGCCCTGCTCAACGAGCCCGGCTTCATCCGCAACATCGCCGACCGGGGCGTGCGCACGCTGGCGCAGGCGCGCGACTACACCGCCGAACGCGTGCTCGGCAGTTACACGCTCAACGGGTTCGGCATGTACGCGATCATCCGCCGCAGCGATGGCGCTTGGCTGGGCAATGCCGGGCTGGTGAAGCGCCCGGAGTTGCCGGGACCGGACATTGGCTATGCGCTGAAGGCGCAGTACGAGGGGCACGGCTATGCCTTCGAGGCTGCGCGTGGCGTGCAGCGTTACGCCCGTGACCGGCTGGGGTATCCCGAGCTGTACGGCATCGTGGCTCCGCATAACGAACGCTCGGCGGCACTGTTGCAGAAGCTGGGGATGGAGGCGCGTGGCCGGTTGCGGCTGCCGCCCCCGGTGGATGAAGAGGTGCTGGTGTTTGCCACCCCAGGGGCGTTGGCGTTGGGGTGATGCGGTGAATCAACCGCGCCCCAACAACCCCGCCACCTGCGCCTGCAATTCCGCCACGGTCGCCTCCAGCTCCGCCACCCGCGCCTCCAGCCCGGCATTGCCACCGCCCGACGACGGTGCCGCCTTGTACGCCTCCGCCAGTGCAACCACATCCACCGGCCCACCCAGCAGGTGCATGAAGCGGTCCTCGCGCTGGCCGCTGGCGCGCGGCAGCTGCACCGCCAGCCCGCGCTGGATCATCCGCTCGAGGTGATGGCGCAGTTCGTCGGCGTCCTGGAACTGGAACAGGCGCTCGCTGCGGGTCAGCAACTCGCCGGTGGTCTGCGGGCCGCGCAGCAGCAACAGACCCAGCAGGGCCAGCTGCTGGCGGGTCAGGTCCAGGGCGCTGCCGGCGCGGTGCTCGAAGCGCTCGGCGCGCGAGGAAAACTGCTGCCGGGCCAGGCCCAGGCCCTCCAGTTGGCGCAGCGCATGGTGCACGTCGCCGGCAGACAGCTGCATCACCGGCTCGCGCGCGGTCTTCTGGTTGGCCGCCACCTGGGTGGCGTTCACGGTCAGCGGATAGGCGTCCGGGGTGGTGGCCTCCTTCTCGATCAGGCAGCCCAGCGCGCGGGCCTGGGCCGCGTTCAGCACGGGCAGGGCGGGGGTCTGGGCGTCGTCGTTCACGGGGGCACTCCGGGGGCATACAGGGGCGTGCAGCATAGCCGAGGCTCGCAGCGGCCATGAACCGCACCGCCTTACCCGGTAAACTGGCGCGAATCTGTTGCTGGTGAGCCACATGCGTCGTTCTGCTGCCGTTTCCCTGTCCGTTCTTGCCTGCGCCGTGATGGCGCTCAGCGCCTGCAAGCGCACCGAGGCCCCTGCCGCTGCCGCCGAGGCCGCACCTGCTGCCGCCGCTGCGACGCCTGAGGCCGGCGACGCCACCGCCAACGACAACCTCAATGCGGTGCTGTGGATGCAGCGTTCGCAGGAATACCGCGCCATCACCGAGCAGACCTACCGCTCGGCGGCCGACCACCTGGACAAGGCGCTGAAGGAAGCGAACTGGGACGCGCTGGTGCCGGAAGAACGCGGCAACGACGCCAAGGGCCTGAAGCCGGCGGTGGTGCTGGACGTGGACGAGACCGTGCTGGACAACTCGCCTTACCAGGCGCGCCTGGTCCGCGACGGCAAGGAATACGACGAAGTGACCTGGGCGCAGTGGGTTGCCGAGAAGAAGGCCAAGGCGATTCCGGGTGTGGTTGATTTTGCCAAGGCTGCCAACGCCAAGGGCGTGACCCTGCTGTACATCTCCAACCGTGCCGTGCACCTGAAAGAAGCCACCCTGGCCAACCTGCGCAGCGAAGGCCTGCCGGTGGCCGACGACAGCGTGTTCCTTGGCCTGGGCACGGTGGTGGAAGGCTGCGAGCAGAACGGCAGCGAGAAGAACTGCCGCCGCCGCCTGGCCGGGCAGAAGTACCGCGTGCTGATGCAGTTCGGCGATCAGCTGGGTGACTTCGTGGAAGTCACCGCCAATACCAATGAAGCGCGCGACGCCCTGCAGCAGCAGTACCACGACTGGTTCGGCGAGCGCTGGTGGATGCTGCCCAACCCGAGTTACGGCGGCTATGAGCCGGCCCAGTTCAACAACGACTACAGCCAGTCGCGCGAGGCGCGCCATGACGCCAAGCGCGCTGCCCTGGACTACGCGCCGTGAGCCGCGCGCCGCTGCCGCTGCGTGATGACGAGCGCCTGATCTTCGCCCTGGACGTACCCGGCCAGGAGGAAGCGCTGGCCTGGGTCGACCGTCTTGGCGATTCAGTGTCGTTCTACAAGATCGGCATGGAACTGCTGGCATCCGGCGAGTACTTCCAGGTGCTCGACGCGCTGGCCGCACGCGACAAGCGCGTGTTCGTCGACCTGAAGTTCTTCGACATTCCCGCCACCGCCGCCGCCGTGATCAAGCGCCTGTCGCAGTGGCCGGTGAGCTACGCCACCATCCACGGCTGGCACCCGGCCATGATGGAAGCCTGTGCCGCCGCGAACACCAGCGACATGCGCCTGCTGGCGGTGACCGTGCTGACCTCGATGGGCCACGACGACCTGCGCGGCATGGGCATCGACCGTGAACCGGTGCAGGTGGTGGTCGAGCGCGCGCTGGCCGCCCAGGCGGCCGGGATCGACGGGGTGATCGCCTCCGGCCAGGAAGCCGCACCGATCCGCGCCGCCACCGGCTCCGGTTTCTCCATCGTCTGCCCGGGCATCCGGCCCGGCGGCCCGGTCGGTGATGACCAGAAGCGCACCGTGGGTGTGGCCCAGGCGTTTGCCGACGGAGCCGATGCGATCGTGGTCGGTCGCCCGATCCGGCTGGCCACTGATCCGCGCGCGGCCGCGCTGGCGATCCAGGACGAGATCCGCAGCGCACTGCGGTAGGAAATCCCCCACGCGAAAATCAGGACCGGTCGCGCTGAAAAACGCGACCGGTTTCTCACTTGCATCCGTTGCGTTTGCCGTCGAATCGACTCCGGCCCCGCCCGCCTCCACCCAGCGAGGTGACGGTCGATTCCAAACTCTGCAAAGGATGTTGCTGCATGTACAGCACTTACCGCCGGGCACTGCTCGCCGCGCTTGTTTCCGCACTGATTCCGCTTTCGGCGTCGGCCGCACCGGCCGTGACCTCCCCACCCGCCGACCTTGTCGTACCGCTCATCATTGGCGGCGAAGACGCCGAACCCGGCCAGTATCCCTTCATGGTCAGCCTGCAGCGCCTGCGCCGTGGTGACTCGGACCACCTGCGGCACAGCTGCGGGGCCACGCTGATCTCGCCCTCGTGGGTGCTCACTGCCGCGCACTGCGTGGATGACGTGGGCGCGAAAGACCTGGCCGCCGCCACCCGGCTGCACACCCTGGACACCACGCCCCGCCGAAGGGCCTCCAACGTCAAGGCCATCCACGTGCACCCGGCCTATGACCCGTCAACGCTGGTCAACGACGTGGCGCTGATCCGCTTGAAGCGACCGGTCGCCAACGCTGAAACCGCCGATGTGCTGCTCAAGAACGATGGCGTCTACCTGCGTCCCGGGCGGACGTTCACCGTGACCGGCTGGGGCGTGACCGACATGAACGCCGATGCGCTGCCCACCGTGCTGCAGACCGTGCAGGTGCCATTCGTGCCGTTCAAGGAGTGCAGCGAGGCCTATCCCGACCTGCAGAAAGGCACCGCCATCTGCGCCGGGGCGGAAGGCATCGATAGCTGCCAGGGCGATTCCGGGGGCCCACTGATGGTGCAGCGGAAGGGCCGCTGGACCGTGCTGGGTACGGTCAGCTGGGGTGAAGGGTGCGCCCTGCCGGGCCTGCCCGGGGTCTACGCACGGCTCTCCACGGGCTATGTGCGCGACTTCATCCAGGCCACCTGGACGGGCGACTGAGGTCATCCGGACGGCGGCGCGGTAGACGCCGCCGTCCACCCCGGGTGAAGATGCGGACCGGTCCGGGGAGTCCGAATTCATGTCCATGCCGTTGATGCCGGGGCGCTGCCGCCACTGGGTGTTGTCGTTGTCGCTCTGTGGGGTGGTGTTGCTGAGCGGCTGCAAAGGAGACGCCATTGATCCGGCCGCGCCCGCGTCCGAACCGGTGGCGGCGTTGCAGCAGCTGGCCGCACACGTCGCCGACGACGATCTGGTGGCCTACGCCCGTGCGGCCGTACCGCCGGACCAGTACGCACGCCTGCAGGCGGCCTGGGCGGCCGGCCACAGCCGCTGGCCGCTGACCGAACTGCCGCTGGATGGCCAGTTACTGCCGCTGCTGTCGACCTTGTCGCAACCGGACGCCGCGCAACGCCTGCAGCGCTCGTTCAATGCGCAGATGGCCGGGCAGGCCACCGGCGTGCGCCAGGCCGCGCATTCGATGGGCCTGTTCGGCGTGCAGTACCTGCGCAACCAGGCCGACTACAGCGAGGCCGAGCGTGCCCATTACGTGCAGCTGGTCGAGGTGCTGAGCCGCTGGGCCGCCGCCGCACCGCTGACCGACAAGCAGCGCGCCAGCACCACCATCACCCTGCTGACCGCCACCGCCCGCACCACCGGGTTGAGCACCGACGCCCAGCTGCAGGCCGCCGGCATGGAGCAGAGCCTGCGCCAGCTGGGCCCGTTCCTGAAGGCGTTCAAGACCGCCCTGGCCAGCTATGGGCTGTCCCTGGAGACCTCGCTGCGCGAGCTGCGGGGCGAACTGGTCAGCCAGGACGGGGACACCGCCGTGGTCCATGTGCAGTACCCGCTGGCGACCGAAACCATCGACGCCCAGGTGCACATGACACGCCGCCAGGGCCACTGGTACCTGACCCGGGTGCTGGAGGACACCGACGCGCTGCTGGCCGCCGCTGACGCCGCCAAAGCTGAACAGGACGCGGCAAACGCGGCCGAAGCAGAGGCGGCCGCGAAGGTCAAGGACGATGCTTCTGCACCGGCTAAGCCATAATGAAGCCGATGCCGAACCAGAATTCCCTGCCTTTCCCCGGCGAAGAGCCGCCCAAGACGCCCGTTGATGGGGCGTCGCCCGACACTGCACCCGTGACCCCGGCCGTCGCCGAGGCGGCACCGGTGGACGCCGAGCCGGCCGCCATCGTGCCCGGCCCGCGCGCGCCGCAGGGCCGTCGCCCGTGGTGGGCGCGCCTGCTCGGCCGTCTGGTCGAACCCTGGCTGTCGCTGAAGATCGAACCCGAACACCCCGGCCAGTACAACGATGGCCGCCCGGTGATCTACGTGCTGGAGGACTACGGTCTGTCCAATGCGCTGATCCTGGACAAGGCCTGCCGTGACGCCGGCCTGCCGTCGCCGCTGGTGCCCATCTCCGGTGACCCCACCGGGCGCAAGCGTGCCTACGTGGCGTTGTCCCGGCGCAGCAGCAGCAACTCGCTGATCCCGGAACAGCGCGGGGCCAAGACCCATTCCGATTCCCTGGCCAAAGTGCTGCAGGCGCATCGCACCCGCGACGAGCTGGACGTGCACCTGGTGCCGGTGTCGATCTTCGTCGGCCGCGCGCCGGACAAGACCAGCGGCTGGTTCGCGGTGCTGTTCTCGGAAAACTGGGCCCTGGTCGGCCGCTTCCGTCGCCTGCTGGCGGTGCTGCTCAATGGCCGCAGCACCATCGTGCGCTTCGCCCCGCCGATCTCGCTGCGCTCCACGGTGAACGAGGGGCTGGACCCCGAGCGCACCGTGCGCAAGCTGCAGCGCGTGCTGCGCACCCACTTCCGCCGCATCCGTGAGTCGGTGATCGGGCCGGACCTGTCCACCCGCCGCCTGCTGGTGGACAAGGTGCTGGACGCGGACACCGTGCGCGAGGCGATCGCCTCGCAGGCCAAACGGGACAACTCCAAGCCGGCCGATGCCTGGAAGAAGGCGCATGCCTATGCCTGGGAAATCGCCGCGGACTATTCCAGCCCGGTGGTGCGCTCGGCCAGCTTCATGCTCAGCCATGTCTGGAACCGCATCTACGCCGGCGTGCTGGTGCATCACCTGGACAAGTTCAAGGCGGCCGCACCGGGCCACGAAGTGGTCTATGTGCCCAGCCACCGCAGCCACATGGACTACCTGCTGCTGAGCTACCTGCTGTACGACCGCGGCATCGTGCCGCCGCATATCGTGGCCGGCATCAACCTGAACCTGCCGGTGGTCGGCACCCTGCTGCGCAAGGGCGGTGCGTTCTTCATCCGCCGCTCGATCCGTGGCAACGCGCTGTACTCGGCGGTGCTCAGCGAGTATGTCGCCCAGCTGGTGGCCGGTGGTTACTCCATCGAGTACTTCGTCGAAGGTGGGCGCTCGCGCACCGGGCGTCTGCTGCAGCCCAAGGGCGGCATGATCTCGATGACGCTGCGGGCGTTCCTGCGCCAGCCGCGCAAGCCGGTGCTGTTCCAGCCGGTCTACATCGGCTATGAAAAGCTGATGGAAGGCGGCAGCTACCTGGACGAGCTGTCCGGGCGGCCGAAGGAAAAGGAATCGATCTGGTCGCTGCTGTGGGGCATTCCCAAGGTGCTCAAGCAGAACTTCGGCCAGGTGGTGGTGAATTTCGGCGAACCGATCGAACTCAACCGCGTGCTGGCTGAGCAGGCCCCCGAGTGGGCCGGCCAGCCGGTGGGTGAAGACGAGAAACCCAGCTGGCTGTCGGGCACGGTGGACCACCTGGCCGAACGCATCCAGGTGCATATCAACGCGGCCGCGGACGTCAATCCGATCAACCTGCTGGCGCTGGCGCTGCTGTCCACGCCCAAGCACGCGATGGGCGAGGCCGATCTGATCGCGCAGATCGAGCTGTGCAAGACCCTGTTGGTGGAAATGCCGTACTCGGACCGGGTCACGGTCACGCCGCATTCGCCCGAGCGCATCATTGCCCACGCCGAGGAAATCAACGTCCTCACCCGCATCAAGCATCCGCTGGGCGACGTGCTCAGTGTGAGTGGCGACACCGCGGTGCTGCTGAGCTACTTCCGCAACAACGTCATCCACCTGTTCACGGCGTCGTCGTGGGTGGCCTGCTGCTTCCAGAACAATCGCCGCATGAGCCGCAGCGGCCTGGTCCAGCTGGGTCGCACGGTCTATCCGTTCCTGCAGGCCGAGCTGTTCCTGCCCTGGACCGAAGAACAGTTTGCGCAACGCATCGAACAGACCATCAACGTGTTCGTGCGTGAGGGCCTGCTGCAGAACGTGAACGATGACGACGGCGGCATCCTGGCCCGCAACACTGGGCAGACCGACGAAGTGTTCCGCCTGCGCGCCATCGGCCATTCGCTGCAGCAGGCGTTCGAGCGCTACTACATCGCCATTTCGGTGCTGGTGAAGAACGGCCCGGGCACGCTCGGTGCCGCCGAGCTGGAAAGCCTGTGCCAGCAGGCCGCGCAGCGCCTGAGCCTGCTCTATGCACCGGCCGCGCCGGAGTTCTTCGACAAGACCCTGTTCCGCGGCTTCATCCAGAAGCTGCGCGAACTGCGCCTGGTGTGGCCGGACGAGAACAGCAAGCTGCTGTTCGACCAGCGCCTGGATGCCTGGGCCAAGGATGCCAAGTTCATTCTGGGCCGCGAACTGCGCCACACCATCGAGCGGGTGAGTCCGGAAGCGGCCAAGCCCGAGGAACCGGTGACGCAGGATTGATTGATGCGTGACGACCGTTGGTCGTCACGCCGGCTCGTCGGGAATCTGCATGTCTTCCAGCCGGGCGATGCAATCCTTCAGCCGCAGCTTGTCGCGCTTGAGCCGCTTGGCTTCCAGTTCGTCCTCGCCGTTGGCGGCCATCCGCTCGATCCGCTGGTCGAGTTCACGGTGCTCCTGCCGCAGTACGGCAAGACGGGCGCTGATCTGATCGGGCGTATAGGTTTCCATCAGCTGCCGAGCATACACACCCGCCATGAACCGTGGGGGTGAACGCCCCATCGGCCCAGGTCTCATGGCCTGCGATGCGAGCCGGTAGAATGACCGGATGTCCGTCGTCCTGCCCCTGCCTGACCCTGCTCCCCGTGCCGTGCGCACGGATGCGGCCGCGCAGGACAGGCTGGCACGGCAGCTGCGCCGCCAGGTCGGCCAGGCGATCGCCGATTTCGGCATGATCGAGGACGGCGACCGGGTCATGGTCTGCCTGTCCGGCGGCAAGGACAGCTACACCCTGCTCGATGTACTGCTGCAGTTGCAGAAGAAGGCCCCGATCCGCTTTGAACTGGTGGCGGTCAACCTGGACCAGAAGCAGCCCGACTTCCCCGCGCACGTGCTGCCGGACTACCTGCGCGGCATCGGCGTGCCGTACCAGATCATCGAACAGGACACCTATTCGGTGGTCAGCCGGGTGATTCCGGAAGGCCGCACGATGTGTTCGCTGTGCTCGCGACTGCGCCGGGGCGCGCTGTACCGGCATGCCGCCGAACACGGCTTCAGCAAGATCGCACTCGGCCACCATCGCGATGACAGCGTGGCGACCTTCTTCCTCAACCTGTTCCACCATGCCAAGCTCTCGGCGATGCCGCCCAAGCTGCGCAGCGACGACGGCCAGCATGTGGTGATCCGGCCACTGGCCTACGTGGCCGAAGCCGATATCAGCGCGTACGCGCAGGCGCGTGCATTCCCGATCATCCCGTGCAATCTGTGTGGCAGCCAGGACAACCTGCAGCGCCGTCAGGTGCAGCAGATGCTGCAGCAGTGGGAGCAGCAGCATCCCGGCCGGATCGACCAGATCGCGCGCGCGCTGGGCAACATCCACCCGTCGCAGCTGGCCGACCCCAACCTGTTCGACTTCATGGCGCTGGGCCGCACGCCTGCGCCCGCCGACGACACCTCTTCCTCATTCACGACCTGAGTTCCGGAATTCCATGTTCTTTCGCAACCTGACGCTGTTCCGCTTCCCCACCGCCACCGATTTTTCCGAAGTCGACACGCTGCTGCCGCAGGTGCTGCTCAAGCCGGTTGGCCCGCTCGAAATGACCTCCCGTGGCTTCATTTCGCCGTTCGGCCGTGAAGAGAAGGAAGTGTTCTCGCACCGCATCGGCGACGCCCTGTGGCTGGCCGTGGGCGGTGAAGACAAGATCCTGCCGGGTGCCGTGGTCAACGATCTGCTGGCCCGCAAGCTGGAAGAGATTGAAGAGAAAGAAGGTCGCAAGCCCGGCGGTCGCGAACGCAAGCGCCTGAAGGACGACCTGCTGCACGAACTGATGCCGCGCGCCTTCGTGAAGAGCTCGCGCACCGACGCCCTCATCGACCTCACCCACGGCTTCGTGGCGGTGGACTGCTCCAGCAGCAAGAAGGGCGAGAACGTGATGTCCGACATCCGCGGTCTGCTTGGCAGCTTCCCGGCCATGCCGCTGAACGCCGAAGTCGCCCCGCGCTCGATCCTGACCGGCTGGATTGCCGGTGAGCCCCTGCCCACCGGCCTGAGCCTGGGCGAAGAGTGCGAGATGAAGGATCCGGTGGAAGGCGGCGCGGTGGTCAAGTGCCAGCACCAGGAGCTGCGCTGCGATGAGATCGACAAGCACCTGGATGCCGGCAAGCAGGTCACCAAGCTGGCGCTGGTGTTCGAGGACAACCTGTCGTTCGTGCTGGGCGACGACCTGATCGTGCGCAAGCTGAAGTTCCTGGACGGTGCATTGGACCAGCTGGAACACGCCGACGACGACGGCCGCCGCGCCGAGCTGGACGCCCGTTTCGCGCTGCAGAGCGGCGAGATCCGCCGGCTGTTCCTGCTGCTGGAAGAGGCTTTCAAGCTCAGCAAGGCCGACTGACCGCCTTCGTCCCGCCTGAACATGCGCCGGCCCCGGTCGGCGCTATGCTGTGCCCATGTCCGGACTCCTCCGCCGCCTGGTTTCACCGGCTCCGCCCACCCTGCAGCGCGACACCGTGCGCCTGCGCCTGGAGGATGCCGAGATCGACGTTCTGCGCGTGCGCGACCCGCGTGCGCGAAGGATCAAGCTCAGCGTCGACGAACGCGGCGTACGCCTGACCCTGCCGCCCCGCGCGAGCCTGGTGATGGGCGAGCGCTTCCTGCAGGAGCATCGCGGCTGGTTGTCCGAACAGCTGCGCAACTACCAGTCGCACAATCTGCCGCCGCCGCTGGTGATTGGCGAACCGGGGTTGTTGCCGCTGCGTGGGGAGCTGTTGCCGCTGCACTGGGAAACCGGCCGCTACGCGCACCTGGAGATCGACGCCGCCGGTGCCTGCCTGCACCTGCCGGCGCGCGGCACCGAGGCGACCGTGCGCCGTACCCTGCGCGAGTTCTATGAAGCCCAGACCCGCGCCGATGTCGGCCAGTGGCTGCCGCGCTACCTGCCCAGCCTGCCGCGTGCGCCATCACGGCTGCGCTTGAAGGTGATGTCCTCGCAGTGGGGCTCACTGGCTCCGGACGGCAGCATGGCGCTGGATCTGGCCCTGGTGCTGGGGCGGCCGTCCGCCTTCGAGTACGTGCTGGTGCACGAGCTGTGTCACCTGATCCAGGCCAATCATTCGCCGGCGTTCTGGGACGAGGTGGAACAGCGGTTCCCGGCGTGGCGGGAGGAGCGGGATTATTTCCAGCGCGAGGGGCGCAGGCTCAAGGCCATGTTGCGGCAGTTGCTGTAATCCGGCCTACACCCGGTTGCCGTAGAGCCACGCCCTGCGTGGCTTCGACCAACCCGGACGTGCCCCAGCCACGCAGGGCGTGGC
>NZ_JASCOZ010000006.1 GCF_029960115.1 Stenotrophomonas sp. PS02289
GCACCCGGCTGGCGCTGCAGGCGGCCGCGCCGGACGCGCGCCTGGTGCTGGCCGAGCCGGCGGGGGCCGCCGACACCGCGCGGTCACTGGCCGCCGGGTCGCTGCAGCTGGATTTCACCCCGGACACGATCTGCGACGGTCTGCGCGGCACCCTGGGTGCACCGAACTTCGCCCTGCTGCACGGCGCTGCCGAGGTGATCAGCGTGGACGATGCCGCCACCGTGCAGGCCATGCGCCTGCTCTGGCAGGTGCTCAAGCAGGTGGTCGAGCCGTCATCGGCGATTGCCCTGGCCGCCATTCTGGCCGAGCCGGCGCGCTTTGCCGGGCAACGGGTGGGGGTGGTGCTGTCCGGCGGCAATGTGGATCTGGATGCGCTGCCGTGGGGGCAGGCATGAGGCGGCGTGCCCGGGTCGGCCTGTGGGGCTGGCTGTGGCGGCTGCTGGTGGCGGTGTTGGCGTGGCTGCTGTGCGTGACCGCGTGGATCGTGTGGGTAGGCGAGCGCGACCAGGCCGCCAAGGCCGACGCCATCATCGTGCTGGGGGCCGCCGCGTACGACGCCAAGCCTTCGCCGGTGTTCGAAGAGCGCATCCGCCATGGCCTGGACCTGTATCGGCAGGGCTATGCACCGCTGCTGATCTTCACCGGTGGCTACGGCGGCACCGCCGCGCGCTTCTCCGAATCGCAGGTCGCCCGTCGTTATGCGATCAAGCAGGGCGTGCCCGACGAGGCCATCCTGATCGAAACCGCCTCACGCACCACCCGGCAGAATCTGGTTGAAGCCCGCCGGCTGATGGAGCAGCGCCAGCTGCACCGCGTGATCATCGTCAGCGACCCGCTGCACATGGCCCGCGCGCTGCGGCTGGCGCATGAGCTGGGGATCGACGCGCTGGCGTCCTCGACGCCCAGCACGCGTTTCCGCAGCTTCCACACCAGCTGGAAGTTTCTCGCGCAGGAAATCTACTTCTTCCACCGGGATCTGGTGACCACCGGCGCGTAATGACACGCCATGCGCGTCATCATTCCGTCCGGCGGCGGATCGGAATCGCCGACACCGGCACGCTCGCCACGTCATGACCGCGCTCGCGGATCGGCGCGCCGTGCTCGGGTGCCCATGCGGTTGCATAGATCACTTCCCAGCTGCTCGGCAGCTTGCCGTCTTCACGACGCAGCGGCTCATAGGCAGCACGCGCGGCGGCGAAGCGACCGCGTCCGGTCAGCGTATGTCGACGGTCCTGGCGCGCGTTGGTGGCACCGATGGCACGCAGCTCGCGCATCAGTGCATCCATGTCCGCATAGGTCAAGGTAAACAGATCGCGGTCCAGCACCGGATTGCGGAAACCGGACATCATCAACGCATCGCCAAACTGCGCGATCGGTGCGAAGCGACTCACGTGCGGCGTGCTGTCTGCCACAGCGAACGCATCGCGCAGCTCGATCAGCGTTTCCGGGCCAAAGGTCGAACACACCAGCAGCCCGCCGGGCTTCAGCACCCGTCGGAAACCCGCGAACACCGCCGGCAGGTCTTCCACCCACTGCAGGCACAGATTGCTGAAGATCACATCCACGCTCTGGTCGGCCAGCGGCAGTGCCTGTGCATCGGCACACACGCGCGAGAACGGCTTCCACCAGCCGGCCTGCTTTTTGGCCTCGGCCAGCATCGGCGGGGCCAGGTCCAGCGCAATCACCTGTGCCTTCGGCCAGCGCTTCTTCATTGCCGCGCTGGCGTGGCCGGTGCCACTGCCTACGTCCAGCACCACCTGTGGCTGCCGGCTATCCAGATAATCCAGCGATTCCAGCAGGCGCTTCTCCACTTCACGCTGCAGCGCGGCGGCCGCGTCATAGCTGTGGGCAGCCCGCGAGAACGCGCGGCGGACGTGGTTCGGATCGAAGCTGGCGGTCATACAGAGCTCACTGACGGTGCAACCAAACGGTAGCGCACGACCGTAGGTCGTGCGGAAAAACCACTAGAACGTACCCGGATACGCCCCGCCATCGATCAGCAGGTTCTGTCCGGTGATGTACCCCGCCTGCGCGCTGCACAGGAACGCGCAGGCGGCACCGAACTCATCGGCATTGCCGAAGCGGCCGGCGGGAATCAGGGTGCGCTTGCGCTCGGCGATCTGCCCCGCGTCCACGCCCTGCTGCTGCGCCACGTAGGCGAAGTTGCCACGCAGTCGATCCGTATCGAACTGGCCCGGCAGCAGATTGTTGATGGTGACGTTGTGCGCCACCGTACGCCGCGCCAGCCCCGCCACGAAGCCGGTCAGCCCCGAACGCGCGCCGTTGGACAGCCCCAGGATGTCGATCGGAGCCTTCACCGACGACGAGGTGATGTTGATGATGCGCCCGAAACCGCGTTCGATCATGCCGTCCACGGTGGCGCGGATCAGCGCGATCGGCGCGAGCATGTTGGCGTCCAGCGCGGCGATCCAGTCCTCGCGCTCGAACTGGCGGAAGTCGCCGGCCGGCGGGCCACCGGCGTTGGTGACCAGGATGTCCACCTGCCGGCAGGCCGCCAGCGCCGCGACGCGGCCGGCCTCGGTGGTGACGTCCGCGACCACGGTGCGGACCTCGCCGGCCCCCGGCAGCGCCCTCAGTTCTTCGGCGGCACGGTTGAGTGCTTCTTCGCCGCGTGCGGCAATGACCACATTCACGCCTTCGCGCACCAGAGCGCGCGCGCAGCCCAGCCCCAGCCCTTTGCTGGCGGCACAGACCAGGGCCCAGCGGCCGGCAATTCCAAGATCCATGATGTCCTACCCGGTAGAGTCGACGCGTCGACTGCTCTCAACAACGAATTGTCGCAGCTCAGCGGCCACGATATCGGCCTGCCCCAGGAACGGTGCGTGCCCGCCGTGTGCAATGACCTGGGCCTGAGCACCAGGCGACAGCTCAGCGGCGGCCTGCATGCCGCGCGCGCTGACCAGCCGGTCGCGCTGGCCGGCCAGCCACAGACTGGGTTTTGCGAGCGCCGGCAGCGCACCGCGCAGGTCGGTGTTCTCCAGCAGGGCCAGCCCTTCCTGCAACGCGCGGGGCGCGGGCTCGCCGCGCGCGACCAGCGCTGCGCGCAAGGTGCGCAGCTCCTGCCGGGCATGCTCGGAACCCATCGCATCCAGCGCCAGGAAGCGTTCCAGGGTGCCCCGGTAATCCTGCGCCAGGTCCTGGCCGAACTGGGTGAACACGGCCGGCTCGACCGCGTGCGGCCACGCCTCGCCACGCACGAAACGCGGCGTGGCCGCGATCATCACCAGCCCCCGCACCTTGGGCACCACGGCGGCCCCATGCAGCGCGAACAGCCCGCCCAGCGACCAGCCACACCAGACCGCGGGCGGCGTGGCTGCGGCAATGGCATTGACCACCTGCGGCAGGCGCAGCGCGGTGGGGTCTTCGCGGCTGTGGCCATGGCCGGGCAGGTCGACCAGGTGCAGTTCGACGTGGTCCTTCAGGCGTTCCACCAGCGGCGCGAACACGCCGCCATGCAGGGCCCAGCCGTGAATCAGTACCAGCGCCGGACCGCGTCCCGTGACCTCGATATGCATGCTCAGCCGGCCAGCATCACGCGCTCAGCGCGTCCAGCGACTGCTGCCGCAATACCTTTTCGCGGGCCTCGGCAATGGCGTCGGTCAGCGCCCGTACCTGCGCCGGAGTGTGCAGGGCCGACAAGGTGACGCGCAGTCGGGCCTTGCCTTCCGGCACGGTCGGCGGACGGATAGCACTGACCAGGAAGCCGGAGGCTTCCAGCGCGGCCGACAACGCGACCACGGTGGCTTCCGAGCCGCACAGCAGCGGCTGGATCGGGGTATCAGAGGGCATCAGTTCCAGCCCGTGCTGGCGCGCGCCGGCGCGGAACACGCCGACCAGCTCGGTGAGCTTCTCGCGCCGCCAGTCGTCGCGCCGGGCCAGCTTCACCGCGGCCAGCGACGCGGCCGCCTGCGCGGGGGAAATCGCGGTGGTGTAGATGTACGGACGCGCGGTCTCGGCCAGGTGCTGGATCAGTGCCTCATCACCCAGCACCACGGCACCACTGCTGCCTAAGGCCTTGCCCAGCGTGGCCAGCTGCAGCGGCACATCGGTCACACCCAGGCCCGCGTCGGCCACACAGCCGCGGCCATGCTCGCCCACCACGCCGATGCCGTGCGCGTCGTCGACATACAGCAGCGCTTCCTGCATGCGTGCCACCAGCGACAGCGAGCGCAGCGGGGCGATGTCGCCGTCCATGCTGAACACGCCGTCGGTGACCAGCATGGCCGCGCCTTCCGGCGCATGCTTGAGCTGGCGCAGCGCACCTTCGCTGTCCAGGTGCGGATAACGGCGCAGCCGGCAACCGGCCAGACGGGTGGCGTCGAGCAGGCTGGCGTGGTTCAACCGGTCCTGCACACAGACGTCGTCTTCCTCGCTGAGCAATGCCTGCTGCACTGCAAGATTGGCGGCGAAGCCGCTGCCGAACAGCAGTGCGCGCGGATAGCCCAGCCAATCGGCCATTTCCTGTTCCAGCGCTTCGTGCAGCGCATGGTGACCACAGATCAGGTGCGAGGCGGTCGCCCCGGCACCGTCACGTGCGGCGGCGTCCTGCAACGCGCTGACCACGCCGAACTGCTGGGACAGGCCCAGGTAGTCATTGCTGCAGAAGCCGGTCAGCCACTGCCCGTCCACTTCCAGGCGCACGCCGTCGCGGCGGGTCACGGTGCGGCGCACACGGATGCGGCCCTGCGCCTGGCGAAGCTTGCGCTGGGACTGAAGTCGTTCCTGGAGGTCAGGGCGGGCCATGGTCGTCACGGGCAGGATCGGGGAGGGCAGCTAGCGTACCCGGTTGGCGGGCCGGGCGCCGCACCCCCGGTCGGAGGGTCAGGCCGCCTGTCCGCAGCGGCCGCCGCAGCTGGCGCTCGGCGCGGTGATGTCGGCATGCACGGTGCCGGGGTGGTCATGTCCGGGCGCGTCCACCTGCAACGGCATCGGCTGCAGGCCGAGGCGTTCGAACAGGGCCTGGTCGCGGGCCGTGTCGGGGTTGCCGGTGGTGAGCAGTTTTTCGCCGTAGAAGATCGAATTGGCACCGGCGAGGAAACACAGCGCCTGCAACTCGTCGCTCATCGCTTCGCGCCCGGCCGACAGCCGCACCATCGAGCGCGGCATCACGATGCGGGCCACCGCGATCATGCGCACGAACTCGAACGGGTCCAGCTCGGCACTGCCGTGCAGCGGCGTGCCGGCGACCTGCACCAGCCGGTTGATCGGCACCGAATCAGGGTGGCTGGGCAGGTTGGCCAGCGCCAGCAGCAGACCGGCGCGATGCGCGCGGGTTTCGCCCATGCCGACGATGCCGCCGCAGCAGGTCTTCAGGCCGGCATCGCGCACATGCTCCAGCGTGTCCAGTCGGTCCTGGTACTGGCGGGTGTGGATGATGGAGTCGTAGTAGTCCGGCGCGGTGTCCAGATTGTGGTTGTAGTAGTCCAGCCCGGCCGCGCGCAGCGCATCGGCCTGCGGGCGGTCGAGCATGCCCAGCGTGGCGCAGGTCTCCAGGCCCAGCGCTTTCACCTCGCGGATCATCGCAGCGACCTTGGGAATGTCACGATCCTTCGGCGAACGCCATGCCGCGCCCATGCAGAACCGCGAGGCACCCGCCGCCTTGGCCTGGCGCGCACGGGCGACCACTTCCTCAGTGGCCATCAGCTTCTGCGCCGTCACGCCGGTGTCGTAGCGCTGCGCCTGCGGGCAGTACGCGCAGTCTTCCGGGCAGCCGCCGGTCTTCACCGACAGCAGGGTGGACACCTGCACCTGGGCCGGGTCGAAGTGCTCGCGATGCACCGCCGCGGCGCGGAACAGCAGCTCCGGGAAGGGCAGGTCGAACAGCTGCAGCAGTTCCTGCGGCTGCCAGTCATGGCGGAGGGCGGTGGACATGCGTGGCCTGCCGGCTGGAGTCGAAGGGCGGCAGTGTGGGGAGTGGATCCCAGACTGTCAACTGGAATTGGTGTCAATAAGTTTACAGTGGGGTGATGCCACGACCCGTTGTTGGATAAAGTCAGCAGTGACGGACTCACTGGCGGATTTGTTGAACATGGACGCGCGAATGCTTCGAACCCTCCTGGCGGCGGCCTTTCTTGCTGCCGGCGGTCTCACCGCCTGTACGACCCCGCCTGCATCGACGCTGGCAGGTGAGGCAGGCCGTGGCGCTGCGCCATTGCCGCAGGCCAGGCTGCTGATGCGGGAGGTGGACGAGCAGAACCTCCCGGCATCCACCCGTCTGACCGACGCGGCAGGACAACCGCTCTCCCTGCAGGAGCCGCCCTTCCTGGTCACCGCCGATGTGCGCAGCGTGGCGCTGGATACGGATGCTTACACCGGGACGCCGGTGTTGAACGTGCAGCTGACGGAAGAAGCAGGCGCACGCATGCTCGCGGCCACCGAGGCGCGCGTCGGCAAACGCATCGCCTTCACCGTGGGCGACCGGGTGCTGACCGTGGCGACCATCCGTGGTCCTTTCGGCAAGGCACTGCAGGTGAACGGCCTGGAAGACCTCGAGGACGCCCAGCAGATGTACGCGGAAATTACCGGCCAGCATCCGTAATCGGATGACGCGCAGCACCGGCGTCGCCTGATGGTGGCGTGGGGTAGGTGCAAGCACGCTGGGTATCGCGCCGTTGCCCGGTACTCCGTTGTGTTTCATGTGCTTACCCATGCCCTTTCCTGGCTCGCCCTGCAGGCCTTGCCGCTGCGCTGCCTGGTGTGTTTCGAGCCCGGCGCGGACGGGCTGGACCTCTGTCGCGCCTGCCACGCGGCCCTGCCTTGGAACGACCACGCCTGCCCGGTGTGTGCGTTGCCGTTGCCTGACGGAGAACCCGCAGTGAGTTGCGGCGCGTGCTTGAGCGATGCTCCCCTCCAGACTGCGGCAGCGGCCACCTTCGTCTACACCGCACCGGTCGACCGCTTGATCCAGCGTTTCAAGTTCCGCCAGGACCTGGCCGCCGGTCGCCTGCTGTCCCAGCTGATGCTGCAGCGGGTGCCGCCCTTCCTCACCGAACCCCTGCTGCCCATGCCCTTGCACCGCAGGCGGCTGCGCGAGCGTGGCTACGACCAGGCGCTGGAGTTGACCCGGCCGCTGGCCCGGGAGATGTGCCTGCCGCTGTGGCAGGGGCTGGCGCGGCAGCGGGAAACCGCTGCGCAGTCCGGCCTCGACGCCGAAGCTCGCCAGCAGAACATGCGCGATGCATTCGCGGTGCGCTTCGCACCCCCGAGGGCCCTCACCCTGGTCGATGACGTCATGACCACCGGCGCGACCCTGCAGGCAGCGGTGCACGCACTGCAGGGCTACGGCCTGCGCCGCGCTACGCTATGGGTGTGTGCCAGAACGCCTTGAACGAACTCTGTCCCATGGTTCACTCTGGCGTTGATACGCGCACCCAGGCCGCAGGAGCGACACGTGAACGCTAGCGATTCAAAGAAGCCGTGCTTGGATACCCATCAAAGCGCACTCGGTGAATTCTTCAAGCACGGGCGCGTCGTGAACGTGCGCTGCGAGAAGTGCAACGACGTTATTGAAGTCGAGGCCCGGTCTTCTTCGGCATGGGTCATGCGGTGTACCTGTGGTACCTACAACGACACGCTGCGCGGCCTATGAACACTGAATGGCAAGGCGTGCCGCTTGAGGCGGTGTGCTCCTGGAAGAAGGCATTCGCCGAAACGCCAACCGGATACAGGGTTCACGCCCCGTGTCCCGTCTGCAAGGCACCTACGCTGCGCCGCTACTTCTACCTGGGACGCGTCGATCCCCTTCAGTTGAACGGTATTGCCTACCAGGGGCGAGGGAGCCTCTGGGAGTGGTGCGCGACCTGCCGCTCGTTCGAACACGCGCAGGCGCTGGTGCCCCTGTCATGGACAGCAGCCCCGTTGCAGGTGGACCACGCCCAGCTCACACCCGTGCCTGATCTGCTGGATGCGTTGATCGGCGAGCACGCTGGCTTGCCAAGGTAATGCATATGCATTACCATTCAGCTGCCGAATCGCGCCGGATCGTCCAATGACCGCCATTCTTCAAGCCGACTCCACCTTGACCGACCGCTATCAGACGACGGTCCCGGAGCCCGTGCGCCGCGCGCTTGGCTTGCGCAAGCGTGATGCCATCCACTACGAAGTGCTGGCGGATGGACAGGTGCGCATTACCAAAGGCGGCCAGCGCAATGACGATCCCGTCGTGGCCTCATTTCTGGGCTTGCTCGAGGAGGACATGAAATCCGGCCGCAACGTCTCCCCCGTTGATGCTGATCTGGTTGCCCAGCTCCAGAAGCTGGTAGCGGGTGTGGACATCGACCTCGATGCGCCGCTGGATCCCGATGATGAGTAACCCGGAATGGTTATCCATGGATGGACCGTCTACGCGCACGCTTGCTTTGCAGAGCAGCTCACCGGCCTGATAGAGGCCGTTGCAGATGCTGCGCGGCGCAGGCCAGATGACTTCCGCAGGACCAACGCATTCAAGCGGCTGTCTGCGGTAACCGCGCTGGCGTTTGACCAGATTCCATCCCATCCGGCCGATCCCAGATATCGACAGGGTGCAACGCTCGGTACGAACCACCAACACTGGTTCCGTGCGAAGTTCTTCCAGCAGTATCGGCTGTTCTTCCGATTCAATGATCGGGAAAAGGTCATCATCCTTGCCTGGGTCAACGACGAGAAGACGCTGCGCGCATACGGGTCGAAAACAGATGCGTACGCCACCTTCCAACGAATGTTGGCCAACGGTAGACCGCCAGACGACTGGAACGCGCTGAAGGCCGCCGTCGTGGACGACACAGAACTGAAAAGACTGATGACGCTGTCCCAGAAGACGTAGAGACGCGCCATGCGCGTCTGCGCTGCGGATCGGCCGCGCGCGACGCCGGGCAAATCCGTAAACTGGCTGCAGGGCCAACAGAAAGGACGCGCCGGTGAGCCAGGGATCCGCCGAACACCTCACGATTGAACCGCTCTCCTACCATCGCGCGCTGGTGGCGTACCTGAAAGCGCATGAGCCGGAGGTCTGGGCCTGGGCCAGTGCCCAGAAGACCCAGGACGACTACCAGCAGCAGGTCCGCAGCGAGCTGTTGCGCGACACCTATCGACTGGAGCCGGACGCCCACCCTGACGTGTACGCGAGCCTGCGCCTGGCCATGCAGCGCCTGGGCGTGGAGGCACCGGCGACGCTGTATCAGGCCGGCAGCCAGCAGATGAACGCGTCACTGGTGTTCGTGCCGGGCGAAATCCACGTGGTCCTGCAGGGGCAGATTCTGGAGCGGCTGGGCGAGGATGAGCGGCTGGCGCTGTTCGGCCACGAGGTCGCGCATTACCTGCTGTGGCTGCGCGACGGTGGCGACTACCACGTTGCCGACCGCATCCTCTGCGATGCGCTGGCCGCGCGCCACGCCAGCGCCAGCCATGCGGAAACGCTCCGTCGCTACTCGCTGCATACCGAACTGTTTGCCGACCGCGCCGGTGCGCTGGCCGCGCAATCGGTGGCGGCGGCGGTATCGACCCTGGTGAAGGTGGATACCGGTATCGCCAATCCTGATCCGGCGGCGTACCTGCGCCAGGCGGCGGAGATCGACTCCGGACGCCGCAAGCGCAGCGCGGCCGGCACCCATCCCGAAAACGTGGTGCGCGCCCGCGCGCTGGACCTGTGGTGGAAGGCTGAGCCGGAGCTTGACGAATGGGTGGCTGACAAGCTGTGTGGCCCGTTGGTCCTCAACGCACTCGATCTGCCGGACCAGCTGCGCCTGACCGCGATGACGCGCGGCTTTCTCGCTTACTTCCTGGCCGACGACAGCGTGCGCGCCGAGCCCTTGTTGAACCAGGCGCGCCATCTGTTTCCCGACTGGCGCGACGACGAGCCCGTGGTGACGCCCGCTACGTTCCGCGAGGCCCAGGTGGATGCCAGCGTGCTGGACTATCTGAATGCATTGATGCTCGACCTGTCGCTGGTGGACGCCGACACCCAGGACGCCGCCCTGCTGCGCAGCTACCTGGTGGCACGCGAGCTGGACAGCGTAGAGGCGCTGCAGACCAACCTGAAACGCGACGCCCGCATGGGCAAACGCGAACTCGACAAACTGAAGAAGAAGGCCGACACGGTGGTGGCCGCATGAACGAGACAACCGACGCAACCGTGCCAACCCCGATCGACACGCCGATCGATACCCCGACGACCACGCTGGCCGCGCTGATCGACGCGCAGGGCGGCGCGGCGCTGCCGACCGACGATGTGCTGGTGCTGGTGTTGCCGCTGTTCGAGCAGGTCGCACACCTGCATGCGCAGGGGCGCGTGGCGGCGCTGGCCCCTGCCGCCGTCATGCTCGGTTCCGATGGCGGTCTGCACCTGCGCCAGCCAGAGGGGCAGCCGCCGCAGCTGAACATCGGCGCGGTGCACCGGGTACAGCCCCTGCCGGCTTCCACCTTGAACATCGTCGGTGAGCTGCGTCGGTCCCACGATCCGAAGGGATGGGAAGAACTCAGCAATCTGGAGGTCCAGGAGAACCTCGAGGCCCCGATCGAGCGGCCGGTGTTCCTGCCCGGCTACGCCAGCTGGGAGCTGGCGCTGGGCCATCACGACGAAATTGCCGACATCTTCCGCCTCGGCCTGCTGCTGGCAGCGTTGGCCGGTGGGCTGGACTTCGATGACCTGGACGACCTGAAGCGCTTCGCCGCGCACCGGCGCAACCTGTTCACCGTGGTTGACCGGCTCAACCCCATTGTCGCCGCCGTCATCGTGGAGATGACCGCGCTCAACCGCCACGACCGTGCAACAGATGTCGCCGGACTGGCCCAGCGTTTGCGCACCTGGCGCGACCAGCCGGACGTGCTGGATGTGGAGCGCGTGCTGGCCGGTGCGCGGGGTGCCAATCCGCGCCGTGCAGCGGTGCTGTCGCATCTGCGCGACCGGCTGTTCGATCTGTCCCGGCGCAACCGCCTGCTGTATTTCAAACCGACTGCCAGCAGCGTCAACCTGACCGTTTCCAGCGTGCCGTTGATGCTGAATCTGGAAAGCATCCGCGCCGAGCACATCTGCACCTGGGGCGGCCCGTTCGCCGCCGATGTGTCCGCGGGTCGTGCGGTGGACCTGCAGCGTTGGCTGCGTTTCGAGGACCAACCCTACCTGCCGGTGGCGCTGGACAAACTGATCCAGGAAGCGCGGCGCGACCGCGCCGAGTACGGCTTCAGCAACCTGCGCCTGGTGGTCGCGTTCCTGCGCTGGCACAACCTCAAGGAAACCCCGGAAGAGCGCATCACCACGCCCCTGCTGTGGCTGCCGGTCGCACTGACCAAGCGCAAGGGCGTGCGTGACCAGTACGTCATGCAGGCCGAAGAGGGTGAAGCCGAGTTCAACCCGGTGCTGCGCCATCAGCTGCGGCAGCTGTACGACATCCAGCTGCCGGAAACGGTGGATCTGCAGAAGACCTCCATCGCGCAGATCCATGCCGACCTGCTGGCGCAGATCCACCGCAGCGAGCCGTCGGTGGAACTGCGGCTGGTGGAAAAGGCGCAGATCAAAGTGGTGCGGCAGAAGGCACTGCAGCGCCTGCAGCAGTATCAGCGGCGACGCACGTCCTCCCGTAGCACCCGTGCGGGACACGGGTTGCCCGATTACAGCTATGACCGCGACGATTATCGCCCGCTGGGACGCGCCCTGTTCGAGCGCTGGGTGCGACCGTCCGCGCTGCCGCAGCAGTTTGAAGCTGGCGCGGCACCGGTGGCCGGCCCCCGTCATGCCTGGATGGTCGCCGAAGCCGCCGAACAGGAGCGCGTCGGTTATGAACTGCAGGAGTCGGACGGCCATCGCTATGCCTGGGACCTGGACCTGACCCAGGTCAGCCTGGCCAACTTCAACTACCGCAAGATGTCGCTGGTCCGCGATTACAACCAGCTGCTGGACGCACCAGGGGAAAATCCAGCGTTCGATCACGTGTTCTCGATCGACCCACGCGCGGTTGACCTGCAGGCCCCCGAGCCGGTGCCGGTGCGCGAACAGTGGAACGTGGTGGCGTCTGATGCCACCCAGAACGCTGCAGTGGGAATGGCGCGCAGCCTGCGTAGTTTCATCATCCAGGGGCCGCCAGGCACCGGCAAGTCGCAGACCATCACCAACCTGATCGCCGACTACGCAGGGCGCGGCAAGCGTGTGCTGTTCGTGTGCGAGAAGCGGGCCGCGCTCGACGTGGTGTTCCACCGTCTCAAGCAGGCCGGCCTGGAGCCACTGTGCTGCCTCATCCACGACTCGCAGGCGGACAAGAAGGCGTTCATCGCCGACCTGCGCGAGGGCTACGAGCGGTGGATCGCCCAACCCCACGAAAGCGAGCGCCTGGGGCAGCTGCGCGATGGGACACTGGAGGCGCTGGAGCGCCACCAGCTTCAGGTGGATGCCTTTGAACAGGCGATGGCGTCGGTACCCGAGCCGCTGGGTACCAGCGTGCGCCAACTCGTCCGCCGCATGGCCGGCCTGCCGACGGCCGCCGCGCTAGACGCGGCGCAGCGCGAGCGGCTGCCGAGCCTGGCGTCATGGGATCACCATCGCGAACTCGCCCAGCGCGTGCAGCGCGAACTGCACGACCGCTTCGGTCTGCTCAGCCTGGCAGCGCATCCGTTCGGCCGACTGTCGGCCGATGTGGTCAATGACGAGCGCGCCTATGCGCGTGCGGGCCAGTGGGTCGAGGACGGCGAGGCGCTGCTGGCGCAGCTGGATCCGGTGTTCGAGGACACGGCGCGCCTGATCACGCCCGCCATGACCGCACAGCAGGCGCAGTCGCTGGCAGTGGAGGCGCAGTGGCTGCTTGACCAGGGACTGGCTGCACATCTGTCGCTGGTGGAGGACAGCTCCAGCCAGTCGCTTGAGCTGCTGGGCATCCAGTCCTCGCTGGCCCAGGCCGAGCAGGCACTGGCAGTCGCCCGCCAGGACACCGGCTACTGGCGCGACAAGCTGGAACCCGGTGACACCCGGGCCGCCATCGAACTGATGCAGCGCCTGGAGCCATTCGCGCTGCGCTGGCTGCAGCCGGCATGGTGGAAACTGCGCGGCGAGCTGCGCCGTCGCTATGACTTTGGACGGCACGCTGTGCACCCGGGCTACGTCCGTGTGCTGCAGGCGCTGGCCGCCGAGCACGCCGCCGCCTCGGCGCTGGACGCGGCCGATGCGGCCAGCCGCAGCCGCTACGGTGTCTCCAGCATGCGCGCGTTCCTCGAGGCGCTGGCGCAATGCAAGCAGCGCCTGGCCAGCTCGGCCGACCTGCGCGCGCTGGTCGCGCACCTGCGCCAGGCGGTGGATCCGGTGACCGCGGCCCGCGCCGAGGCGCTGGCTGCCGAACCGCTGGCCAAGCTGGCCCAGCGCATCACCGCCAACATCGAGCTGTCGGATGCACTCAGCCTGGACCAGGTGGCCGAGCTGCTGCGCGACCTGCGCGAGGTGCTGGACGATCTGCCCGACCTGTTGCCCCTGCTACGCGCGGTGCAGGCGGCCGAGCCGGCCGTGCGCACCGCGCTGCGGACGCTGCCGGGGCCCTGGGAAAGCATGGAGTCGGCCATCGCCGACGAGGCGCTGCGCCGGATCGAACGCGAAGCACCGCAGCTGGCGCGCTTCGACGGTGTGCAGCTGGCCGCCGCCGCGCGTCGCATTGCCCGGCACCAGCAATCGCTGCTGGGGTTGAATGCCCAGGTGGTGCAGGCCACCCTGCACCGCCTGTTCGCGGCCAACGTCCGCCAGGCCTCGCTGTCCACCAGCCAGCTGGATGCCGCCGGAAAAGAGTTCAAGAAGCAGTACAGCACCGGTCGTCGCGAACTGGAGCATGAGTTCGGCAAGAGCATGCGCCATCGCTCGATCCGCGACCTGTCCGACGATGAAACCGGCCTGGTGATCAACGATCTCAAGCCGATCTGGCTGATGAGTCCATTGTCGGTGTCCGACACGCTGCCGCTGTCACCGGACTTGTTCGACGTGGTCATCTTCGATGAGGCCAGCCAGATTCCCACCGAGGAAGCGGTGCCGGCCTTGAGCCGCGCCCGTCAGATCGTGGTGGTCGGCGATGAAATGCAGCTGCCGCCCACCAGCTTCTTCTCGGCCAGCGGCGAGGGCGAAGAAGAAGTCGTCGTGGAAGAAGATGGGGAAAAGATCGCCATCAACATGGACTCCGACAGCCTGCTCAACCAGGCGGCGCGAAACCTGCCCGCCACCCTGCTGGCCTGGCACTACCGCAGCCGGCATGAGTCGCTGATCAGCTTCTCCAACGCGGCGTTCTACGACGGTCGGCTGGTGACGATTCCGGATCGAAGGATCGAGCCGGACGAAGATGAAGTGCCGCTGTTCTCCTCGGCCGACGAAGATGCAGGTCAGCGTGGCGCGGAGACCCTGCTGTCGCGCGCGGTGAGTTTCCATCGACTGGAAGACGGCGTGTATGTGAGCCGACGCAACCAGCCGGAGGCACGTTACATCGCGCAGATGGTGCGCGAGATGCTGCGCCGCGAGACCGGCCTGAGCATCGGCATCGTCGCCTTCTCCGAGGCGCAGCAGGACGAGATCGAGACGGCGCTGGAAGCGCTGGCGGCCGAAGATGCCGACTTCGCCACGCGGCTGGAGCGCGAGTACATCCGCGAGGACGAGGACCAGTTCAACGGGTTGTTCATCAAGAACCTCGAGAACGTGCAGGGCGATGAGCGCGACGTCATCATCCTCAGCATCTGCTACGCGCCGGGGCCGGACGGCAAGATGCTGATGAACTTCGGCCCGATCAACCAGCGCGGCGGCGAGAAGCGCCTCAACGTGATCTTCAGCCGCGCCCGTCACCGCATGGCGGTGGTCTCCACTATCCAGGCCGACGCCATCACCAACACCCACAATGACGGTGCCGCGGCGTTGCGCGCGTTCCTGCAGTTCGCCCAGGCCAGTGCCCGCGGCGACATGGAGCGGGCGCAGACCGTGCTGTCCACGCTCAATGCGGGTGCGCGCGATGTGTTCGCACGCACCGCCAGCACCGACAGCATCCGTCAGGAGATCGCCCAGGTGCTGCGCCAGCGCGGTCACATCGTGCACGAGCATGTGGGCCGCTCGCAGTTCCGCTGCGACCTGGCGGTGGTGGATCCGGACAGCGGCGACTACCAGCTCGCCATCCTGCTCGACCGACCGGACGACACCGTGCTGGATACCCGCGAACGCTATGTGTTCCGCCCCGGCATCCTGCGTGGCTTCGGCTGGCGGGTGATCGATGTGCCCGGCCGGGACTGGCTGCGCGATCAGGACGCGGTGCTTGCACGCATCGACCAGGCGCTGCAGGGGCATGAGGAGCCGGACGACGGTGCAGACGAGGTGAGGCTGCCACCGGTGGTCTTGCCGGTGGAGGAAAGCACCGCCCCGGTGGCGCCGGCGTCCGAGCCGCTGCCCGACGAAACCGTGGTGCGGTTGAGCTTCGAGCAGGGGGCCTCACGCAAGTTCTGGACCGCTGCGCTCAACGGCATGGAACTGACGGTGAGCTTCGGGCGCATCGGCACCACGGGCCAGTCCAATCTCAAGGCGTTCGACAGTGTCGAGCGCGCGCGCCGCGAGATGGACAAGCTGGTGGCCGAGAAGCTGCGCAAGGGCTACATCGAGGCGTCTTGATGCACGAGGAGGAGCCGGGCTGAGCCCGGCGCTACCGGAACCGGGCTTCGATCTCTTCCAGGGTCCTGCCTTTGGTTTCCGGTAGCCAGAACGCCGCGACCAGGAAATACAGCAGCGTGCAGCCGGCCCAGAAGAAGAACATGCTGGCGTAGCCGTAATGGCCGACCGTGGGCAGGAACATCGCCGCGATCACGGTGGACACGAACTGGTTGATGAGCAACGCGATGCTCATGCCATTGGAACGGATGCGCGTGGGCATCAGCTCCGACAGCGCGAGCCAAACACACACGCCCGGGCCGACCGCGAAGAACGCCACGAACAGCAGGATGCAGCCGGCGACCAGCCAGCCGTGGGTGGGCGACGGCACCGGACCCACGCTGGCGCGTTCGATCACCAGGGGGGCGTCCGCGGCCTGCGCCGGGTCCGGGAAGGGATTCAGGTGCAGGCTGCGGAAGAAGCGGCCGATCACGCTGTCGGCAGACACCGCATCCTCGCGGCGGATCTGCAGCGCCGCATCGGTGGGGCTGTCGCTGCGCAGCGAACGCACGTTGTTGAAATCGCCGTAGGCATAGGACACGGTCAGCTGCTGCGGCCGGGCGTCGGCATGGCGGTCCAGCTGTGCCCATTGCGCCGCATCCAGGGTCAGGTCGAGCGCTTCGCCGCTGACCTGCTGCTGCAGGATCGGCCGAACATCCACGCGACCCTGCTCGCCACGCACGAACAGCAGTGCCGCGCACAGCAGCGCCACGGTAATGCCACCGGTGCCGAGCATGAGCAGGAATTTGCGGCCCTTGCGGTCCACCAGCACCAGCGCGACCACGGTCATGAGGGCGTTGAGCAGTTTGATGGCCACGTCGGCCCCGTTCGCCGCCGCGCCGGGCAGGCCGGCCTGGTTGAGGATGTTCACCGCATACGCCAGCACGGAATTGATGCCGGTCGCCTGGGTGAATGCCAGCACCAGGCACGCCAGCACGAACGGCCACACATAGCGGCGGCTCAGCAGCGGGTCGCGCACGCGTGATCCGCGCGCCAGTGCCTGGGTCTGTTCCGGTGCCTGCATGCTCTGCAGGGTCGGTTCCACCTCGCTGGCCGCCACCGTGCGCTGAAGCGCGGCACGGGCCTTGTCGAGCTGGCCACGACGGGCCAGCCAGCGCGGGGATTCACTGATGAACAGCGCGCCGAAGGTAAACACCAGCCCGGGCAGCAGGCAGCTCCAGAAGATGGTGCGCCACGCGTGGTCTTTGACCTCGAACAGCAGCCGCTGCTGCTCGGCCGCGGGCAGATGGCGCACGCTCTCTGCGGCGGCATCGACCGCATGCGCCTGGTACAGACCGATCACTGCCGCCAGCACCAGGCCGATGGTGAGCAGCAGCTGGAACAGTCCCGCACCGCGTCCGCGCCGCTCCGGGCTGAGCACTTCGGCCAGGTACAGCGGCACGACCACGCCGATCAGGCCGCCGCTGATGCCCTGCAGCAGTCGGCCCAGCAGCAGCGCGCCGTAGCCTTCCGAGAGCGCCATCACCGGGATGCTCAGGGTGAACAAGGCACCGGCCAGGACCAGGGTGTTGCGCCGCCCGACCAGGTCGGCGATGGCACCGGCAAACAGCGAGGAGAGCACGCTGCCCAGCAGCACCGCCGCGACCACGAAGCCCAGCTGCTGGCTGGTGAGGTGCCAGCTGGCGGTCGCCGTCGCCTCCAGATAGGGCAGCGCGCCGGCGATGATGCCGATGTCGATGCCGTACAGCAGTCCGCCCATGCCGCCAATGAACAACAGGTAGCGCACCGGCCATCGGGGGCCTTCTGCGTGGGTGTTGAGGGTGGCGTGCGAGGCGGCGGCAGATGTCATGCAGGGGTCTCGGCAATGATCACTTCGATGCCCAGCCGTTGCAGCCCTTCCAGATACTCGGCGTCAATGCTGGCGTCGGTGATGATGGTATGGACCTGCTCCAGCCGGGCGATGCGATGCAGGCTGACCCGTCCAAACTTGGACGCATCGGTCAGCACCACCACGCGCCGCGCCCGCTCCACCATGCGGTGGTTGAGGCTGGCTTCGGCTTCATGGTGGGTGGTCAGGCCAAACTGCAGGTCCAGACCATCCACGCCCAGGAACAGGGTGTCGAAACTGTAGCTGTTGAGACTGGCTTCGGCCTGGCTGCCCTGCAGCGACAGCGACTGCTTGCGCAGCAGGCCGCCGGTGAGCATCAGTTCCACGCCGGGCGCATTGGCCAGCTCCCAGGCGATGTTCAGCCCGTTGGTCATCACCGTCACGTCGCGGTGCGCGCGTAAGTGCCGGGCCAGGGTCATGGTGGTGGAGCCGGAGTCGATGATGATGTTGTCGCCGGGGCGCACCTGCTGCGCGGCATGCGCGCCGATGCTGTCCTTCAGCGGCAGGTTGAGCGTGTCCTTTTCATGGATGTCCTGCTCCATGGGCGGCGTGCGCATCAGGGTGGCACCGCCATGGGTACGCGTGGCCAGACCCTGCGCCTCGACGTGGGTCAGGTCGGTGCGGATGGTCACAGCCGACACGCCGAAACGCTCCACCAGCTCGCTGACCTGCACGCTGCCGTGCTCGACCAGCATCTGCATGATCTGTTGGCGACGTTGCCGAGTGTTGCGCATGACCGTGAACTCCCTTTCAGAAGGAAAGCCGAAGCTTACTCTTCCGAAAGCCCCGCTGCCGATAAGGTTTCGAATGGACCTTGCGCACCGCAGGCGCGGGCATACTCGGCCAGGCGCAGCGCGACCTTGTGCTGGATCAACGCGAGGGGCGCGTCGCTGAGGGTGCCGGCCTGTACCGCGGCGCGCTGCTCCGGCAGGAACTGGCTCAGCAGCATCAGCGGCGGTCGCTGGCGGGTAAGGTTGTCAACCAGCGTGGCCAGCGCGGCCTGCACGTCCGGTTCACCCCAGTAATAGCGGCTGCGGTCGCTGAGTGAGTAGCGGCGCAGGCGCTGCTGTTCCGCCTCGGTGCCGGTGTAGTAGCTGCGCCAGTAGCCCGGCTTCTCGCACATGACGCGGTCCAGCACCGCGATCAGCTGGGAGCACTGCGCTGCCGGCAGCAACTCGTTCTCGATCATCGCCAAGGCGAACACGGCTTCGCGGAAGGCGTACGTGGCGGCCGGACCGACTTTGAGAATGGCGAAGTGGTCGCGCACCAGGGCGTGCAGCCCCGCCTCGGTCTGATAGTCGGTGGAGTGGGCTTCGAACACGATGCGTGGCTGTGACGCGACGAACGCCGAGAGCGCCTGCGCTGCCTCCGGGTCGTAGTAGTGCACGCTGCTGTGGTCGAAATCCACGCCGGGTTGCACCACCATGGCCAGCACACGGTCCCAGGCCGGCAACAGGTCGGGCGTGGCGAAGGCGTCGCGATGGATGGCCAGCGTGGTGGCCGCCGCCTCCGGCGTGGTGACGGCCAACCCGCCTTCCAGCGAGGATTCACCGCCCGGCACCGGCACTTCCGTGCCGATGACATACACCGGCGGCGGCAGCCCCTGTTCTGCGGCGGTGCGCTCGGCCACGCGCGCCAGTTCGGCCGAGCGCAACGCAACCGTTGCATCGGGCAAGGGCGTCGGGTCATCGGCGCAGGACATGCTGCAGTCCAGGTGAATCTTGTGGAAGCCGGCCGCCACATAGGCGGCGATGAGCTCGCGCGCGTTGGCCATGGCCACGTCGGCCGGACCCTTCTGCCAGGCATTCGGACCGAGATGGTCGCCGCCCAGCACCAGTCGATCGCGCGGAAAACCCTGTTCGTCGGCCAGCGCATGCACGTAGTCGCGGTACTGCACCGGGGTCATGCCGGTATAGCCGCCGAACTGATCCACCTGGTTGGAGGTCGCCTCGATCAGCAGCAGGGTGCCGTAGTGCTTCGCCACCTGCATGGCGGCCCGCAATACCTGTTCGTTGCTGCAGCACACGCTGTACAGCCCCACCGGCTGGCCCTGGCGATGGGCGGCGATCAAGGCGCGTACGGCGGACATGGCAAGGCTCCGGTTGTCGTGGAATGAGAAGGGGGGCGGTTCAACCTGCGGGATGCTGCTGGCAGGCCAACAGCGCGGCACCCCGCGCGCCGCCCGCGTCGCCGAACACCGGCGGCAGGATCGGCGGCACCCGCACCCCGGCAAACAGATAGGGGGCAATGGCAGCGGGCAGATCGCGATACAGCGGCTCCAGCTTGGACAAGCCGCCGCCGAGGACGATCACGTGCGGGTCCAAGGCGAGGATCAGACTGGCAAAGCAGTAACCCAGCAGGTCGCGGTGAATGGCCAACGCGCGCTGGGCGACGGCATCGCCGCCGTTGGCGCGTTCCACCACCTGCTGCGCGTCGAGCGCGTCACCGCCCTGGCGGGCATGGATCAGCGCCAGTCCGCTGCCGGACACATAGCGCTCCAGGCAGCCACGCAGGCCGCAGCCGCAGTCCAGCAGGGGCAGGTCATGGCGCAGCTGCAGGGTGGCGGGCAGACTCCAGTGCCCCCATTCGCCGGCCATGCCGTTGTTGCCGGCCACCAGTCGACCGTCCTTGCAGTAACCACCGCCGGCCCCGGTGCCGAGAATCACCCCGAACATGCTCGGATAACCATCGGCGGCACCGCCCTGTGCCTCGGAAAGCGCAAAGCACTGCAGGTCATTGCCCAGGGCCAACGGCCGCTGCAGACGCGTCTGCAGATCCGCGCCCACGGTGCGCCCGGTCAACGCCGGCACGTTGGCGCTGAGCTGGCGGCCGCTGTCGGCATCGCGGACCCCGGGCAGGGCGACGCCAACGGCCTTGCAGGTATTGCCCAGCGTTTCGTCCGCCTGGTCCACCAGAGCGGCCACGCTGTCGAGAAACGCCGCGTAGTCGTGGCACGGCGTGGCCACGCGCTGGCGGTGGATGACCGCGCCGCGCGCGTCGCATGCGGCCAGTTCAATCTTGGTGCCGCCGATGTCGATGCCGTACCAGGTCTGCATGCGTCGGTTGCGCTCAGCCGAGGGAGTGAATGGTCACACCCTGTACCACGCGGTTGACCGTGCCGTCAGGGAAGGGGTTGTCGGGTGTGTAGCCCATCGCCGCCGAACGATGCAGCGCATAGCCTTGTGCCACCAGCAACCACAGCGGTGCGAGCCAGCTGTCGGGAAGCGCCGGGACCTCGAGCGTGAAGTCGCCTTCAGCACGGTCTGCGCCAGATGGACCGACGCAAATGACCCGTCCGGCGACGCCATCGGCGCGCAGCTCGTCCAGCAGATCCTGTTCATAGCGGCGCGCCATCGGTTGCGCGCTGCGCAGCATCACCACCAGGGTGTCGCCATCCAGCGTGGATTTGGGCCCGTGACGGAAGCCGAGCGGCGTGTTGGACAGCGCCAGCACGCGTCCTGCTGTCAGCTCCAGCACTTTCAGTGCGGCTTCGCGAGCGGCGGCTTCGAGGGGGCCGCTGCCGAGATAGATCACCCGGTTGCAGGGCCACTGGGCCAGCGCGGCCACCGCGCCATCCCAGTGCTGCAGCGCCTGCTGCGCGTGTTCGGCCAGCAGGCGCAGCTGCGCGATGCGCTGCTGCCACGGTGCGCGGTCGAACACGGCCAGTGCGGACAGCAGCATGCAGGTCAGGCTGCTGGTCATCGCAAAGGCGCGATCGCAACTGGCCGCCGGCATCAGCAGCGAGCAGGTGTTGGGATCGTCGCGACCGTTGCCGGCCAGCGCACCTTCCGCGTTGCAGGTGATATGCAGGAATGTCGCATTCGGCACGCTCGCGCGCACCAGATCGACCACCGCCACGCTTTCCGGGCTGGAGCCGCTGCGGCCAAAACTCACCAGCAGGGTGGGGCGGTCGACCTGCAGGTACAGCTGCGGGTGGGTGAGCAGGCTGGTGGTGTGCACCGCCCGCACGTCGGCGGACCACTGCGCGTTGATGGCCTCGGCCGCCATCTCGGCAATGAAGCCCGAGCTGCCGGCACCGGTGAAGATCACCCGCTGCTCCGGCCGGCTCAGCGATTCACCGATAAACGCATCAAGCCGGCCCTGGGCGGCTTCCAGCTGATCGGCAACGGCCGCCCACAGCACGGGCTGCTGGGCGATCTCCTCAGCGGTGTGGGCACCACCACGGGACTGCCAGGCGGCAAGGTCAAAGAGCGCGGGCTGGGACATGGGGGCTTCCTGTTGGACGCGGTCACCATCTTTGTTTTCTTTCGAAATGTCAATTATCGAAAGATTTAAATAAGTTCAGCCGATCACAGTTTTCGATTAGATTGACGCGTCCTGCCCGTAATCGCTTTTGTATCCCGCTGTCGCGAAAGCGAAAATCTGCGTATTCATAAGCGGTAAAGAAAGTGTTGCCTTGCGTCAACTTTCGTTTGTCGCGAAAAACCCCTTCTTTTTGCTTTCATTTTGTTGACATCTTTCGAGAGGCTGCCCTAGAGTCGGCCGCAGGGAGCCATTCCCCGTTTTCTCATCCACCTCACCGTTCTCCGTCTGCAGCCTGCGTGGCTGCGGTGCGGGTAACTGTTGCCGGAAATACCACCCAGGCAGCCCCACGCTGCGGACCGCACGAGGAGCCAAGATGTTGAACGTACGCCATCGCCAACGCCGCATCCCCGCCACCCGCTTATCGCTCGCGCTGGGCATTGCCCTGATCGGAACCGCACCGGCCTTCGCCCAGGACAGCGTCGCGACCAGCACCGACGACGAACGCACCACCGAACTGAGCCGGGTCCAGGTCACCGGGTCCAACATCCGCCGTTCGGATGTGGAGACCAGCTCGCCGGTGCAGGTAATCCGCAAGCAGGACATCGAGAACATGGGGGCGCGCACGCTGCTGCAGGTGCTGGACAACCTGCCGGCCGCGCGGCCGGCACAGCAGGATTCGCGCTCGCTGTTCACCGGCTCGGACGGGGCCTCGCAGGCCAATCTGCGCGGGCTGGGTGCGCAGGGCACGCTGGTGCTGCTCAATGGCCGTCGCCTGTCGTACTACGGTGCGCCGGCCGGTTTCCAGACCCAGTTCGTCAACATCGATGCGATTCCGGCGGCCGCGATAGAACGCATGGAAGTGCTGACCGACGGTGCCTCGGCGGTCTATGGCACCGATGCGGTGGCCGGCGTGATCAACGTGATCACCAAGCGGGATTACCGCGGCGCGGAAGTCAGCATCACCACGGATTCCTCCTCACGCATCGATTCCTACGGCGAACACCAGGCCAGCCTCACCGCCGGGTTCGGCGACCTGGATGCAGACCGCTACAACGTCTATGCCAGCGTCAACCTGTACCGTCGCGACGCCATTCCGCTCAGCGACTACTACGACAAGCGGCCCAGCCAGTACTACGTCAACAACCCGAACTACCTCAACAACCTGCGCCTGGGCGTCGGCAGCCGGCCGGGCGAATTCAACCCGGGCACCTACTTCGCCTTCGACCCGGTGACCGGGGCGCGCCGCCAGGAGGCCGCACCGGGGTGCAACACCGCCATCACCGAGGCCTCGGGTACCCGCTGCGTGTGGGAAACCTGGATGAACCGCGAGATCGACTCCGGTGCGGAAACCAAGCGCAACACCGCTTACATCAGCTCGCGCTTCCTGATCGGTGACAGCACCGAGGCGTTCGCCGAGGCGACCTACACCGACATCGACCTGCGCGCCAACGCCGGTACCCCAAATGCGTACGGCACCACGACCGGCAATCCGAGCAGCTGGTTCTCGCGCAATACCGGCACCACGGTCAATCAGTTCCGCACGCCGTTCCTGGGCCCCAACAATGTCTACAACAACGCCAGCCCGGAACTGAAGGCACTGATGGGCGGCGTGGTGGGGCTGAACTATCTGCTGCAGGATGTTGGCGACAGTCATTTCGGCCAGCGCAACACCGACCAGAGCTACCGTGTGCTGGCCGGCCTGCGTGGCGACATCGGTGACTGGAACTGGGAGACCGCGTTTGCCACCGCTGGCACCCATTCGGTGACCTACCAGACCATCAACGTCAACCTGGACGGCTTCGAGCGCGCGTTCGGTCCGTACAGCATCGACCCGGGCACGGGACGGGTGATCATCTCCGACAACCCGGCGTACCAGTTCGGGGTGATCAGCGAGGCCAATGCCGCGCTGATCCGTGAGGCGTTCCCCACCTTCGACATCCAGTCGTGGACGCGGCTGCACACCCTTGACGGCAGGATCGAAGGTCCGCTGTTCCAGCTGCCGGCCGGTGAAATGCGTGCCGCCTTCGGCTTCAATGCCAGCCGTGAGACCTTCTACACGCCGGGCAACGAGGACGCCGCCAATGGCCTGATCACCCAGCAGGGCGGATCGTGGTTCGATGGCAAGCGCAACACCTATGCGCTGTTCGCCGAGACGGTGGCCCCGATCACCGACAAGCTGGAACTGGATGCGGCGCTGCGCGTGGACAAGTACCCCAACTTCAGCGCCAACCTCGCCCCCAAGATCGGCCTGAAGTATCAGGTGCTGCCACAGCTGCTGCTGCGCGGCACCTACTCGGAGGGGTTCCGCGCGCCCAGCCTGGCGGAAGCCGGCACCGGCGGTGTGTTCGCCCAGCTCGGCGGTTTCGAGGACGACATCCGCTGCGACGAGACCAACGCCATCGCCAACCTGCTGCGGCAGTCAGCACGCAGTGGCGATGTCGACCTGGGCAACTCGCTGCTCAACTCGGACTGCAGCCGCACCGTGGCGCGCATGACCCAGCCCAACCAGGATCTGAAGCCCGAGAAGGCGAAGATCTCCACGTTGGGACTGGTCTATGAGCCCGCCAGCTGGTTGAGCGTGTCGGCCGACTACTGGTTCATCTATCGGCGCAACGAGATCGCCGCACCGGACTACAGCAAGCCTGAAGACATCCAGTCGATGACCCGCAACCCGATCAGCGACAGCGACCGCGCCAACGTCGAGGCAGTGGCGGCCATGTGCGCCGATCCGGCCAGCGGTGTGGTCTGCCCGGGCACGCTGCCCGGCTACAGCGTCGGCAACGTCTCCAGCGTGGTCGGCCAGTACAAGAACCAGGGGCGCACGCTGGTGGATGGTTTCGACATCGACGCGCGCAGCCGCTTCAGCCTGGGGGATTTCGGCAGCCTGAACATCGGGGTGGCCGCGACCATAGCGCGGCGCAAGGAGTACTACATCGACGACACCTCGCGCTGGTACTACGGCAATACCATCGGCTACTACGGAAACCCGCGTCTGCGTGCGACCTTGAATGCCGACTGGACCTATCGCGAGGTCACCACCAGCGTGTTCGTGAACTACGTCGGCACCACCAAGTGGGCCTACGACCAGGTGGATGCCGAAGACAACAACCCGGACACCTGCACTGCCAGCCGGTTGCCGGTGAACCCCGCGCAGTGCGGTGGCGTACCGTCGTGGTGGACCGCCAACCTGAGCGTGGGTTGGCGACCGGACGACCATTGGACGCTGGGCTTGACGGTCAAGAATCTGTTCAACCGCCTGCCGTTCTACGACCCCCAGGGTTTCCTTGGGGACTCCAGTGACTATGCCAGCATCTACGGGCGCAGCTACAGTCTGCAGCTCGGCTATCGGTTCTGACCCTTACCAGCGGAGCAATGTTTCATGAAGCGTAGGGAATTCATCGCGGCCAGTGCCGCACTCGCCGCCACCAGCCTGCTGCCGGAGACGCCGGCCTGGGCCGTGACGCGCAAGGTCAAGCTGGGGCTGATCGGCACCGGCATGCGTGGCCAGGTGCTGCTGAAGGAACTGGTACGACGCGACGACGTCGAAGTGGTCGCGTTGTGCGACATCGAGCCGATCATGCTCAAGCGTGGTCTGGACATGGTCGCCAAGGCCGGCAAGCCGGCTCCGACCGCCTATGGCCAGAACGGCGACGTCAACGCGTGGAAGCGCCTGCTGGAACAGCGCGGGCTGGACGGGGTGATCATCGCCACGCCGTGGGAGTACCACGCGCCGATGGCGATCGCTGCCATGCAGGCCAAGGTGGCGGTCGGCTGCGAGGTCGTGGCCGGTATCACCCTGCAGGACCATTGGGATGTGCTCAATGCCCAGTTGGCCACCGGCACGCCGTACATGCTGCTGGAGAACGTCTGCTACCGACGCGACGTGATGGCCGCGCTGCAGATGGTGCGCGAAGGGCTGTTTGGCGAACTGGTGCACCTGCAGGGCGGCTACCAGCATGACCTGCGCGGAGTGAAGTTCAATTCCGGCGATCCCAGTCAGCCGTATGACAGCGGCGTGGAATTCGGCCCCAAGGGCTGGTCTGAAGCGCGCTGGCGTACCGAGCATTCGGTGCGTCGCAACGGCGAGCTGTACCCCAGCCACGGCATTGGCCCGTGCGCCATGTATACCGGCATCAACCGCGGCAACCGCTTCACTCATATCAATGCTTTCGCGAGTAAAGCGCGCGGCCTGCATGAGTACACCGTCGCCAAGAGCGGTGGCACGACCCACCCAAGCACGAAGGTGCAGTTCAAGCTGGGCGACATCGTCACCACCACGCTGGCCTGCGAGAACGGCGAAACCATCCTGCTGCAGCACGACACCTCGCTGCCGCGCCCCTATTCGCTCGGCTTCCGCGTGCAGGGCACCAAGGGGCTGTGGATGGACCTCAACCAGTCCATCCATATCGAAGGCCGCAGCCCGCCGCACAAATGGGAAGACTTCCAGGTCTACCAGGACCGCTACGAGCATCCGCTGTGGAAGCAGAACGCCGCGACTGCCGCCAGCGCCGGCCATGGCGGCATGGACTGGTTCGTCATCCACGCCTTTGTCGAAGCGCTCAAGGCGCGCGCCCCGATGCCGATCGACATCTATGACGCGGTGACCTGGAGCGCGATCACGCCGCTCTCCGAGCTGTCCATCGCCAACAGCTTCCAGACCCTGGAGTTCCCGGACTTCACCAACGGGCTGTGGAAGCAGCGCAAGCCGATCTTTGCCTTCGACGGCCGGTACTGAACGAACGCCGGCCTTCGCCATGCCGTAGAGCCGGGCTCTGCCCGGCTGCGCCGTGACCGTGCACCGTGAGCCGGGCAGAGCCCGGCGCTACGAAAGGTGCCAGCCCTCCCACGCGGTCACCGCCGCCACCACAAGCAGCATCGAACCCACCACGCGCGCGAGCAGCAGGTTCGCAGCCGGCTTCGCGCCGAGCCAGGCTCTTACGCCTTCTCCAGCCAGCGCCATGCCGCCGTACACGGCGGCCTGACAGACAGCGATGATGATCCAAAGCACCAGCGCCTGAAGCCAGAGAGGACCGTAGTCAGGCTTCAGGAACTGCGGAAAGACGGCCAGCATGAAGAGATAGGCTTTGGGATTGAGGAGGCAGGTTGCCATGCCCCTCCCGAAGGTGCCCGCGCCACTCCGCACGCGCGTCGATGGCGACGCGTCGAACGCAATCCGACTGCGCAGCAACGTCCATCCAATCCATGCGATGTAGAGCGCGCCAGCCAGCAGCATGAGATTGAACGCCGCAGGCACTACCTTCAGCACCGCCATTACGCCCAGTGCGCCCAGCAGCACGTGGCATGCGCCGCCCGCAATGACACCGGCGGTTGCCAACAACCCCGAGCGCTGGCCGCCGATCAGCGCGCTGGCCATGACGTAGGCCATATCAAGCCCGGGCAGCAGGACCACGCCCAGAACCATCACGAAGAACAACCACAGATGCGCGGTCTCGATCATGGCGTGGCCGGGTCAGTGGCGGCGTTGAGGGTAAGCCAGCGTAGGCGTGAGCGCGGCGTCGGATCCATCACAATGCGCTCGATCGCGCCTCGCAGCCCGCCGGCTTTGTTCATGGCCTGCTCGACGTCCTCCATTCGCTGTGACAGCAGTCGCAGCGCCGCATCGTCCTGGGCCACGCCAAGCCATACCAACCAAGGGCCATCCTCGCGAATGGGCAATTGCGGGAAGTTGTTGGGCGCATCCAGTGACACCAGCACACCCGCGCTTCTTACGCCCTGGCTGTCGTAGGCCAGGAACGCCCTCTCCGCGCGCGAGGAGAACGCGTCCATCTGTTCCTTCCTGACCGGAAATATCTGCGCCACGACGACGCCACGTGCACCGTCTGGCTCACGCACGGGGTCGACCGCAGGCAACACGGTAATGCCGCTTTCCGCGTGAAGCGGGCGCATCAGCATCACGTTGTCGCTGTCGGGCAGAATCGCGTTGACTTTGGCGCGATGCTCGCGCCAAAGGGGGCCGTAGTAAAAGGCCGCGTTCACCACAGGCCGCGCCTGGATGTCCTTGAATCCGCGCAGCCATACAACACGGTTCGCATCGTCGCGCTCGACGAACTGGCCAAATATCATGGCCCCCAGCTGCTCAAATGCCTCGGGAAAGTAGCTGTCGAAGTAGCGTACAAAGTCGCCACGCTTCCCTGGCGTGGTCGTGTAGCGCCGTAGCTCCACGACCTGATAGTCCTGGAGGTGCTTCACGCTGTCTGTGGCGGGCCCGGCGGGGGAGGGGGATGACGCGTGCGCCGGGAGCGCGATGGCGCAGAGGCCGGTGACCAACAGGAGCCGGAGGACCATGTTCATTGGAGTTTCCAGTCAGTGGGATACGAAGGGGCAACGGGCCGTGTCTGGGTGGCCCGGCCGGAGGAATCCTCAGGTTAGAAACCAATCAGGACGGAATCCGCCCTGATTGAACGTACACTCGTCCCCATGAGCCTTCCGACGACGCGTGTCCTGACCGTCCTTGAGCTGCTTCAGGCTCACGGCCGCATGAGCGGCCCCGAGCTGGCGCGGCGGGTCGGGGTCGACGGCCGCACGCTGCGTCGCTACGTCGCCTCATTGGAGGAGATCGGCATTCCCGTCACCGCAGAGCGCGGTCGCCATGGCGGTTACGCCCTGGTGCCGGGTTTCAAGCTGCCCCCGATGGCGTTCACCAACGATGAGGCGCTTGCATTAGCGCTCGGCCTGCTTGCTGCTCGGAGCCTGGGTCTGTCGGGTGTGATCCCCGCCGTCGCTAGTGCGCATGCCAAACTCGAGCGGGTGATGCCGGAGGCGCTCAAACAGCGCGTTCGCGCGATTGACGACACAGTGGCACTGGATCTCGCCAAAGCCGACGCGCGCGATGCCGGTGCCGACAATGCCGCGCTGGTGATCCTCAGTCAGGCCGCACAGGCGCGTCAGCGCGTTCACCTGATCTACCGGACCGAACGCGGTTCCAGTGAACGCGACGTTGATCCTTGGGGCCTGGCGTGGCGCGGCGGTCGCTGGTACGCCGTAGGGTACTGTCACCTGCGCAGGGGGCTGCGCTCGTTCCGGCTTGACCGCATCGAGCAGGTGCATGCCATGCCGGCAAGCTTTGGGCGTCCAGAAGGCTTCGACGTACTCGCGCATCTGGTCTCTTCGATGGCCATGCGTTCCCGCACCCACGCGATCGAAGTCCTGTTACATGCCGACATCACGACAGCGCAACGTGAAATCTTCGAAACGATTGGCGTACTTGAACCCGCTGGCGACAGCACACTTCTGCGGGCTCAAGCTGACGACCTTGCCTGGTTCGCGCGTGAGTTGTCACGGCTGCCCTTCGAGTTCGATATCCGTCAGCCAGATGCACTCCGGGCGGCATTGTTGGCGCAGGTTGAGCATCTGCAGCGCCGGCACGGTGGCAAAGGCTAGTCGTGCGTCTCGCCTGACAACGGCGTCCTTCGCATCGACTCGCGCGTTTCGAAGGCATCGAACCAATCGACCAGCCGGGGATGTCCCTCGCGGAAATCCGGCAGATCGCGAAACGCGATCCAGCTCAGGGCGGTGGCCACGGCGATGTGCCCCACATGGACGGGTTCGCTGCCGTCGATCTCCTGTTCGAGCCACTCATAGGTCGTCAGGAGTTTCTCCGTATAGCCATCGCGTAGCGGTGCATAACGCAGCTCGGCGGGCCGTCGCACCGTTTCCCAGCGTAGTGCGATGCCGGCGTCGCACAGGCCTTGCGCCGCGGCCTGGAGACGGAGCGCGCGCCACCGCGCTTCGCCCTCCTGCGGGATGAGGCGTGGTCCGGCATGCTGGGTGTCGAGGTAGGCGCAGATCACGTCCGAGTCGAAGATCGCATCGCCATCGGGGCGGAGCAGGACCGGCACCTTGCCCAAGGGATTGCGGGCGAATACCTCGGGATTCTTCGCCGTCGGGCTGGTTTCCTGGTGGATGACCTCAAGCGAGGTAGCGATGCCGGCCTCGTATGCGAACACGAGCGCTTTGCGGGCGTAAGGCGAGTGCGTCTGGTAGAGCAGTTTCATCGTCACCTCGAGATTGGAGGTAGGAACGCGGGCAGCGCAGACAGCCCGCAGGCGGCTGAGAGCAGTGACAATCGAGGGGAAAATGGCGCGCCCGGAGGGATTCGAACCCCCGACCAATGGCTTCGGAAGCCACTACTCTATCCGGCTGAGCTACGGGCGCGTTGTAGAACCGCCACGCCGTCAGCACAGGGCCGGGGCGGGCATCGCAGCGCCAAGTGGCGGTGCGGGACGGGCATTCTAGCGGTAAACGCGGCGCAGGTCTGCCCCCCTTCAACGAACGGACCGTGCAAGCCCGTCCGTGGGGGCGCTGGCGTATCCTTGCAGCATGGCTTACGAACGTTTTGATGCCCCCGCCGGCGCACCGCCGTCGCGTTGGGGCCAGTACTGGAAACTGATGCGTGCCGATCGCCCGATCGGCACCCTGCTGCTGCTGTGGCCCACCTGGTGGGCGCTGTGGCTGGCCGCTGGCGGGCTGCCCCCGCTGTGGACGCTGTTCGTCTTCACCGCCGGCGTCTGGCTGACGCGATCGGCCGGTTGTGTCATCAACGACTACGCCGACCGCTGGCTGGACCCGCACGTCAAGCGCACCAAGGACCGCCCGCTGGCCAGCGGGAGGGTGAGCGGGCGCGAGGCACTGCTGCTGTTCGCCGGGCTGATGCTGGTGGCCTTCGCGCTGGTGCTGAGCATGAACGCCCTGACCATCGGAATGAGCTTCATCGGCGTATTCCTGGCCGCCAGCTACCCGTATCTGAAGCGCTATACCCATCTGCCACAGGTGTATCTGGGCCTGGCCTTCGGCTGGGGTATTCCGATGGCGTTTGCCGCCGTGCAGGGCGAGGTACCGGTGATCGGCTGGCTGCTGTACGGAGCCAACATCCTGTGGTCCACCGCCTATGACACCTGGTATGCGATGGTCGACCGCGACGACGACCTGAAAATGGGCTCGCACTCGACGGCCATTCTGTTCGGCGACCTGGATCTGGTGATCCAGGGCATCCTGTACGCGCTGTTCCTGGCAGCACTGGCCCTGGTGGGGCTGCGCGGAGAACTGGGCCTGGCGTACTGGGCCGGGCTGGGTGTGGCGGCCGGGTTGATCGTCTACCAGTTCCATCTGTGCTGGCACCGCGACCGGGACCGCTGCTTCAAGGCGTTCCTGCACAACAACTGGGTCGGCGCGGTGGTGTTTGCCGGGATTGCGGTCGCGCTGGCCCGCGCCTGACCGCGACCCGACCAATGGGTTACTGACAATCCGGGGCCCCGCCGCGAGAATCCAGGAATCACACCTGGGAGGGTAGGGCATGGCCAACTCGGCATCGGCGGCGGTACAGGATGGCTGGATGGCGCGCGCGGCGCTGCGTTCGGCGGCGTGGGCGGAGAAGTGGTTCCCCGACGCATACGTGTTCGCGGTGCTGGGCGTGGTCATCGTCGCGGTGGCGGCGATGGGCTTCGGGGCGTCGCCGCAGGCCACCGCCAAAGCCTTTGGTGACGGCTTCTGGAGCCTGATTCCCTTCACCATGCAGATGGCTTTCGTGGTCATCGGCGGCTATGCGGTGGCCACGGCCCCGGTGGTGGCGCGTTTCATCGACCTGCTCGCGCGGGTGCCGCGCAGTGGCCGCGGTGCGGTGGTGTATGTGGGCCTGGTCAGCATGCTGGCCTCGCTGCTCAGCTGGGGATTCTCGCTGGTGTTCGGTGGCCTGCTGGTGCGCGCGCTGGCGCGCCGCGAAGACCTGCGCATGGACTACCGTGCCGCCGGTGCCTCTGCGTATCTGGGGCTGGGCGCAGTGTGGGCGATGGGCCTGAGCTCCTCGGCCGCGCAGTTGCAGGCCAATCCGGCCAGCATGCCGCCGGGGCTGGTGGAGATCACCGGCGTACTGCCCTTCACTGAAACCATCTTCCTGTGGCAGTCCATTGCCCTCACCGCGGCACTGATCGTCGTATCGCTGATCATTGCCTGGATGACCGCGCCGGGACCGGCCACGGCGCGCACCGCGGCGGATTTCGAAGGGGCGGCCCAGGCCGAACCCGAGCCGCTGCCGGCACGTACCCGTGCCGGCGAATGGCTGGAATACAGCCCGCTGCTGACCGTGCTGCTGTCGCTGCTGGCCTTTGGCTGGTTGTTCAGTGAGTTTGCGAGCAAGCCGGTGGTGACCGCCATTGCCAACCTCAATACCTACAATTTCCTGTTCATTTCGCTGGGCCTGCTGCTGCATTGGCGACCGCGCAGCTTCCTCAATGCGGTGGCCAAGGCGGTGCCGAGCACCACGGGCGTGCTGATCCAGTTCCCGCTGTATGGCGGCATCGCGATGATCCTGACCCACGCCGCCGGCAGCGGCGGCGAGACGCTGGCACATCGGCTGTCCAGCGTGTTCGTGCACATCGCCACCACCGACACCTTCGCCCTGGTCATGGGCGTGTACTCGGCGGTGCTGGGCTTCTTCGTGCCTTCCGGTGGCGGCAAGTGGATCATCGAGGCCCCTTACGTGATGCAGGCGGCCAATGAACTGCATGCCCACCTGGGCTGGGCCGTGCAGGTCTACAACGCGGCCGAGGCCCTGCCCAACCTGATCAATCCGTTCTGGATGCTGCCGCTGCTGGGCGTGCTGGGCCTGAAGGCGCGCGACATCGTCGGTTTCACCTTCATCCAGCTGCTGGTGCACATCCCGCTGGTGCTGGGCCTGCTGTGGCTGCTGGGCATGACCCTGACCTACGTGCCACCGGTCATGCCCTGAGGCTGTAGGCGGCTGCCGGGCTCAGTCCGGCAGCGGCCAATGCGGGGCGCGGGTGATGATCGCGTCCAGCAGAAGCTCGGCACGGGTCGCACCGAATTCCTGCTCAAACAGGGAGCGCAGTCCAGCGCGGACGTGCTGGCGGAACACTCGCGGCTCGCGCGGGAGAAATCGTTGTGCCATGCCGATGGTGCTCTCCATCTGCCGGATCAGCGGCGCGTGGTGGGTGGCATCCATGCCCGCCCCCAGATTGCCTTCCAGCACCAGGTAGGCGCGCGATCGCGGCGGCTGCCCGGCGTGGCCCAGCATCGCCGGAAGCCGATCACGCAGACCTTCCAGCGCGGTGATGCGGGTCAACGGATCGGCGTGATTGAGCAGGATGCCCTGCAGTTCGCGGCCTGCCCGCTCGGCCCGCGCCGGCTCTTCGCCAGGATGTTCAAGTGCTTCGCGCAGTTCCGCGTACAGCTGACTGGCCTGCCGCGCGGCATCCCCCTCGCCGGTGGTGGTCGTGTAGGGCAGCAGCGGCTCGCACACTCCCAATGGAGTGTCCTGCAGCCATTGGCGCACGCGCGTGTCCTCGCGGCCGAAGTGCCTTTCTTCCAATGCGACCTGCGCTGCCGCCGCATCGACACAGGCGTAAGCCTGCAGTTCGCGTCGCAACTGCGTTGCCGAGCAGGCTGCGTCGCCCGCCATGCCCGGCATTGCCACCGCCGCATGCTGCAGGTCCAGACCGTGCTGGGTGATTCGACGGCGCAACAAGTGCCGGCGCTGGCGGTGCGCGTCACGATCGTCACCCAACAGGGTGATCTCCCAACGCGGGGCCACCACCTCCAGGCACGCATTGAAGTCGTGCCAGGGCAGGTCGGGTAGCGTGGCCACGAGGCGGCTGCGAGAGGGCACGTGCGCCGGCTGCGCAGGCAGCGCAGCGTGGTTTGTCAGTCCGTACACCAGAAGCGCGGCGTGCTTGTCCGCATGCGGTTGGTTGATCCGCCCGATCAGGCGATCGCGTTCGGTCGCATCCAGCTCGCGCTCCACATAGACGACGCCCAGGCGTGCTTCCTGCTGGGCCGGAACCGGCCCGCAGCAGATCTCAAGATGGATCCCCTCGGGCGGAACCTCGGGCACACGCTCGATGCTGTGGCCCTGCGCGTCCAACGCCCGCATCCGCGTGCGCAGCCGGCCGTCCTGCTCGAACGCACGCTGGTAGGCGAGGGCCTCCTGTGGCGTGGAGACCAGCACCATCGCACGCAGATCACGCCGTGTAAGCTGCAGCTTCTGGTGGTAGTGCAGGATGATCGCGCGCACCCGGCAGGTCGGGTCAGGCGTGTCGCAACCGAGTGCGTCTGCCACGACCGGCACGACCACACCGTCGGCCACGGCGTGGACGGTGTCGTAGTGGTAAATCGAGATGCCCGGGCGTGGCGCGGGTGGGCGGTGCGCCACCGGTGTGGACGTGAACGTCAGCCAGGTGGCCTCAGGCAGATGTCGCCGGAGGTCGGACAACACGCTCGCCTCGTGCGTCCAGAAGTCGGCATCCAGCAGCAGCACCACGTCCGCGCCCGCGCCGGGATGTGGGACCGCCGCCGCGATTCCTGCCCAACGCAGCAGCGCCTGCGCGCAGATCTCCAGCGGCGCAGGTGCCGATGTCGCGAAAAACGCACGTAGCTGTTGCGCCGGCGTCTCGGCGTCGGTCACCTGCACACCGCGTGCCCAGGCGGGCCGCGACCGCGACGGATGGCGCACGGGTATGAGCAGGCGGAAGGTGGCCAGGACCGGGTCATGTCCGATTGCGGCGGCCAACCATTCGCGCGCGCGCTGGACGCCGCAGCCGGGGCTGAGCACCACCTGCGCGTCACTGCTGCGGCCGTGGCGGGTGACCGCCCGGAGATGCTGAAGTGCGGCTTCGACGCCACCGTACTGTGCGGCGCGTGCCAGTCTGACCGGCGCATGCGGCACTGCCTGCATGTACCGCTGCAGCAGGCGTAGCAGTCGATCATGCGCCAGCAGCCCACCGAGCAGTTCGGCATGCGCCGCAAGCGGTACATCGGGTGGACCCTCATGCTGACGGATCGGCATCGCGCGCAGTCGACCGAGCACGGACCGGTCCCAGTGCGTCTCACGCCACCGCGTCCATGCATGCACCGCAGCGCCAATGCCGGCGAAGCGCGCCTCGCGCCGGTCCAGGCTGATCAGCAGCTGCGCCTGGCGGGGTGGCGGCTCCAGCGTTGCGGCTTCCATCCCCCGCAGCAGGTGGGTGATGCCACGCTCCACCCGCGCCCAATGACGGTGCGAATCGCGTTCGACACAGGCGATCAGCACCAGGGGGATGCCATTCACATAGCAGATCAGGTCGCGAACTCCCACGGCGCGCGAGCCACCGCTCACGCGCAGGTCGTCGGCGACGTCCCAGTGATTGCGGTTGGGATGGTCCCAGTCGATCAGGGGGATCGTGCGGGTGACGTGGCCGCCGCCGGGAAGCGGCAGGTCCACGCGGATGCCTGACTGGAGCAGCCGCAGCGTTGCAGCGCTGGCCGCCGGCCAGGTCGCGCCTGCGTGGGCATCAGCGACCGTGCGCAGAATCGCGTCCACCTTCTCATCGGAGAGGACGAGATGGCGGCCCGCATGCAGATGACGGCAGCGTCTGACGATGGCACGCAGGCGGTCGCCGAGCAGCACGCTCTCAGGATGACCCTTAAGGGCTGCGTAGTGATCAGGTGCAACGTAGTTCCAGCCAAGGCGCTTGAGCCAGGCCAGGGCGGAACGGCGAACAGCGTCTTCGTGGCGAGGGCCTGTCATGCGTGTATCCGGTGATGTGGGATCGGCATGTCACACCTCTGCTGAGGCGTGCCAGCGGCCGGGTACCTGCATCATTCCGGATCATGCAATACGAGTCGCGATTGAGTGTCGTGTTTCACCCGCCAAGTTCGCGCATCAGCGTATCGACCTCGCCGTCCAGTCGCCGCTGCAGGGATTCGACCTCCAGGTGCAGACGGACGCGCGTGCGACGCAGTGCGGTCAGGTCGCCGCCGCCTACCGGGCCGTCCACCTGCACGTAACGTGCAACGTTCAGATGTGCCCCGTTCTCGAGTACCTGGTCCACCGGTACCACGTGGGCGACCCCTGGCCGCTGGCTGCGCTGTGCACACAGGTGAATGATCTGCTGGGCGATGTCGTCATTCAGCCGTGCGCCCTTGCCTGCCGCCATCAGCAGTGGACGCGAGTCAATGAACAGCACAGTGGTGTCACGTCGGGCCTTGCGCATCACCAGCAGCGAGGTCGACATGGCGGTGCCTTTGAACAACCGCTCGGGCAGGCTGATGATGGTGTCGACCTCGTTTGCCTCAAGCAGTGAGCGACGGATCTTTGCCTCCTCGCCTTCGCGGAACAGCACGCCGTTGGGAACCACGATGGCCATGCGCCCCTGGTGCGGATCCAGCTGCGCGCGCATGTGCTGGATCAACGCCATATGCGCCCACTGGCGCGGCGGGATGCCGTGCTGGAAGTGATCCCAGTTCCCCCAGCTCGCCCGTTCCGGGTTCCACTTCAACGTCAGCGGTGGCCGTGACAGCACGATCTGCACGCCTGCCTGCGCGAAGCGCGGCGTTGCCTCCGGATCGGGCGCAAGCGGGTCGGCGACCTGCAGACAGGCCCCGTCGTGCCCGTGCAGCAGCAGACGGACCCGCGCCATGGCCCATCTGCGGCGGTCCACGTCCTGGCCGTGCAGGCGCACCCGTGCCGCTGGCGTGTCGCGTTGGGCCCAACGGGCGGCGGCCAGCAACAGGCAGCCGCGGTCGCAGGCGGGATCGAGGATGTGGTCACCATCACAAGGATCCAGCACGGCCATCATGATGCTGGCGAGTGCCTCGGGCACGTGCAGCCCGTCTTCGCGCGAACGCCGCTGTAGCGGCTGGCCCAGCATCTGGTCGGTCGCTTCAGCCAGGTCGGGACGGTGTTGGCCGTGGCGAAGACGGAAGTCCAGCGCCGGAATACGCAGGCGCTCAATCACGCGATACATGGCACCGTCGGTGGGTAGTCCTGCCGCCATGTCGAGTGCGTCGGTGACCTGGTCCAGTGCGTCGGGGTTGTCCAGACAGAAAGTGTGCAGGACCGAGCCGACGCGCGCCGACAGGCCATCCAGGGGGGCGCGTGCCAGACGATCGAACAGCGTTGCCGAACAGACCTCCAGGGCACGTGCACCGGTGGACGCCGGCGTTTCCGAGGCCATGCGGCCGGCCGCGGCTGCGTGGCGGTCCGCGTCCGCATCGCTGGCGACTTTCAGCACCACCAGCATCAGCAGAAGATGCGTGGCCGCCTCTTCGTCGGCATGGCCTTCCATGCAGCGTCGGGCGAGCTTGAGTGCAGACAGCGTCGCGCGGGAACTTCGCAGTGCGACGCCGCTCATGCGGCACGCTCCTGGAGCATCCGTTCGGCCAGGGCGGTGATCTCTGCATCGCGCGCCTGCATGAGCGCGTTGAACGTTTCGCGCGTGGACTGCAGCGCCTGGGTGACAGAGATGATGCGTTGCTGGGTGTAGAGGGACGGTATGCGCAGGCGCAGCTGCTCCACCGCACATTTGCGTACGCTGTGCTGCCGTGAGCCGGCCGATTGTCGTCGCAACTGGCGCTGCACGTCGACGTGATTGAGCTGCCATGCGAGAAAGGCCGGCAGCAGCCGTTCGGGATCCGTGACCTGGATGATGTAAAGGTGCGGTCTGCAGACGGTCTGTGCGGGTGGCCGGGACAGCAGGTGGGCAAAGGGGCGCGTCCCGCGATTGGCCAGCACGATGTCGTCGTGTTCTACAAAACGAGGGGAATGGCGCGAGGACAGCCGGGTGCGCAGCAGGTGTTCGGGCGAGAGCGTGGCCGGCGTGGTCAGGTTCTTGAGCTGGATGACGCGGACCGGGCCATCCGGAACGGCGGGGATGGCGCCGCGGAAGGCATGACCCTGACGGACGTGCGCCACATCGGCCAGTGTTGGGTAGCGGTGAAGTACGTTCATGCGGCGGAAAATGCGCGGGCGGACTGGACCCGTCAATAGATGAAAACCGCACCATTCGAATGGCGCGCAGGTTCCGCGTTGAAAGCGAACATCAGCGGCAGTGTGTGGCGCATTCTCCACGCACGGAAGCGCATCCTGTGCACCTGCAACACGTCGCACCAGAGCCAGTTTCCGCGCCGACCGCGATGGCAGCGCGGCGGGAGCGGGCCTGTTCATTCAACTGACTGCGAGGGGTGCCGGCGCGGCATGACGCCATTCCATTCCGTCACCAGCACCCCGACTGCGGTGGAAAATCCATATCGCAGAGGAACTTGCGCGAGCAGGAGCGGTGACCTTGACGTATCTCTTGGGAAACTGCCACACAACGTTAACCCTGTGCTGCACACAGTCTCCCCGACCGCGGCATTCCGCACGCGGCAACCGGAGACCGACATGGGCCAGAACCGCAAGCAGGATTCCCAGCAGAACCAGCGCGATCAGCAGCAGCAACAGCAGCAGGAACAGCAGCAGCGCAACCAGAACCAGCAGCAGGGCTGGCAGGACGAAGAAGAGTGACCCCTGGCGGTCGCCGTGTTCGATGAGGCCCCGCTTCGGCGGGGTCTCGCATGTCAGGCCGACAACACCCGCCAGCCGTGCGTGGTGCCGACCACATCACCACGGGCGCACTGCGTGGCGTGAACCACGATGCCACGTGCATTCGGCAGCACCTTCTGCTCGGGGAACCAGCGCCGGGTGGCGTCCACCACGATCAGCAGGCCTTCGTCGTCGCCGAGCGCTGCAAACCAGGGCGTGGGTGCGCTGAGCGGCTGCAGTCCCAATGCGACCTCGGCGCGTGAATGCGTAACGGCGACGTCGTCCACGGGCAGCCCGACCTCGCTGACGCAGGTGAGCTCGCTGCCATGAAACGGGCCGCTCCGGGCCGAAGCCGGTAGTCGTCGGCGGCCGATCAGCTCCAGGATCAGCCCGTCCGGCCCCTCGAAATAGATGGACTCTGACGCCCAGGCGTCGCCAAAGGTGAAATGTGCTTCGCCTTTGGCATTGGTCTGCAACGGTGCGCGCTGCAGCAGCCACGCGGTGGCCGCTTCGAAGCGGTTGGCAGGAACGTTGAAGGCCAGGTGCACGCCGCCCACCGGATCGCTTCCCGCTTCGCGCAGCTGCACGCGGGTCCAGCCGATCACCACACAGTCGCCCTCCACAGGTAGCTGGAGTACGTCGTTGAAGTACGCGCCGACCCGCGCGACATCTGAAACCGGGAGCGTGAGTTCTACAATCCGCATGTCAAAAGCCTGACATTTCCATGACCGCACACGGGGTGTGCTGAGTGGGGTCGCCCGCATGCAGGGCTTCAATGTGTGACGTTCATCACGCTTGGCGGGATTGCCGCGCGTGCGTTGGGATCCCGTGAACGCCAATGCATTGGCGCACCGTTATGCTACGCCACCCGGCGCGGATTCTGCCTGCGCCAGACACGAATCAGGAGGATCCGTTGTCCCATCTTCGCCCCATGACCCTGCTTGCCCTGTCGCTCAGCGTGCTGCTGGCGGGTTGCAAGCCCAACGCCGCCGAGCCGGCGACCCCCACCGATGCCGCATCCACGACGGCCCAACCTGCGGCACCGGCTGACGCTGCCCCGGCCGATACGGCCGTGCCGGCCACGGCAACGGCCGAACCCCAGGCCAACTGTCCCTATCCGGAGTTCGAGGCCTTCCTGCCACATTTCGGTGCGGAAATCGCCCTGCAGGAGAAGGCCACGGCGGACCCGCTGGTCAGCGAGCATGTGGACGTGACCGAGCTCGAGCCCAAGCAGGTGGTGGAGCAGATCGCGCTGGCCGACGTCGAGTGGCCGGTCATGCCGGATCCGGCGTCGCCGCGCAGCAAGGCGCGTGAGATCACCACCACCGCGCAGGGCGACGGCAGCATGAAGGTGCAGTTCCGTACCCCCAATACCAGTGACCAGCAGTCGTACTACTTCGCCCAGAAGCCCTGCTGGCAGCTGGTGCGCAAGGTGGACGAATCGATCTGACCTGGACGGCGGCCGCCTGGCGCGGCTGCCGCCCCGTGACAAGGAGCCTGTGATGTCGAAGCTGCCGCTTGTTCCCGTGCTTGCGCTGCTGCTCGCCGCGTGCGGCGCGCCGACCGGTGAAACCAGCACCGTGGCTGGGCCGGCCGCGACCGCGCCGGCACCTACCCCTTCACCCACCCCGCAAGAAGAGAAAGGCATGCATAAGGAATGCAACGGTGCCCGGTTGTCGCTGACCGTGTTGCCGGCCACGGACGAAACGTCCCGCACCCGCATGGACTTCGAAAAGGACGGCCAGCGCCGCACCCTCGAAAATCCGCCGGAGATGAGCGACTACAGCGCAGTCGGCCTGGCCTGCGTGAAGGATGCACAGGGCGCGTCCTACTTCGTCGTGCAGTTCGGCGAAGTGGAACAGGGTTGTGCGTTCTGCGAATGGTTCTATCTGTACGACACCGATGGCAAGCCACTGACCCACAGCAACCCCCCGCTGAAAGGCGAGGGCGACCAGCAGTCGCCGAACAATGACGAGTACTCGGCCCTGCTGACCAAGCTTGGCATCACCCATCCGCAGGAGGTGGACTACATCGAAGAATGACTATCGACGGAGCGTCGATAGGCGGTAGGTACTGACCGTTGGTCAGTACGCGGCAGGTATCGACCGTTGGTCGATACAAGGAGCAATACCCTTTAAGGAAAGCCTCTTTCTCACAGAATGGATAGCACAGACATGCCAAACGAAATCTACACCAACATGCTGCAGCCGCAGGGTGCGGCGTACCGCAGCAGCCAGATCGAATCGTGGAGCCACTACCGTGAGCCGATCGACCGCACCGACGGCCGCCTGCACGGCGAATCGCGCCGCTGGGGCGACGCCTCGCCGGAAGTGCAGTCGCGCGTCATCGACTCGCTGATTGAATCCTCACGCGAAGCCGGGCTGACCCCGCGCGAAACCGCTTACGTGCTGGCCATTGCCCGCGTTGAATCCGGCTTCAATCCCGATGCCGCCGCCGGCACCACCTCGGCTTCGGGCCTGGGGCAGTTCATCGACAAGACCGGCAAGCATTACGGCTTGACCAACGCCAACCGTTTCGACGTGGACGCACAGTCGGATGCACTGGTCTCCCACTTCGTCGACAACCGCAACCTGGCACGCAGCCGTGGCCAGGGCGAAGACTACATCTACAAATATCATCACGATGGCCCGAGCAAGGACTACGGCGGCCTGGGTCTGTCCCAGCGCAAAGTCGCGCCGCATCTGGATGAGTACGAGCAGTTCGTGAACCAGCGCCTGGCCCAGACCCAGGGACAGAGCCAGTCCGCGCCGCAGCAGGCCGCACAGGCCGGTGCTGCCGTGGCGGCAGCGGGTGCCGCCGGCGCGGCGGCCGTGGCCAAGGCCGATCCGACGCGCTCCTACGAGCACACCATGAACGTGATGCTGCCGCCCCAGAACGGGGTGAAGCCGCACATCACCGGCCACTTCGGTGAGCATCGTGGCGAAAAGGCCCACGGTGGCAGCGACTTCAACTACGAAGGCGGTCAGACCGGCCGCAACCTGCAGCATCCGACCGTGCATTCGCCGGTTGCCGGCGTGGTCACCTCGGTGGGCGGCAAGTACGGCACGGTGATGATCCAGGACGCCGACGGCAATTCGCACCAGATCCTGCACATGCAGGGACTCACCGCGAAAGTCGGCCAGCACGTGCAGCCGGGTGACCCGATCGGCACCATGGGCGGCCGGGGTCCGGAAGGCCCGAACCAGTATGCCCAGCATGTGCACTATCAGATGAAGGACCCCAAGGGGAACCTGATCAACCCGGAAGCCTACTGGAACAAGGGGGTGCAGCAGACGGCCGGCAAGCACGGCCACGCGCATGACCACGACCACGACGCCCCGGCGGGCACCCTGCGCAAGGGTGACCGCAGCGATGACGTGACCGCGCTGCAGAAGGAGCTGAACCGCCTGGGCGTGCGCGATGCCGAAGGCAAGCCGCTCTCCGAGGATGGCAAGTTCGGCGACAACACCCGCGAGGCGGTCATTGCCTTCCAGCGCCAGCACGGCCTGGGCGACGATGGCATCGTGGGCAAGCAGACCCAGGCCGCGCTGGAAAAGGCGCAGCAGCAGACCCAGGCCACGCCGGCCGGTCCGCTGCTCGGCGACAAGGGGCATCCGGACACGCCGCTGCACAATGCCATTCGTGGCCAGCTGCCCAGCCCGATCTCCAATGAAGCTGCCGCCCACATCACGGCGCAGGCCAAGCAGGCCGGCATTGATTCTCCGGAGAAGCTGCAGAGCGTGACCGTGCAGGACGGCAAGGCCTTCGTGATGGGGACCACGCCGGGCTTCCGCACGGCGGTCGACCTGGGGCAGCCGGCACCGTCGGTGGAGCAGACCAGCGCGCAGCTGCTCAATGACAACAGCACCCAGCAGCAGAACCAGGTGCAGGAAGAACAGCAGAAGGTCGCAATGGGCCGCTGATGTTCCGGCCCCTCCGGGGGCCACGAGTGTGGTGTTGGGGCCGGCCGGGGAAACCTGGCCGGCCTTTTTTGCGCTGCAGCGCAAGTTCCCCCGGCATGGGCCGATACCGATAACGGGTTCGAGTTCACGGAGGAGGCCGTCGATGCACCGGATCAAGCTCGGCTACAAGTCGGTCGAGCATGCGCATTACGCGCATTACCGCATTGTTTCCACCGCTGAATACCACTATGGGCTAAAGGCGGACCCTCATCGCCACGGCCTGCATCACGCCATGCAGCACGCCCTGGATCTGGCCCGCCGCCAGCCGGATGCGCCGCTGGGCCTGGCACTGGTCGGGGCGGGCAGTCAGTTCCCACAACTGCACGGTGTTCCGTCAGCACGGTTGTCGCTGCTGTTCTGGGAAAGCTTCTACGAACGAGTGCGGGCGGACTATTTCGCGGAACAACCCTCGCGGCTGGAGTCGTTCTTCGCGACCCCGACGCTGGACGACGCAGCCACCTTCAAGCGCCGGCACGGTATCGGCGAGCTGCTCTGCAAGGTCGATCTGTCCGGCTGCACGACGCAGGCCCGGCTCGATCACGCGTTGCTGATCGCCATCGACGGCGGTTGGGATTACGCCCGGGCGCAACCGCAGGTGGCCGATTACTGGGCCGGCAACGTTTCCGATACGCCGTTGATGGAAGTCCTGTGCCAGGGCGAAGTCGTGTTCGGCGAACGCTGCCTGCGCGACGCAGACACCATTCGTTAGCGATCGCTGGCTTACACTGGCACCCGGCCTTCGCGCCGGAATCTGTTGCTATTGAAAGGGTTGAGAGATGGACATGGGCCTGCGCACGCCGGTAATCGAACTGGTCGCCATCGACATGGATGGCACCCTGCTGAACCCGGCGCATCAGCTGACCCCGCGAGTGAAGCAGGCCATCGCGCAGGCGCGGGCGCGGGGTGTCCGTGTGGTGCTGGCCAGTGGCCGACCGGTCTCCGGCCTGGCTCCGTTCCTGGATGAGCTGGGCATCGATGGTGCGGAAGACTACTGCATCGCGTGCAATGGCGGCCTGGTGCAGCGCCTGGGTGACGGCCATCGCGTCGCCGAGTTTCCGCTGACCTTTGACGACTTCGTGTATGTGGAGCGCGTCGCCCGCGAACTGGGCGTGCACTTCCAGGCATTGGACGGCAAACGCCTGTACACCACCAATCGTGACATCAGCCATTACACCGTGGTCGATTCGCATCTGTCGCACGTGCCGCTTTCGTATCGCAGCGTGGACGAGATGGACCCGGCCATGTCCTTCATCAAATTGATGATGGTGGACGAACCGAGCGTGCTGGACGCGGCCATTACCCGCTTGCCCGCGGAACTGATACAGCGCTTCGCCGTGCTCAAAAGCGCGTCGTTCTTCCTGGAAGTGTTCGACCACCGCGCCGGCAAAGGCCCGGGACTGCGGATGCTGGCCGATCATCTCGGTCTGGACAGGAGCCAGGTGATGGCGATCGGTGACCAGGAAAACGACCTCACCATGCTGCAGTTCGCTGGCACCAGCGTGGCCATGGGCAATGCGGTGGACGTGGTCAAAGCCACCGCATTGCATGAGACCGCGACCAACGCGGAGGACGGCGTCGCCCTGGCGCTGGAGCGCTTCGTGCTGCGTAGCTGAGGGCGGCGCGCCGTATCGGCGATATTGTGCGGCTTGCGCCGATTCTGCGCAGTTTCTGTGCGTACGCTTGCGAATGTTGAATCACGCGAAAACAGACTGCGCCCGGTTCAATTGTGACGCGCATCACGTTTGCGGTGGCGCGCGTGGCCGTGCGTGGGCAAACATCCGCAGGCATCCGGTGCCGTGCTCAAAACGACGTCACACTTTCCGTTCCGAGGCGTGAAAAGCCGGCGCAACAGTAATGCGACAATCAGTCGCACGAAACGTCACCACGTAATTGCTCATGTTCGTTGAGCGAACTGTCGCGGCACATTGCTTGCATCGTCAGTTCGCTACCATTTCCACCGCTCCCGCTGCCCCCTTTTCCGCCGAGTCCGGAATGCCACAGACACACCGCATGACCGCTGTCGAACCCCTGCATGCACGTGTCGAAGCTGCGTCCACTGTTCCGGAAGTCACCGACGACGCGCTCGAGTACGCGCTGCGCACCAATGCCATCGTCCCGTTCTTCCAGCCGATCGTGGATGTGCAGTCCGGTCATCTGCGCGGCTTTGAAGTGCTGGCCCGCTGGCGCGCCAGCGATGGCCGCCTGTTGCTGCCCGACGCCTTCATTCCCGTTGCAGTGCGCGGCGGGTTGATCGCCAGCCTCACCATCCACCTGGTGGAGCAGGCGTGCCGCACCGCCCGTGAATGGCCCGGCGACTTCTATCTGGCCTTCAACATGCCGCCGACCATGCTGCAGGAATCAGCGACGGTGGACCACATCATCGCCACGCTCAAAGCCACCGGCTTCCCGCTGCGGCGGATACGTGTCGAGATGACCGAGGTCGAGGTGGTGGAGGACGAACGCGCGGCCGAACTGGGCATTGCCCATCTGCGCGAACTGGGCATCAAGACCATGCTGGACGACTTCGGGACCGGCTACTCCAGCCTGGTGCGCCTGCATCGTTTCCAGTTCGACAAGATCAAGATCGATGGCAGCTTCATCCGCGCGCTGGAACAGGATGAGGCCAGCCGAAAGATCGTGTCGGCCATTGTGGGCCTGGGCAAAAGTCTGGGTGCAAAGGTGGTGGCGGAAAGCGTGGAAACGCGCTTCCAGCTGGAGTTTCTGGCCAGCATCGGTTGCGACACCTACCAAGGCTGGTGGCTGGCCCCGGCGATGGACGCGGCGACCGCTGCCGGCTGGCTGGCCCGGTTCGAGCCACGCCAGGCGGCCCCGTCCAGCACGCACCTGACGCCCTATCAGCGCCAGTACCAGTTGGAGATTCTGTACGAGCGCTCCCCGGTGGGCCTTGCCTTCATCGACCCCGACCTGCGCTTTGCGGCTGCCAACGCCAAGTTCTGCAACATGATCCATGTTCCGCGCTACGAGGTGATTGGGCAGAAGGTGACCGACGTGCTGCCGGTGGAGATCGGGGGCCGCGCGCTGGAGCTGATTCTGCGTGGCTTCTGTGATGACCAGGGCGATCTGAGCGAGGTGGTGATGCCGCATACCGCCGAGACCTTCCTGCTCAACCACGAGCGGGTCAGTGATGCCGGTGGCGTGGTGCTCGGTGTTTCGGTGGTCTGCATCGACGTCACCGACACCAAGCGCTACGAAGCCGCGCTACGCGCGCGCGAGCAGGAAGACGTGTATGCCACACCGGCGACGCCCACCGTGTTCTGGGTGGCGGAGGAATCCGGTGAACTGAGCTACATGACCCCGCATCCACTGGAGCTGGCTGCGATGAGTGTGCGCGAGCGCATCAACAGCTGGTACGCCCGCATGGACCCGCCGGATCGCGAGCGGGTGCGCAGCGAGTGGGTAGGGCGCGACCCGGCAGCGACGACGTTCCAGACGCGCTTCCGCCTGGAATGGCCCGACGGCAGTCGGCGCTGGGTATTGAGCCGCGGCGACCTGAAGGAAACCGGTCACGCGCGGAGGTGGTATGGGTTCTTTACCGATATCACGCGCGAGGTGGAGCTCGAGGAGCGGTTGGGCGTGGATGCCTGATACGCAACGGGCGAAGGCTCATACGCGATTACCCCGGTCCACCTGCCGGTAGCCGATGGCCTCGGCGAGATGCGTGGTTTCGATGTTGTCGCAACCGGCCAGATCAGCGACGGTGCGTGCGACACGAAGGATGCGATGCATGGAGCGGGCGGAGAGTTGCAGCTGCTCGACAGCGGCTTCGAGCAGATACTGGTCGTCCTCGGCCAGTCGGCAGTACTTGTCCAGTTCGGTGGGAACCAGCAGGGCGTTGGGCTTTCCAGCGCGGCGCAGTTGAACTTCGCGCGTAGCCACCACGCGCGCACGGACACTGACGCTGTCTTCACCCAGTGGCGCATCGCTGCGCAACTCGGCTGGCTCCAGCCGCGGCACCTGCACGTGCAGGTCAATGCGGTCCAGCAGGGGGCCGGAGATGCGGGCGCGATAGCGGCGGATGCTTTCCTGGGTGCAGCAGCAGCGTCCGCTGCGATCGCCGGCCCAGCCGCACGGGCAGGGATTCATTGCGAAAGTGGTCAACCACCATCTGACCCCGATAGCAGGCCGGCGTCACGAGTCGACTCAGCCTCCACCGACGTAAAGAGTGCGCCTAAGGACACCTTCAATCCCCCAGCCAGCCTATTGAGAGTGCCAATAGTCAAATTTGTTCTACCGCGCTCGATTCGCCCATAGTAGGCCCGATGCATCCCAATCTTATCTGCGAACGCCTCTTGGCTGAGGCCAAGGGCGACGCGACGAGCTCTAAGCGCGGAACCAATTTTGGGCAGTAGCTCATGTTCATCCATGAGCCAAAGCTATTGATCTGATACTTTTAAGACTACGACTTTAAAGGTAGGCTACTTAAAAGTATCGGTGGAGCACTATGCCTTTTTTTCTCGTATGTACCGATTTGGACTTCACTATCGAGCTTGGCCTTACGGAAGACGCGCAGAAGCGGATGCAGTGGCAGCTTTTGCGGCTTCAGGACGAAGGCAACTTGGCGGCATTCGGGAGTAAGCTCTCAACTGAGTTATCGAAGGCGTTTCCCGAACTGATTGATTGGGATCTTAAGGCCCCCACACCCGCGCAATTTGCCCTCGCAAAATCTCTATCACTGCAATTTGCGATGGATATTCCACAGGCGGCGAGAGAATCCAGATCCGAGATGCACAAGTTCATAGCAGAGCAATCCGCGCGGATCCGAGCAAAAAAAGCGACGTAGAATGTTCAGCGAGAATCGTCCGGCGGTTGCGAACTGCTACGGACGTAGGGGAAACGTCGCCTGACGGAGAGTGGGCTGGCTGGCAGCCAGCGCTGAGATGTGGATTGGGATAGGTCGCCCAGGATATTGCCTGGGGCGAGGCGCAGCTTTGCCTGCAATTGCGCAATCCCAAGAACAAAACCGCCTGGCGACATCATCCGACCCTCGCCATGGGTCTGGATCACTCGGCCTCGCACTCGCTGACCGCGAAGCCAGTTCCAACCCGATCTAAACCTCGATAGAGTACGCCGAGGCGGCCTCTCGCCACAGGCTAGAGTCGTTCGTAGAAGAACCCGCGATCGTCGAAACTACACTGCAAGGAAGATCATGGCCCGAAAAGGCAAACGGAAGCACTCGCTGCACCGCTCTATCGGCGCTGTTCGCCAGGGCGGGGACTTCGCTAGGGAGACTCTCTTTCTATTGAAGGCGAATAGCACGCCCGCGGAGCTCTTCGAGCGGTTCCCTAAGCTCATAAATGAGCCCAAACGTCTCCTTCCATTTCATGGCGAGCCTTTCCCTCAAGCCTACAAAGATATGTTCGGGATCCAAGCCGCCGGCGCACCCGTAGGGCCAGTTAATGAGGTCGTCTGGGCGGTGTGTAGATGCCTACTCCACAGCGACGCGATCGCTGAATACGTTGCGGCACGGAATAAATTTGAATCGAGTATGTTGCTGTCGCGGTTCGAAAATGCAGCGCAGTCTCTGATCTCGCATGAGAGGCGATTTGGTGTTTCATTATGGCTCGCACAAGCTTGGTTGACGCTTGGTGACAACGCGCCTCTGGTTGAGCGGCAGCGCGTCCAAGAACAGTTCGATGCCGCAGCGCCGAAGTCGATCTCAGCATTTCTGATTCATTACCTCTCTCGCCGAGCAGAGAGCCGTGGAACTAAGCGCTTCCTCAAAGACGAAGTTCTAGCTAAGCTCAATGATGTGTCAGACGTGTTCCGGAGCTACGCTGCGAGCCGAGTCAGCGATGTATCCACCGCCAACCCAAGTGAGCTTTCGGCCTACCTTTTCTTCGAGGCGCAAGCGAGCCTGATCGATCATTATGAGGCATTGGTCACAACGCTGCAGGATATGGCCACAGCTGATCGACTTCCGATGGTTGTTTCTGCGGCTTTGGAAAGGCCCGTCTCACTGCTACGCCGTCGCATTAAAGACCGCAGGCTCGACCCTCTTGGCTTGGCATTCGGATGTGTTGTAGAACTTGATGCCGGAGCTGAGGCTGTCGCCCGGGCGAAGATATTTGAGTCGTATTTCCAGAGCGGGTATGAAGACGTCCTGCAGCAGGGAGGTAAGTACCTGGCAGAGTGCGACCCCACTGATGCTGCAATGTTGACGCTCCTAGCGCGAGCAGCTGTACGGTCAGGCTGCGCGATTCCAAGTCTCTCCCCTGCGCATTCGGCCCTTTGCTCGAGCCTCATGAGCGTACTTCGCTTGGATGAAAATTCATACGGTGAGGCCACCTCGATCTTCTCTACGGTGGATGTGCATTACGGACATACCTGGGGTCTGTATCTTCGGGAGGTCGTTCTAGCCTGTCTTCAGCAGGAGAACGACAAGCCGATGATCGATCAGATGAAGACGATCGCGGTATACGACGCGTGGGTGTCGCCACTCACGCTTGCGTGCGCAAGGCCGACTGCTTTAAAGCAGGCTCGAGCATCCATCGTCGCCGCCGATCTTTATAGAACTACGCTGGCGTCCATTGAGCTGTTGTACTTCGGGAAAGACCCGAGCTCGTTGGGGGTGCAGATTTCTTTGAATCGCCACCGTGCCTACATTGCGCGTCACCTTCTTCAGACCGGTCGCGCGCAGGATGCGATCGAACAGCTAAATTGTCTTTTAGAAGATGCGCCGATCGCTGCGAGGTATCGCGTCCTCACCGCGCTAGCTATGGCGAAGACCAAGTGCGGGGCCCGGGGGGAAGCCGTGTCGTTATTGGTTGATGCGCACATCACGAATCCGGACGTGCCAACCTCGCTGCCACTCGATCTAGTAGTCAGCGGTCTAGCTGACGCGGCAACTTGGCCGGATACGATCGACGTGCCGCTAAGCTTTGAGTTGTTCAACGCGTTCTCGTCTGACGCCAGGTTGGCTCAATTGCGGTTTGCGTTCGAGCGGTTCCAAGAACACCACCAGATTCGGAGCGCCGCGGACGTTGTCCAGATTCTAGGGCCTTCCAACACGTCTAGAGCGATCCTGTATTTGGACCGGGTTTGGACGCCGGAAGTCATGCGGCAGACACTTCTTTACAATGGGACTGAGGAGATCGTGGAGGCGCGAATCAGTGTCTGTAGACAACTTGCGTCCCTTGACCCCGACGACGCTTCGCGCTATTTGGATGAAATTCGCGACCGAGTTAAGAAACAAGAGATCGCCAAGGGGACATCGCTGCTTGAGCAAAGCAAGGTCTACGTAGACATAGCCGCGATCAAACGAAGTCTGAAGTCAAAGATTGGGGGGCAGTATTCGCGATACAAAGCCAACGCCGGTGCAATCAGCGACCCTTCACATGCCGTGGTTGAAAGAATTGCGGATGCCCTGATGGACATTCCCATGACCGAGAGCATCTCGATTGGAAGGGCGCTCTCCAGTGTTCACTTGGTCGATGAGGCGGAAACCGAGACGGATAGCCAGTTCGATTCGATCTTCACCGAAGTAACCCACGAGTTTCTGCGTGGGGACCATGGGCTGAATGCTTACCTGAGTACCCGGGTCAGACACGGTGTCCTCGCGAACACGCTGAGGAAGCCTTTGGCGGACGAGCGCCTAATTAGCTCACGCAATGCCTCCGGTTCGGGATACAAGCCGAACGTCTACTGGGACGACAGATTTGAGGTGTATGACGGTGCCGCTCGGCAACGGGTAGCGACTTCCTTAGCCGCCTTCTCTGCGGAGTTCGACCGAATCCTGCACGAGCTCCGCGACGAACGGCTGCAAATATCCATATCTCACGGCGTCAAGGACGTTAGGCAAGACACGAAGGCAGCTTTCATCTATAGGTCTTCCAATTTAGAACGAAGGTTCATGCAGCGCTCTGCAATTCGATCCAGATCCATGGACGAGTTCATCGATGTATGTATTGACAACCTTTGGGATAAAACGGATGAGAACTTGCTCGAAGTGAGAGAGCTTCTGGACAGGACGATTAAGCCTGCTTTTACTTCCGCTTTCGAGCAGCTCACCGATAGTATCCACTCATTGCCATACAGTCAGGCGGTTGGAGATTTAAGAAATGGTATCGCACGCGCTAAAACACAACTTCGCATGCGGCTTGATGAAGTGTCGTCGTGGTTCCATCGCAGTCAAGTCTATGATCGACAAGACTACCAGCCGGGCCTGCCCGTAGACATTGCGCATAACATGATCGCAAAGACAGCATCTGAGTCCTCGCACGTGCCCACGATTGACGTGGGTTCATACGATAGAAGTGTTAGATTGCCAGGGCGGACCTTGGACGGAATGGTGGATGCATTCTACGTGGTGCTGTCGAATGCGGTGGAGCACTCTGGACTTGAGGGTGACGCACTCAACGTCTCTGTCTCGTTCGACATAACCCCGACTAGGTACTCGGCTAGAGTTGAGAGTTCCTTGGCTCCTAGCGTCCCGACGCAGAGCCAGCGAGACAGTGTAGCGGGGATTCGCGAAGGCCTAAGCAAGAGCGATTCTCTGAAACTTGCTCAAGTTGAAGGTGGTAGCGGCCTGCGTAAGCTCTGGCGCTCGATCAATTCCCCTTTCTATGAGGAGCCCCGCCTCGAATTTGGCTTTTCTGATGACCGCAAGTTCTATGTAGAAATTTCCTACAATATTCAGGCTCCGGATGAAAATTCTCCTAATTGAAGATGATGCTGACAAGTCCGCTGAGATAAGGGCCTTTGTTATGGAGCTTGTGCAAGGTGTTGACGTGGATGAGGCGCGATCGTTTAACTCAGCGCTGAAGGCAATCTGCAATCGCAGTGTTACCTATGACGCTGTGCTACTCGACATGAGTATGCCAAACTTTGACGTGGGGGCGGATGAACCATCTGGTGGGGCGCAGGAGAACTTTGCGGGACGAGATCTGCTGATGCAGATGAAGATGCGTCAGAGAACAATGCCAACCATAATCGTCACTATGTTTGACGGGTTCGGCGAAGGACAGAGTCGCGTGTCTATCGAAGACATAGCCTCAGAGATGAAAAGGACGTTCCCAAACTTCTATTTAGGCCATGTCTACTACAGCCAGACAGAAGACGCTTGGAAAGGTAGACTCACCGAACTATTGAAAGGAATTCTCAATTGACCGGCGTAAGAATCATTCTTGTTGATGATCAAGTGGACAAAGCTGCAGCGATTGTTTCGCCGCTGAAGAGCAGCTACGGTGATGCTGTGGACATCGTGCATGTTAGCAACGCTGTTGACGCCAGGAGGCGGATGCGTGAGTGTCGGTTCGACATCGCCCTTATCGACGTGAATCTTCCGGAAAGCATTGGGGACCGTCCCAGTCCGGAATCTGGATTCGCGCTGTTGGACCTGTTGACGGTTGACTCTAAAGCGATCCTCCCGGATGAGATCATCTTCGTGACCGCGCGAGAGGAGCTGGAGCAGGAAGCCATCACTAAGGCGACGGCCCGCGGCGCGTCCTTGCAGTTTTACAGAGAAGACGAGAACAGCTGGATCGATGTACTTACTGGTCGAGTGGGGTACATCATCAGCCGCAACGCACGGCATAGGACGCCTCCTGTCGATGTCGCCATCATCACGGCACTTAGTTCGCCGGAGCTTGACGCTGTCCTAGGCCTAAACTTCGGCTGGAATCCGCACAGTGTAGCTGGTGATCCCACTCGTTACTATCTCGGCACGACTACGGCTGGCTCGCGTAGACTGAAGGTAGTGGCCGCGTGCGCGCCTCGCAAGGGCATGCCTATGTCCGCCGCACTTGCGGCGAAGATAGCCCAAGTGTTCAAGCCAAGAGTTCTTTCGATGGTTGGGATTTGCGCAGGTGTCCGAGGTAAGGTTGAGATCGGCGATATCATTGTTGCCGACCCCACCTGGGATTGGGGAAGTGGAAAGCACGTTCAAGGGCCAGATCCACTGCCGGTGTTTCGGGCGGCCCCCTACCAAAGCGCGCTCAGGGGCGATATTGCCGCCCTAGTTCAAGCAGAGTGTCGAGATGCGAGGCTATGCGCCGAGGTCTCTGCGGGTTGGCGAGAATCGGTGCCGGCTGGCCGCCTATCCGTGCATATCGGGCCGATGGCTTCGGGCGCATCGGTGCTGGCGCACGACGGAGCAATTGCTCCGATCACTGAAGGCCACCGCGAGGTTATTGGCGTTGAGATGGAGGCATATGCAGTCATGGCGGCTGCAGAATTATGTGGGGCCACACCGCTCGTCATTAAATCTGTATGCGACTTTGCTGACTCGGAAAAGTCCGATGGTTGGCAAGCCTATGCGGCGTATACAAGCGCCTCCTTCTTGGCGCACTTGCTGCCGAAGCTTGCGGACGCCGATGTTTGCTAGCCGCGGTGGGCTGTCAGCATTCTCCAGGGCGACGAAACCTCGTCTGCTCAGTGTTTCAGGACACTGAGCTTAGCATCGATGGTCACGCGGAGACTGGGTTGACGCCAACTTGGAACGGGAAGCCGCATCGCAGGGCTAGAGGATGAAATAATCAAGGAAGATCTGGCACGCGAAAGTGCAACGTAGAAGAGCCTAGCGCGGGTCCCTTCGTCCCTCTCTTGATAAAAGTGGGCTGCCTTTGGGATAGATACCCGTTCAAACTCCAGGCCCTTCAGCAAAAGCGGAGTCGATATCGTGCGCTTCCGCAGATGCCTGCCGGTGTGACTTACGCGCTGCCTAAATTGCGAAGGCGCTGCTTGCCAAGGTTTCGCTTTTTCCCTCAGCGAGGGCCGCAAGTGCCTTCGTTGCATCTCGAATCAGCTCCGCACGTATGGTCGGTCTCAGGGGCGTGTCCTCCGGATGACCCTTTCACAATAACCGGGCCCGGTCGCCCAGGGTGAGACACGATGGCCACTGTTTTGCCTATAGTCGGCTAACCACAGTCATTGATCTAAACGCATTGGTGCGCGCGATCTGATTCGAGGAATGCTCCTACCTTCCCCTTTGAAACAATGATGACGCAGAGCGAAAATCTTCTCGAAACCTCATCGCGCGCTTCCCTTCGGCATGCGCGAGTGTCGGGACCAAGCTCGCAAGAGCAACTACAGCTGCTTGGTTCCTCCAACTCGACGCGGCCATCTGCGCAATCTCACCTAAGTATCAGCTAGCTTGGAATCAACGCAGCTGAGCTTCAAGATGGTCCCGCACTGTCTCAAGGGCACGCGCAGACCCGCTACACATCAGCCGAATGGCTGGGTCACCACCGAACCGAGGGGCCGAATTGGCGCGATGAATCCATGTATCAGCCTGAGCTGCATCCGGGAACAGGCTGTGCAAGGCTCCGTAGATCGATATCGCGTTCACGATCCGGAGAAGCACCGTGTCATCGACCATTCGGTTCACATCTTCATCTGAGCGCGGCAGCTCGGACAGGGTCAGTATCTGACTTTGCTCATCCTCAGACAACCGCCAAGCCTGCGCGATTCGTACGAAGGTCCGAATCGCGGCAGCTTTCAGGTCTAAGACTTGACAAACAGGTGGCTGAGACATGGCCCGATACCCTCCTTAAGTCTGGTCCGAGAATACTCTTTCTGGTACACGTCAAGCGACAGTTATCGGCGGCCAACCACCTGCCGGCCATTAGGCCCACAGTTCAAAGGCTTTCCAGACAAGCGACCTAGGCCCCCAGACCTGCATAGGACAACGGTCTCCTTCCCAATGCACAAGGGTCGCCTTCTTTTTATTGGATGAAGACGCGTCTAGCTGGCGACTATGGCCATTAGAGTACCGGCCCAGTTGCATACGCTCGCTTCCGCGGTCCCAGTCAACGAACACTCGAAATAACAAGCCTCAGCCTTCGTCGTCCGTGTTCGACCGTTCGAAGTTGAGCTTTTGTCTGGATCGCAACCTGCCTGAGATCACTGCGATGGTAATTCAGTAGCGCCTCAAGGCGAACCAGAGTGACACGAAATCTGTCCAGCCACACTCTACGCAGGCCCTCGTCCTGCCACCGGAGCGATAGCGCCTCAGGAATTGAGACAGCACGTACCCCTCGATCGCGGCTTTCGAGCAATGCTCGCTCTTCCTGCTGCTGCCACATGCGAATGTCGTCCATGTTCATCGGCAGTGCACGTTCATCCAGCCGAAGCGAGATCACTTTAGGATCGCCTCTCGATACATCAACCATCCTTGCTTCAACCAAGGTCGACTCCAGCAGTCCAATCTGATCAACAATCTCGGCAGCTTTCGCGGTAGCACCGATGCTCGCCACCTCACTCCGCCTTTCCCGCCATCCACTGACAGCGTCCACTTCTGATGCCCACTGCAATAACCTGCATGGGCATACCACCCCCCTTCGTACCAGCCCCCGACTACCTGAAAGGGAGGCAAATATTGCATTTTCACCGGCATGCTTTTTGCTCAGCGCCAACAGTGCTCTGGGTGGGACACTCAGCACAGCGGCCGCCTGCTGTAGAGTGAGCGGGAGCGTACCAGCTACTTCGCTGTGACAGCGCATTGCCTCGCTGATGATAGCGCTACGTAATGCTGGCCAAGGAACACCCAGTCCGCGTTTGAACGAATTCTCGCTCATGAAATACTTCTTGTAGCGTTCTATCAGGATAGCCTCTACCCGCTTATCCCTCCCGGGAGTTCTTCTCTCCAACATGTCCCGACCCACCTCATCACTTTCCAAGTCCATTTTCCGACTATTCGCTTTATCGCCTCCGCCGGCTTTCTCTTCCACGCTTCTGCCGCCTTCGGACTGGCCCCTTGGCAGCCACTTCCCCTGGGTCACCGTTCACCAGGCTCCTGCTATGCCAAGTACTCAACGCCATGTCGCCGGCAAAGAATCGCAAAACTGAGCGAATCATTGGCGAAAAGGAGACTAATGGGTCGTTCAACAGCGCCTGCCAGTATCTGGCGACAGCGAGCGCAGAGAGTCCCGAGGCCAAGATGCACGCCGTAAACCAACTTTCACTTACTCTGTCGAGCGACGGCTCATCGTGGGCTACCAGGAACGCGGTGAGCACCAACGCCGCCGATTGTAGAAGCATGACGAATATTGTAGGGGCGAACTTCGCGCGACAACGTGCCGCCGCAACAAGCGATTCTACTGAGGAATATAGAACTAGGGACGCGCCAACAAACAATGCCAACACTCTATCAAGCTCGCTCGATGTCACGCACGCAATGAAGGCGGCGATGGCTGCCAGTAGCGCAACCATGAGAGTCCATCGCGAAAAAACCGCACGATTTCTAGCGCGCGTGTTCGACATGGCCGGCATCTGATCCACAATCGCGGCACTGACCCAAGCCATGGTCATGCTGGACGCAGTAACCGTGGCCGGGATCCACATCATCCACTCGTGTGGCTTGGGCGCATACGGCTGCATTGCCAAGATTCCCCAAAGCGAGGCTGAAGCGAACACTGCAGCCGGCACGCCGGCAAGCCAACCACCTTTCATGACTGACCTCGATCAACTTTCACCAACCAGGCACGGCCGGTATCAATGCAGAAGCCATTTCGTTCAATCATAGCTTCCAGAGCCCTCCATCACTGCTGCGCGCATCTCCATCGAGGTCTGAATAGAAAGCCTGTATCCAAACCGCGGAAGTGTGTGGATCAATTTGTCCTTGAATGGCCCGTCCACGGTCTTGCGAAGGCTAGACATTTGTGAGCGCAATAAGTCATGGTCAGGTGTCTGATGACCCCACACCGCGCGTTCGAGATGCTCCCTGGGAACGGCTCCAGGGCTCTCGCGCATCAGGACCTCTAGAAGCTTCCAAGACGCAGGATAGAGGTGAAGGCGGTTTCCCGCGCGGAATGCCTCGAGAGTGGCCAAGTCCATAGTCAAGTTGCCAACGGAAAGGCGGCGCATCCCGACTCTGCCGCGAGAACGGGCCACTAGTGCTTCTAGGCGAACCTCCAGCTCCAGTGGATCGAACGGCTTTGTGACAAAGTCGTCAGTGCCTGTCCGAAAGGCCTCTACTTTGCTGGCGATATCTGCCATGGACGCAAGCATCAGCAATGGAACGGAAGAATTGTGTTCACGTCGCAATCTGCGTACCACGTCCAATCCGCTCATCCGCGGAAGGTCCCAGTCGACAATTATCGCGTCATAGCTGTTTGACACAGAAAGATGTAAGCCTGTGATCCCATCCAGGGCAACGTCCACGGTGTGATGCTTGGCTTCCAATTCGTCAAGTAGCGTGCGAACGAGATACCGATCGCTGTCAATTAGCAGGATGTCCACGATCAGGGTGCCCGAAACCCGAGCAGCCGCAGCGCGTTGATGACGACCAGAAGAGTAGTTCCTTCATGGACTGCAACCGCAGGGCCGATACCTAAGCCCAGAACCGTGGCAGGAACCAGCAAAGCGACCACGCCAAGGCTAACGTACAGATTCTGACGAATGACCTTCTTAGTGCGCCGGCTGAGGGCTACCGAGAAGGCCACCTGCCGCAGATCTTCCGACATGAGTGCAACGTCCGCAGTCTCCAGAGCGACGTCCGAGGACGCCGCGCCCATTGCGATACCAACGTTGGCGCTGGCCATGGCAGGTGCGTCATTGACGCCATCGCCAACCATCGCGATCCTTTGGCTAGCCTTGATCTCACGTATCGCGGAAACCTTGTCGTCTGGCATGAGGTTGCCCCACGCTTCATCGACACCGACGTCGCTGCCTACAGATTGCGCGACCAACTGGTGATCACCAGAGATCATGATCATCCTGCTCACGCCTAGTCCACGCAATCTGTCCAGCGCATCGCGCGCCTCGGACCGCGGTGTGTCCATCAAGCCGATGACGCCAAGATCCCTGTCGCCCAGTCTCACCGCCATTGTCGTTCGGCCGCGACTGCGCAGCGTTGCGATACCTTCTTTGGCGGACGAGCCTAAAGCCGGAACCCCGTCAGCCCCAAACATTTCAGCCTTCCCGATCCAGGCAGGCTGGCCATCAACCTCCGCTCGTACTCCTCGTCCGGCGAGATTCTCAAATCCACTGGCTACCACTGCGACCTGGCCGGAAAGGCGCGTCCTACCGTCTGCAACGATGGCGGCCGCCAATGGGTGGTCGCTCAGCGCTTCCACGGCGACGCTGATCTCTAGTAACTCCTTCTCGGTTACGCCCTCCGCCACGACAATGTCGGTTACGCGGGGCTTGCCCTCGGTCAGGGTCCCGGTCTTGTCAAAGGCAATTGCCGTGACCATGCCGAGCTCCTCCAGCGGGGCACCGCCCTTGATCAGTACTCCGCTACGCGCGGCCCGGGCAATGCCGGCTAGAACAGCGCTTGGGGTGGCAATGGCCAATGCGCACGGACTGGCTGCAACCAGCACGGCCATGGACCGGTAAAAGCTGTCACGGAACGGCTCGTCAATCACCACCCACGAGAACAGCAGAATGCCAGAGAGGGCGAGAACACAGGGAACGAAGATGCGCTCAAACTTGTCCGTAAGACGTTGAGTGGGTGATTTTCGTGTCTCGGCCTCGCTGACCATCTTGACCACGCGTGCAAGCGCGGATTCCGTAGAGCGCCGGCTAACCTCCACCTCCAACGCTCCGGAACCGTTGATGGTGCCTGCAAACACTCTAGACGCCATGTCAACTGCATCGGGACGACGCCTCGCTTCTTCGGCGTCAGGCACCGGATGTTTGTCCACCGGAATGCTCTCACCTGTCACCGGTGCCTGGTTGACGTTGCTGGATCCCTTGACCACGAAGCCATCGGCGGGCAACCGATCATTCGCTCTCACCAGAACGACGTCGCCGGGCTCCAGCGCCGAAACAGGCACCTCCACCGGCCCGCCTTGCTTAACCACCAGGGCAGTCTCGGGTGCCAGCTTGGCGAGTGCCTCGATGGCGCGCTTGGCCCGACCCATAGCGTAGTTTTCCAACGAATGACCCAGGCTGAAGAGGAACAACAGCAATGCGCCCTCAGCCCAGGCTCCGAGGGTGGCGGCCCCTGCTGCCGCAACCAGCATGAGCGTATCGATCTCGAAGCGCTTCTTTCGAATGTTTTCAATTGCTTCGCGCAGGGTGAACCATCCACCGAATACGTAGGCTAGCATGTAGAACGCCGTGGGCAACCATGCGATACCGAACGCACCCGACTTCTCAATGATGAAGCCGGTCACGAGGAGCAGCCCGCAGACTATGGCGAACAGCAGCTCGGCATTGACTCCAAACAGGCCGCCATGGGAATGGGCATCCCCCTGATTCGGGGATGCGCCAGCTTCTGTTGCTTGGCTCATCTCTATTCTCCGATTTTGATCTGATCATTCAAGGCTCGAGCGCAGCAAATTCTGCGCCCGAGCTCGGTGTCAGCTAATCAGTGATCTTCGTCCTTTCCTACTGCGACGGTGCTTGGCTTGGCTATGCGGCCAGCAAAGGTGGGAAGCACCAGCAACGTGAGGATGGTCGCGGTGAGCAAGCCACCGATAACGACGGTAGCGAGCGGCTTCTGGACTTCTGCACCCGAACCGCTGGCGATCGCCATGGGGATGAAGCCGACAATGGCCACCAGCGCAGTGGTGAGCACGGCGCGGATACGACTCGCTGCGCCATTGAGGGACGCCACCAACGGTGCATCGCCTGCATCAAGCCGCTCCCGGATGGCTTGCATCAGCACCAGGCCGTTCAGCGTGGCGACGCCGGACACCGCAATGAACCCCACGGCTGCGGACACCGAGAACGGCATGCCCCTCAGCAGCAAAGCCAGGATTCCGCCCACCAGCGCCAGCGGTACGCAGCTGAACACAAGAATGGCTTCTTTGGCGCTGCGCAGTGCCATGAACAGCAGAGCACCAATCAACAGGAACACGACAGGAACCACTGCCGCCAGTCGCTTCTCTGCCCGCTGCAGGTTCTCGAACTGCCCGCCCCAGGTGAGATAGGAACCTGCAGGAAGCTTCACGTCCGCTACCGCCGTCTGCGCTTCGCCAACAAACCCACCCAGGTCACGCCCACGGACGTTGGCTTGCACCACGACTCGACGGCTGCCGTTGTTTCGACTGATCTGATTTGGTCCTTCGCTTATGGTGATCCGAGCGACGGACGAAAGCGGTATCACCGCACCAGAGGGTGTGGCAATGGGCAACGAGCTAAGCTGGTCCGGATCATTGCGTGCCGCGTCATCCAGACGCACCACCACGTCAAAGCGGCGATCACCCTCGAAGATCTTTCCCGCAGCAGTGCCGCCGATGCCAGTCGACAGAGCATCGCTCACGTCCGCTGCGGTCAACCCGTATTGCGCGGCTGCCAGATGGTCGATCTTGACGTTCAGGGTTGGCAGGCCGGAGATCTGCTCGACCCGCACGTCCGCGGAGCCTTGGACGCCACGCAGTTTGAGCGCCACCTGGTCTGCGACCTTCTGCAACTCACCGAAGTCATCACCGTAGATCATCACGGCAAGATCGGTACGCACACCGGAGATGAGCTCGTTGAAGCGCAGCTCAATGGGTTGACTGAACTCGAAACTGTTGCCGAGCTGCTTCGACGCCACGGACTCGAACCGCCCCACCAGCTCATCCTTGGAAAGCTTCGGATCCGGCCATGCGCTTCTGGGCTTCAGCACAATCACGCTGTCGGAAATGTTGGTGGGCATCGGGTCGATGGCCGCCTCCGCAGTACCAGTCCGGGAGAACACCGTCTCCACTTCCGGCTCCTTCGCAATGGCCTTCTCTAGTGCCAACTGCATGGCCAGGGACTGCTCCAACGAGGTGGAGGGAACCCGCAGCGCCTGCATGGCCAAGTTGCCCTCATCCAGCGTGGGCATGAACTCGCGCCCCAGCATCATGAACGAGGTCACGCCTACCGCTAGTGTCAGTACCGCGCCTCCGAGCACCACGCGCGGCATGGCGACAGCACGCTCGATCACAGGCTCGATTCGGGTGCGCAGCACCTTGATTAGCTTGGTCTCGTGCTCGCCGTGATGGAGCTCTTCGCCGGGCTTCATCTTCGGCTCGCGCACCCACAGGGCGGTCAAGGCCGGCACCAGGGTAAAGGAGAAGATGAAGGCACCCAAGAGCGCCAGCATGAAGGTGGCCGCCATCGGCTGGAAGGTTTTTCCTTCGACGCCTTCGAGGGTCATGATCGGCAGGAAGACCAACAGAATGATCAACTGACCAAAAGCCGCCGGTCGCGCCATCTTCTTGGCCGATTCCGTGGCTATCTTCATCCGTTCCATGGCCGTCAGCGGCCTGCCCAGTTCGGCGCGGCGCTGCCCCAGCATCAGAAGCGTGGATTCAATAACAATCACTGCGCCATCCACGAGGATACCGAAGTCCAACGCACCCAGGCTCATCAGGTTGCCGCTGATCCCGAACCGGTTCATGCCGATCACGGCAAACAGGAACGACAGCGGAATGACGAGCGCCGTAATAGTCGCCGCGCGCAGGTTGCCCAGCAGCAGGAACAGCACCACCACGACCAGCAGCGCACCTTCGGTCAGGTTCTTGGCAACGGTCTTGATGGTCGAATTGACGAGCTGGCTACGGTCGAGCACTGGCACCGCAAAGATGTTGGGCGGAAGCGACTTGTTCACCTCGACCAATCGGTCCGCTGCGGACTGCGCCACCGTGCGGCTGTTGCCGCCGGCGATCATCAGCGCCGTGCCCAGCACGGCCTCATGTCCGTTGCGGCTTGCGGCACCCAGTCGCGGTGCGCGGCTGAGTTCGACGTCGGCAACGTCGGCGACGCGGATCACCACCCCGTCCTTGGTCGCCACGGGTGACTGCGCCAGGTCGCTGGTCGTCAACGCCAGACCATCGGCGCGGACCACGAGGCCTTCGCCTGCACGCTGGACGAAGCCTGCACCGGCCTGCACGTTCGACCGCTCCAGTGCCTGGACGAGGTCGTTCAACCCCAATCCGTAAGCCGCCAGGCGTGCGCTGTCCGGATGGACCCCGTACTCCTTCACGTAGCCGCCCACGGTATCCACGCCGGCAAGGCCGGGGCTGGAACGCATCTGCGGGGCGATGATCCAGTCCTGCACGGTACGCAGGTAGGTGGCACGCTCTTCGGCGGTAGTGAGCCTGTTACCCTCCGGCGTGAGGTAGACCTCGCCCTCCTGCCAGCCTGCCTGCCCCTTGGGTGCCAGGTTCTTCGGATCGTAGTCGGTGAAGTCCACCGTCCACATGAGAACCTCACCCAGGCCGGTGGTCACCGGTGACAGGACCGGGGACACACCTTCGGGCAGGCTGTCCGCCGCTTCGCGCATGCGTTCGGCCACCTGCTGGCGCGCGAAGTAGATGTCGGTCTGGTCGGTGAAGATCGCCGTGACCTGCGAGAAGCCGTTGCGCGACAGCGAGCGTGTGGTGTTCAGCCCCGGGATGCCGGCCAACGCGGTCTCAAGCGGGTACGTCACCTGCCGCTCGATCTGCTCAGGGGTGAGCGCCGGCGCGATCGAGTTGATCTGCACCTGTCTGTTGGTTATGTCCGGTACCGCGTCAATGGGCAATTTGCTCAGCTGGAACAAGCCCCAGCTGGCCACCATCGCGGCAAGGAACACCACCAACCAGCGGAAACGGACCGCTGATTCTATGATGATAGTGAACATATATGGATTCCTTAGTGGCCGTGCTCGGCTTCACCCTTGGCCAGTTCGGCCTTGAGCAGGAAGGCATTGGTACCGACGATGCGCTCGGTGCCATTGAGGCCGTTGACGATTTCGACGCTGCCGCCGGCACGACGCCCGACCATGACCGGGGTAGCCTTGAAGCCTTCCGGGGTTTCGACGAACACCACGCTGTTGCCGTCCACCGTCTGCACGGCGTCGGCCGGGACGCTCAGCGAATCTGCGTCTCCGTCAGCCACCACGAGCGCCGAAATCGGTGATCCGGCAGGCGGCAACGCCGCCGTCAGGGGCTTCGCGCGGATGACCGTGGTACCACCCTGCTGGCGAATGTCAGCGGCCACGCCAGTGACTTCTGCCTGGAATGCCCCGGTCGGTGCGGTCACTTCCAGCTTCATGCCGGCGGCGACCTGTGAGGCCAATGCGGGAGGTGCGGTAAACACCAGTTCGTTCATGTCCGGGTTCGAGACGTCTGCCACCACGCTGCCCGCCGACACCACTCCACCCGGCGTGACCTGCACGTTGCCGACCACCCCCGAAACCGGGCTGGTAATGCTCACCCGGCCGGAACTGTCGGGCGAGCCGTTGGCTGCGGCTTGGGCACGGGCCGCTGCAGCGGCTGCCTCCGCAGCAATCGAGCGCGCGCGAGACGTCTCCATCTCTTGGCGTGCAACGACACCTTGCTCAACCAGTGCCTTGTCGCGGCCGTACACCAGGCGGGCGCCTTCGGCCTCCGCGCCCGCCGAGACGGCCGCCGCGCGGAAGGTGGCGGCGTCGCCGCTGACCACGACAGCAAGTGTCTGGTTGGCCTTGACCAGT
>NZ_JASCOZ010000070.1 GCF_029960115.1 Stenotrophomonas sp. PS02289
GGGCGTGGCTCTACAGCAACCTCGGATCCGTAGAGCCACGCCCTGCGTGGCTTCGCGGTGTGTCCGTCAGCCCTTGGCCACCACAAACGCCTCACGCGCGGCGGCAATCGTGGCATCAATCACCGCATCATCGTGCGCGCTGGACAGGAACCCGGCCTCGTACGCCGACGGGGCCAGGAACACACCACGCTCCAGCATGGCGTGGAAGAACCGATTGAACGCGGCCGTATCGCACGCGGTGGCCTGCGCATAGGTCTCCACCTTTTCATCGGTGAAGAACAGCCCGAACATCGCCCCAACCTGGGTGGTGGTCACCGCCACGCCTGCCTCAGCGGCAGCCGCTTCCAGCCCCGCACACAGGCGCGCGGTCGAGGCCGACAGGCGCTCATGGAAGCCCGGCTCCTGCACCAGTTCCAACATTGCCAGGCCGGCGGCCATGGCCACCGGATTGCCGCTGAGCGTGCCGGCCTGGTAGATCGGGCCGGCCGGGGCGATCTGCGAAAGCAGGTCGCGGCGACCGCCGTAAGCGCCCACCGGCATGCCGCCGCCGATGATCTTGCCGAACGTGGTCAGGTCCGGGGTGATGCCGTAGTGCGCCTGTGCACCGCCAAGGGCGACGCGGAAGCCGGTCATCACTTCGTCGAAGATCAGCAGCGCGCCGTACTGGGTGCACAGCGCGCGCAGGTGCTGCAGGTAGCCCTCGCGCGGCGGAATGCAGTTGGCGTTGCCGACCACCGGTTCGATGATCAGGCCGGCGATGTGCTCGCCCTGCTCGGCGAACAGCGCGGTGGCGGCTTCGAAGTCGTTGTAGGGCAGGGTGAGGGTGAGTTCGCTCAGCCCGGCCGGGACGCCCGGCGAGGTCGGCACGCCCAGGGTCAGCATGCCGCTGCCGGCCTTGACCAGGAAGGAGTCGCCGTGGCCGTGGTAGCAGCCTTCAAACTTGACGATGCGGCTGCGGCCGGTGGCACCACGCGCCAGGCGGATCGCCGACAGCGTGGCTTCGGTACCGGAATTGACCATGCGCACCATTTCGCACGACGGCACCAGCCGGGTGATGGTTTCGGCCATGGTCACTTCGGCGGCGCACGGCGCACCGAACGACAGCCCGTTGTTGATCGCGTGCTTCACCGCCTGGCGCACGCTGGGGTGGTTGTGGCCGACGATCATCGGACCCCACGAGCCAACGTAGTCGATGTACTGGTTGCCGTCCACGTCATACAGGTACGCGCCGTCGGCGCGTTCGACGAAGAACGGCTCGCCGCCGACCGACTTGAACGCGCGCACCGGCGAATTGACCCCGCCGGGCAGCAGCGCCTGGGCGCGGGTGAACAAGGCGTGGGAGTTGTCGTGGTTCATGCGGTGGGGTCCTGGAAACGGGCAAGGCAGGCGCGCAGGGCGGCGACCGGGTCGGGGGCGGCAAAGATGCCGCTGACCACGGCGACCAGGTCGGCCCCGGCGGCGATGATCGGGCCCACATTGTCCGGGGTCAGGCCGCCAATCGCCACCCGCGGCACGCCCAGTGCGGCGCTTTGCCGCAGCAGGTCAGGGGTGGCGCGGCTGTTGGTGACCTTGGTCGTGGTGGGGAAGAACGCGCCGAAGGCTACGTAACTGGCCCCGGCGGCGACGCCGGCGTGGGCGCGCTCCAGCCGGTCGTAGCAGGAGGTGCCGATGATGGCGGCCGGCCCGAGCAGGCCACGGGCGGCGGCAATGTCGCCGTCCTCCGCGCCCAGATGCACGCCGGCTGCACCGACAGCCTGGGCCAGTGGGGCGTCGTCGTTGATGATCAGCGGCACGCCGTGGGCGGCGCACAGCGGCTGCAGCGCGGCGGCCTGAGCCTGGCGCAGGGCCGCGCTGGCGGTTTTGTTGCGGTACTGCAGCCAGGTCGCGCCGGCCGCCAGCAGGGGTTCCACCCGCGCCAGCAGGCGCGCGGTGTCGGCCTCGTCGGGGGTGATCAGGTAAACGCCCCGCGGGGACGTGGGTGCAGCAACAGGGGTGTTCATCAATGGCTACCAGCAGCGCGACGGGAGTGGGACAATGCCGGTCAACCGTACTGCCCAGCCCCTGATTATCCAATGAGCGACACTGCCGCCACCACTTTCCGCACCTGGATGTGCGTTGTCTGCGGTTTCATCTACAAGGAAGTCGATGGCCTGCCGGAAGAGGGCATTGCCCCCGGGACCGCCTGGGAAGACGTGCCCGACACCTGGACGTGCCCGGATTGCGGCGTGACCAAGGACGATTTCGAGATGGTCGAGATCGACTAATGCAGCCGCGGCGCGCCCGCGCCCAGCTCGATCAACTTGTCCCGCACCCACTGCGCATCGCTGGCCTGCGCATTGCGCTTGAGGTACAGCCCCAGGTCATGCCGCGCTCCGGCCAGATGATCCAGCTGTAAATACGCCAAGCCACGGTCGCGCAGCGCGTCCTCCTGTTCGGGAGCGAGCTTCAGCAGGCGGTCGGCACTGCGCGCGGCGCGGTCCCATTCGCCGCGCTCGGCGTACACCCCGTGCAGGTTGCGCAGCATGCGCATCAGGATCGCCCGCGCAGGCGCGGCGTCCAGAATCTGGGCCAGGACCTGGTCGTCAGGCACTTCACCGCCCAGGTGCGAGCGGGCACGCTCGCGCAGTTCGTCCACATCCAGCGGGCGGCCGCCATTGAACGGGTCCATCACCAGCATGCCGTCATCCACCGGCAGGCGCACCAGGAAGTGCCCCGGGAAGGACACGCCATCCAGCGGAATACCCAGCCGTCGGGCGACTTCCATCTGCACCAGCGCCAGTGAGATCGGGTTGCCCAGGCGGCGGTCCAGCACCTGGTTGAGGTAACTGTTGCGCGGGTCGTAGTACTCGCCATGGTCGCCGCCATAGCCCAGTTCATCGAACAGGTGCCGATTCACGGCGGCGATCTTGAGCGGGAAGTGATCCAGCGTATCCACCTCGGTGCGCAGGTGGTCGGCATGGCTCTGCACCAGCGCGTCATACGCGGCCGGGTCGAGGTCGGGGTATTCGTCGCGCGCGATCAGCAGGGCGGTGGGCAACAGCGGCAGCGCCTCGTCGTCCAGTTCGGCCAGGCTGTCCCACGCCGGCAATGTGATCTTCCCCTGCATGGCCACAGACTGGCGACAAACGCGCCGCGATTCAAGCGGCGCGCTGTGAAAATCCAGCGCCGGGGCAAGCCCGGCGTGGCAGGGTTCAGCGGGCTTCGATGCCGGGGCCGAAGGTGATCTCCGCCCCGTCCTGTAGGCCCAGCTTCTGGGCCTGGCCGGCATTGAGTTCCAGTACGTACTTGGCAGGACCGCTGCTGGGGTAGGGCGGGCAGCGGTCGCCGGCCGAGCACGGCGGCACGTCGCGCTGCTGGCTGACCAGCTTGCGCTGGTCATCGAAGTACAGAATGTCCAGCGCGATGCGGGTGTTCTTCATCCAGTAGGCCTGCAGTTCCGCACGGTCGTGGATGAACAGCATGCCGTGGTCCTCGGCCATCTGGTCGCGGAACATCAGCCCGCGCGCGCGCTCGGCATCGTCGGTGGCCAGTTCCACGTGGTAGCGGGCACCGCCCACCTCCACCCAGTGACGGGCTCCGCCCGTGGCGCAGGCGCTCAGCGAGCACAGCATCAACAACGGCAGCAACAGACGCAGCAACGAAGAACGCATACCGGGTGTCCTCAGGGAAAAGTTACAGAACCTGCGGCGGCTCGCCGCCCACGATGACCACGTCCGCCGGGCGACGTGCAAACAGGCCCACGCAGACCACGCCGGGCAGCTGGTTGAGCTCGCGCTCCAGCTTCACCGGATCGGTGATCTCCAGATGATGGATATCCAGGATCTGGTTGCCGTTGTCGGTTACCACACCTTCGCGCCAGGTCGGCTGGCCACCGGTCATGTCCATGATCTGGCGGGCCACCAGGCTGCGCGCCATCGGGATCACTTCCACCGGCAGCGGGAATTTTCCCAGCACCTGCACCTGCTTGCTCGGGTCGACGATGCAGACGAACTGCTCGCTGGCCTCGGCGATGATCTTCTCGCGGGTCAGCGCGGCACCGCCGCCTTTGATCAGGCACTTGTTGCCGTCACATTCGTCGGCCCCGTCCACGTACAGCGACAGTTTGCCGGTGTGGTTGAGCTCCATCACCTCGATGCCGTGTTCCTTCAACCGCGCGGTGCTCTGTTCGGAGCTGGAGACGGCTCCCTTGATGCGGTGCTTGATACGGGCCAGGCCGTCGATGAAGTAGGCCACGGTGGAACCGGTGCCGACTCCGACGATCATGCCGTCTTGGACGTATTCCAGGGCTTTTTCGGCGGCCAGGCGCTTGGCTTCGGACATGGGGCAGTACTCGTAAAAGACAGAAGGAAAGGGGTCAGTGCTTTTCCAGCGACAGCAGCAGCTTCCACTGCGCGGCGGTCACCGGCAGGATCGACAGCCGGTTGCCGCGCGCGATCAGGGGGAAGCCCTCGCCCAGCGCGTCGGCATGCAGCTTGATCTCGTCCAGTGAAATGGTGTCGCGCAGCTTGCGCTCGAAGGCCACGTCCACCAGCAGCCAGCGCGGTTCTTCGCGGGTGGCCTTGGGGTCGTAGTAATCGGACTTCGGGTCGAACTGGGTGTCGTCCGGGTAGGCTTCGGTGGCCACCGTGGCGGTACCGACGATGCCCGGCACCTTGGTGTTGGAGTGATAGAACAGCACGCCGTCGCCGACCTTCATGCCGTCGCGCATGAAATTGCGCGCCTGGTAGTTGCGTACGCCGTTCCAGGGTTCCTGGCCCACGCGCTGCAGGTCGTCGATGGAAAAGGCGTCCGGTTCGGACTTCATCAGCCAGTAGCGCTTGCGTGCGGTCATGCGGGGCGGGTCACGGGAACAAGGGTGGTGGTTTCGGTACAGATCGCATCCACGCCGACGTCCCACGCCTGCACCGGCAACTCATCGACCTGCTGGGCATCGAAGCCAACGCCGACCAGCCACGGCGGAGCCGGACGGGCCTGACGGAATGCGAAGCTGCGATCATACCAGCCGCCTCCCATGCCCAAGCGTCGTCCGTGCGCGTCAAAGCCCACCAGCGGAGCCACCACCAGCGCCATCTGCTCGGCGGCGAGGGTGTCGCCGGCGTCCACGTCCGGTTCGGGGATGCCGTAACGGTTGGCGGTGAGTGGCTGCCCGGGACGCCACGGCGCAAAGCGCAGCACGTCGCCGGCGAGCACCGGCAGGCAATAGGTGAGCGACTCGGGCAGGCGCATCTGCCAGCGGTGCAGGGCGATCTCGCCGTCCAGCGCCCAGTAGCCGGCAACAGGGCCGTGCTGGGGAGCGAAGGGCAGGGCGAACAGGGCGTCGGCGAGCCGTTCGGCCGCTTCAATGCGCTGTGCGGCGGGAATGTCGCGGCGGCGTTGGCGCAACTGCTGACGCAGTGCGGAGCGCGGGTCGGTCATGCCTGGGTCCGGTCAGCGGTGCAGGGCGGCGGATAAAACAAGAGCGACGTTCCGGTGGAACGTCGCTCTTGCAGGAATACTGCATTCTCCGCGGTGACGATGCGTGCGAAACGACCTTGAACCCGGGGTTCAAGTGGGTACGCTGGGACTCCATCGGGCTTCCCGCTACAAGGCGGACCTGCACTCCCGGCGTCGTCGCGCACCCGTGGTCGTAATTAAGGGACAAGGCGAATGTTTGCACACGCCGTCGTTCACAGCAGAGAACGCAGGGTCATTATAGCCAACCCCGCCGATTCGGGTACCCCCGTTCGTCGGTCCGATTGCGTGCCAATTCAGGCGCCGTCGAATGCGCGGTCCAGACGCCGGTTCAGGCCGGAGAGGGTCTGCTGCAGGGCGGTGGCCTGCTGCGCGTGTTCATCGCGCAACTGCTGCAGTTCGTGGGCCAGATTGAGCGCGGCGAGCACGGCAATGCGGTCGACCGCAGCCATGCGGTTGCTGCCGCGGATCTCGCGCATCTTGGCATCCAGCAGACGGGCGGCGGCGGTCAGGCTTTCGCGTTCGTCAGCACCCACGCCCACGGTGTATTCGCGATCAAGGATGCGGACGCTGACCGGTTCGGACTGGCTCATGTGTGCTGCTCCAGGGATTTGAGCCGGGCGATCATCGCTTCCACCCGGGAACGGGCCTGCTCGTTCTTGGCCAGCAGCTGCGAGCGCTCGTTGACCAGCTGTTCCTGCTGGTGGCGCAGGCTGCGGTTTTCCTCGGCCAGGCGCTGGTTGCGCTCCAGCAATGCCTCGACCCGTGCGGCGAAGGCCTGTAGCTGGGCGATGGCATCTGAAGGTTCCATGTCCCGCACGATAGCGCAGGCACGGCCCCGGCCGCTACCTGTGGGTTGCTACACTAGGAAACTGCCCATCTGCTGTGTGATCGAGCGCAAAAATGACCGAACTTCCGACTGTCCAAGAGGTAACCCAGGCAAGCCAGGCTCTGGGCCTGGGGGCCAGCGCGGCCGAGCTGCACGGCGGCCTGTGTGGCTGGCTGTCGGCCGGCGGCGCGGCGGTGCGCGAGTGGCCGGCCAAGGTGCTGGCCGACGACAGCCTGCCGGCGGCGCAGGAAGGCGACACCCTGGATGCGCTGCTGGCGGCGACCGTGGCCCAGCTGGAAGACCGCGACTTCGCCTTTGAGCTGCTGCTCACCGATGCCAACGACACCACCTCGCAGGCGGATGCCCTGTTTGCCTGGGCGCGCGCGTTCCTCGGCGGGTTCGGGCTGGGTGCCGGCGGCAACCGCCCGGTGCTGTCCGAGGAAGGTGAAGAAGCCCTGACCGATCTGGCCAAGCTGGCTCAGGTCTCGGTGGAAGATTTTGAAAGCGGCAACGATGACGACGAGGACGCCCTGGCCGAGATCGAGGAGTTCGTCCGCGTCGCGGTGCTGCTGCTGCACGGCGACTGCGTGATGGGTGCCCGCCACCGTCAGCGTCTGAACTGAGATGGCGATCGTCGACCTGACCGGAATCAGCGCCGAAGAATACCGGCAGCGCCGCCAGCAGTTGATGGAGATGGCCGGCGACGACGCCATTCTGGTGCTGCCGGCCGCCTCCGAGCGGGTGCGCAGCCTGGACACGCATTATCCGTTCCGGCAGGACTCGGACTTCTGGTACCTGAGCGGCTTCCCGGAGCCGGACGCGGTGCTGGTGCTGATTCCGGGGCGTCGCCACGGCGAAGTGATCCTGTTCTGCCGCGAGCGCGATGCCGAACGGGAGGCCTGGGACGGTGCGCGTGCCGGACAGGAAGGCGCGGTGGCGGACTTCGGCATGGACGATGCCTATCCGATCGATGACCTCGACGACATCCTGCCGGGGCTGCTGGAAGGCCGTTCGCGCGTGTACTACCACTTCGGCCGCGACGCGGACTTCGACCTGAAGCTGATCGGCTGGGTCAACCGGGTGCGTTCGCAGGTCCGCCACGGCGCGCAGCCGCCACATGAGTTCCTGGAACTGGGGCACCTGCTGCACGAGCAGCGGCTGTTCAAGTCGCCGGCGGAAGTGGCGCTGATGCAGCGCGCCGCGCAGATCACCGTGCAGGCGCACCGCACCGCGATGCGCGTCGCGCGGCCGGGCATGTACGAATACGAACTCCAGGCCGACCTGGAGCGCGACTTCCGCGCCAACGACGCATGGCCGGCCTACGGCAGCATCGTCGGTGCCGGTGCGAACGCGTGCATCCTGCATTACCGGGGCAACAACGCGCGCAGCCAGGACGGCGATCTGGTGCTGATCGACGCCGGCGCGGAGTTCCGCGGTTACGCCAGCGACATCACCCGCACGTTCCCGATCAACGGTCGGTTCACCGCAGAGCAGCGCGCGCTGCATGATCTGGTCGGGGCGGCGCAGGCGGCAGCGCTGGCACAGGCGCGCCCGGGCGTGCCGTACGAGGCCGGCCATCTGGCCGCGCTGCAGACTCTCACCGAAGGCCTGCTGCGACTGGGGCTGCTGACGGGCAATCTGGAAGAGAACATCGCCCAAGGCCATTACCAGCGCTTCTACCGGCACAAAACCGGTCACTGGCTGGGCCTGGACGTACATGACGTCGGCGATTACCGCCTGGCGGGCGACTCGCGCCTGCTGGAGCCCGGCATGGTGTTCACCATCGAGCCGGGGCTGTACGTGAGTGCGGACGACCGCAGTGTGGAAGCGCGTTGGCGCGGCATTGGCATCCGCACCGAGGACGACGTGCTGATCACCGACGACGGCCACCGCGTGCTGACCGAAGGCCTGGCACGCAGCGCCGATGAGATCGAAGCGGAGATGGCTTCTTCGCGCTGATCGCCTGAACTACGAAACGCCGGGCACATCCCGGCGATCCGTAAATCGTGCAATCAGAACCATCAGGCCTCGGCAAATGCCGGGCGGGTGAGGTTGTCGGCGTCGGCTTCGGTGCACATCACTTCGTCTTCGATGCGGACGCCGCCGTAGGGGCGGAAGAAGTCCACGCGGTTCCAGTCGATGCTGTCGCCGTGGCCGCACTGCTTTACCTCGTCCAGCAGCATGTCGATGAAATACACGCCCGGTTCGATGGTCACCACCATGCCGGGTTCCAGTGTCCGGGTGAGGCGCAGGTAGGGATGGCCCTGCGGGCGCTCGATGCGGCCGCCACGGTCGCTGGCCGCGAAGCCCGCCACGTCGTGTACCTGCAGGCCGATCAGATGGCCGAGGCCGTGCGGGAAGAAGGCCGCGCTCACGCCGGTGGCCAGCGCCGCTTCCGGCGAAACCTTCAGTACGCCGAAGTCCTTCAGGATGCCCATCAGCGAAAGATGCGCATCCACATGCAGCTGCTTGTAGTCCACGCCCGCGCGCACGCCCGCGCACATCTGCTGCTGGGCGGCGTCCACCGAGTCGATCAGCGCCTGGAACTCATCGTGCCCGGTCGTCGCATAGGTGCGGGTGATGTCGCTGGCGTAACCGAACGCGCTGGCACCGGCATCGATCAGGAAGCTGCGCAGCGGCTGCGGCGCGGTCTTGCCCAGGTCGGTGTAATGCAGCACCGCCGCGTGCTCGTTCAGGCCCACGATGTTGCCGTAGGGCAGTTCATTCGCATCCTGGCCGACCGCGCTGCAGTACGCCATGTGGATCTCGAATTCGCTCGCGCCTGCACGGAACGCCGCTTCCGCCGCGCGATGGCCACGCACGCCCAGACGCTGGGCCTGGCGCATCAGCGCGATTTCATACGGTGTTTTTACCGCGCGATGCCAGTCCAGGTAGGCCAGCACCGGCTCGGGGTTGTTGGGGGCAAATGCGCCCAGCGTGCTCTGCGGTTCGCCCAGGATCGCGCAGCGTGCCGCGTCGGCCGGCAGCAGGGCCAGGGCCTGGTCGGGCGTGCGGATGATCTCGATGTCGAAATGCTCCACCCACCAGCCGTTGGGGGCGTCCGGCACCACGTGCCAGTAGTCGAACGGCTGATGGAAGATCACCTTCGGACGCTTGCCCGGGGTATACACCAGCCAGCTGTTGGGAACCTTGGTCAGCGGCAGCCAGGCCTTGAAGTTCGGGTTCACCGCGTAGGGATAATCGCGGTCGTCGAACATCTGGTAGTGCAGCGTGCCGCTGGGAATCACCAGGTGGTCAAAACCACCCCGCGCCAAGGCCTCGTCGGCGCGCTGGGCAAGCACGCGGACGTGATGGGAATACAGGGCACCAAGGTCGGGCAGGTTCATTGCGGAAGCTCACAGGGCAGTGCGGAGTGCAGCCCCTGATTCTGCCGCAATTGGCGCACCGGCGCTGTGCAGGAACCGGCGCTCAGGGTGCCGAAGTTTCCTGCTCCACCCAGGCCCTGAGCAGGGCACGGTGCTCGTTGCTCAGCGTCAGGAAGCGGAAGCCGGTCCAGAACTGTCCCGGAGCGTTGCTTTCCTCGTGCCACAACAGGTGCGCGCCCACATCCAGCGGGATCGGCTGGCCGCCGGGGCCCGGAATGGCGAAGCGGAACTGAAACAGCGCGTCGTCATTCATCGGTACCGAGGCAATCATCAGCATGCCGGTTTCCGAGACGTTGCCCAGCCGGCCGATCACGGCCTCGGCCATCATGTCGGTGACCGGCACCTGTTCGGTCACCTCGCGGCGGCGCGCGCGGCGGGTGTTCTTGTCGTCACTCATGCGGTCCCCTCACTGGTGCCTGCCAGCGACCGCAGCGTGCGCAGCGTCGCCTGCCAGGCCCGGTCGATCAGGCGGCTCTTGTCTTCGGTCACGATGCGCGCCTGCCCGTGCGCCATCAGGCGTGCCAGTGCGTCCAGAGAATGCTCGGCCACCTTCTGGCCGCGCGGATTGACGAACAAGGCGTTGTCGGTGATCAGGCTATACCAGCTCAGGCGCTGGCGGCGCACATCACCCTGCTGGTTGGTAGTGAACTCGAACCAGGTGCCGAAGGGCAGGGTGCGCAGCTGCTTGTACTGCTCTTCTTCGGCCGCCGTGCGTGCCAGGGGCGCGGCCTTGCGCGGATCGTGGCCGTCGCCCTGCTCGCCGAGCCGGCTGCGCGCGCGCAGACGCGCGGTCAGCTCGGTGCGCGAACTGCTCTCGTCTTCGCCGCCCGGGGTGGACAACCGGCGCGAGATCGCAGCCGCTTCGTCATGGTGGTAGCCGACCTGCAGCAGAGCGGCCTCGACCTGCTGTCCCAGCTCGGCATCGCTGCCGGCACTGCCCGGGGCCTGGCAGGTGATCTCGGCAATGCGCGCGGTTTCCTGCGTGCGCTGCTGCCATTGCTCGGAGCCTTCGCCGTTGCGCAGCAGGGTGAGGGTCAGCACATCGGACCAGGCCTGCTTCAGCAGCGACTGCACGAAGCGCGGCGGTGCGGCGTCCGCGCACAGCTGCTCGATGCTGGCCCCGGCCTGCTGCTTGGCCGACTCCAGTCGTTCCTTGCCGCGCGCGGCCTCCACGTGGCGGCGTTCGGCCAGTTCAGCTTTGTGCGCCAAGGCACGGAAGTGCTGCTGAACCTCTTCGTTGGCGGCCTCGAATACCGCGCTGTCGCCTTCATAGTCGTTGACGACCTTGGCCACGGCGCGGTCCAGCTTCTGCACCAGCTGCGGGTCGACGTCTTCCTCGCCCAGCCAGTTGGCCCCGGCTTCGGCGACGGCATTGAGCAGTTCTCGCGCCGGATGCTGGTCGCGGACGAAGAAGGCCGGGTCGCTCAGTGCGGCGCGTGCGACCGGCACCTGCAGCCGGGTCAGCAGGTCCACCGCGGCGGCATCCGGCCGCACCTCGCGCTGGATCTGGCCGTACAGCATGTTGAGCAGGTCGAAGGTGTCGTTGTCCTTGACCGTCAGGGCGGCCTGCGGGCCGTGGTCGGCGCGCATCTGCGCGAGCAGGGCGTTGTGCAGGTCGGCCATGCTGCGGCGGGCGTGGACCGCCTGCGACTGCAGCTTGGCCAGGGTGGCATGCACGGTGGTACTGGTCAGCGGCTGCGCAGGCGTGCTGCCCGTGCTTTCGCCGGGCGCAGGTGCGGGGAACGCCTCTGCCGCGTTGGGACCGCCGGTCGCAGCGGGCGCGTCGCCAGCAGGACCGTCGGCGGCCGCTGCGCCAAGCGATGGCAGCGGGGGCGGCATGGCGGTGCCGGTCGTACCGGCCGGGTGTGGGCTGCCGGCACCGGCCGCAGCGCCGCCGTGCGCGTGGCGGGCCGCCTCCAGCAACTGGTGCAGCGCCGACAGTGCCGGTGCATTGAGGTCGGCGGGTGAACCCGCGGCGCTGGCCGAGCCGGTGGCGGGCGCCGCCGGGGTGGACGGAGCCGGTACCTGCGCACCGATCGCCTCCTCGGTCATGGCCGCCCAGTTGCCTCCACCGGCGGATCCACTCCAGCCCGTCAGTGGACGGGCGGCGGCACCGCCGGCCTTGCGCCAGGCTCCGGCGTTGCCCCGTTCGGGACCGGTGACGATGCGGCGGGTGGTGGCCGAGCGGGCCAGGTAGGGCGTGTAGACCAGGCCGGGCAGGATGCCTTCGTGGGCCAGCAGGATGTTGGCGCGCTCCAGCAGTTCGCCCAGCCGTTCCAGCAGCTGGTGGTCGAACACCCGGTACAGCGCCAGCTGCGTTTCCAGTCCGAGATCGAACTGCTCGCCCAGCTCGCGGGTGATCCGGCACAGCACGTAGGGGCCGAACGGCAGGTCCTCGACGTCGAACTCGGGGCCGGCGGCCAACACGCCGAAGCGCTGCCCCAGCAGCTGCAGGGCGCTGGCGGAGCGCTGTGCTTCGCGGCGGGTGATGTCGGCCAGCACGATGTCGCGGTCGATGTCGGTGTCGGTGACCAGGGTCAGCGTGGTGGCGGTCACCGCGGCCGGCGCAGCCGGCTCATGCCGCACGCGCGGCTCGCGCAGCTTGGCCAGCGCCGCGCCCAGCGCGTCGAGGAAGCGCGGTGCGAACTGCGCGTTGATTTCGTGCAGGCGGCGGGTCTGGGCGTAGATGTCGGCCTGGATCTGACTGTTGCGCGCCCGTTCGGCGTCCCGGAACAGCTCACGCTCCAGCTCGACGATGGTCAGCTTGAGCGGGTTGGCCAGGGTCTGCTCGGCCAGCGCATGCAGCGCGGCCAGAAGGCGGCGCACGCGTGGTGGTGCATCGACGCTGGCAAAGCGACGGGTGTCGGGTGGCAATGGCGGTGCGGACGCTGACATCCGTTGTAGGTTCCGGCTCCCCTGTAGAGTACGGAATCTAACGTTTTCGGGGGTTTCCCGCCAGAAGGGATGTCCCCACATCCGCGATGGCCGGCCAGCCGCCGGCCATCACGATGTCACGGTAGAAACAACTCCACCACGTCATTGGTGAACCGCCGCCCCAGCTCGGTCGGCTGCGCGCGTTCAGCGTCCACGGTCATCCAGCCACGTTCGACCGCGGTGCGCAGCGGCTCGGCGATCACCTGCCGGTCCAGCCCGGTGCGCGACTCGAAGTCCTTCAGTGCGAAGCCTTCATGCAGGCGCAGCAGGTTGAGCATGTATTCGAACGGCAGCCGTGCCGCATCGATCACATCGTCGCCGCCGATGGACGCGGCGCTGCCGGCCGTGTCCATGAAGGTCTGCGGGTGCTTGTGCTTCCAGCGGCGCAGGACGTGCTGTTCGGCCCCGGAGCTGATCTTGCCGTGCGCGCCCGCACCGATGCCCAGATAATCGCCGAAGCGCCAGTAGTTCAGGTTGTGCGCACTCTGCCGGCCGGGGCGGGCGTAGGCGCTGACCTCGTACTGCGCAAAGCCGGCCTCGGCAAGCATGCGCTGGCAGTGTTCCTGGATGTCCCAGGCAGCATCGTCATCGGGAATGCCCTGCGGCGGGCGGGCAAAGAACACCGTATTCGGTTCCAGGGTGAGCTGGTAATGCGAGAGGTGGGTGGGCTGCAGGGCGAAGGCGCGTTCGAGGTCGTGCTCGGCCTGGGCCAGGGTCTGCTCCGGCAACGCATACATCAGGTCGATGTTGAAGTTGTCGTAGCCCGCGTCCTGGGCCAGCTTGACCGCGCGCTCGGCTTCGCCGCTGTCGTGGATGCGGCCCAGTCGCTTCAGGGCGTCGTCGTTGAACGTCTGAATGCCAAAGCTGATCCGGTTCACCCCGGCCGCGCGGTAGCGGTCGAAGCGACCGTGCTCGGCGGTGCCCGGGTTGGTTTCCAGGGTCACTTCCAGGTTCGGCGCGAAGCGCAACCGCGCCGAAGCCGCCTGCAGGAAACGATCAATGGCGTCCGGTGGGAACAGGCTGGGCGTGCCGCCGCCAAAAAACACGCTGTTCACCACCCGGCCCCAGACCAGCGGCAGGTCCTGGTCGAGGTCGCGGATCAGCGCGTCGATGTACGCGTCAAAGGGCAGCTCGCCCTTGCCCACATGCGAATTGAAGTCGCAGTAGGGGCACTTGCGCACGCACCAGGGCAGGTGCACGTACAGCGACAGCGGCGGCGGTACCAGCGACACGCCGTGGTCGTGGTCACAGTGTTCGCCGGGAAGGTGGCAATGATGGTCAGACATGATTCGGGGTGACGTTCAGACGCGCATGGCGCGTCTCTACAGATGGGACAGCTTCTGCTTCAGCAACTGCAGCGCCTTGGCGCGATGGCTCATCGCGTTCTTCAGATCCGGAGCCATTTCAGCAGCGGTCTGCTGCAGCACCGGGTCCAGGAACAGCGGGTTGTAGCCGAAGCCATGGTTGCCGCGCAGCTCGTCGAGGATCTCGCCTTCCCAGCTGCCTTCGCAGATCAGCGGCTGCGGGTCGTTGGCGTGGCGCAGCAGCACGATCACCGCGTAGAAGCGGGCGGTGCGGCGTTCCGCGGGAACGTCACGCAGCGCTTCCAGCAGCTTGGCGTTGTTGGCCGCGTCGTTGGTCGGGCTGCCGGCGTAGCGCGCGCTGTACAGGCCGGGGGCTCCGTCCAATGCATCCACGATCAGGCCGGAGTCATCGGCCAACGCGGGCAGGCCGGTCACGGCGCTGGCGTGGCGCGCCTTGATCAGCGCGTTCTCGACAAAGGTCAGGCCGGTCTCCGGCACGTCGCTGACACCGAGTTCGCCCTGCGCCACGATCTGCAGCGGCAGGTTGGCGAGCATGGCCTGCAGTTCCTTCAGTTTGCCGGCGTTGCCGCTGGCCAGTACCAGTTTCATTGTTTCGGCTCCAGCAGGTCCCAGGTGTTGCCGTACAGGTCGCGGAACACCGCGACGGTGGCGTAGCTTTCCTCGCGCGGAGCTTCCAGGAACTCGACGCCGGCAGCCTGCATGGCGGCGTGGTCGCGCCAGAAGTCGTCGGTGTTCAGGAAGAAGCCCACCCGGCCACCGGTCTGGTTGCCGATCCGCGAACGCTGTTCATCGTTGCTGGCGCGGGCCAGCAGCAGCGCGGCGGCGCTGCCGTCGGTCGGGCCGACCACCACCCAGCGCTTGCTGCCCTGGTCGATGTCCTCGAGCAGGGCAAAGCCCAGCTTGCCCGTATACCAGGCAATCGCCTCGTCGTAATCGGCCACCACCAAGGTGGTCAGGGCGATGCGACGGTTCACGGCTGGGCCAGCGCGGCCTGCTGGGCCGCGAACAGCTCGGTGGAGCCCTTTTCGGCGAGGGCCAGCAGCGCATCCAGTTCCTCGCGACGGAAGGCGTGGCCTTCGGCCGTGCCCTGCAGCTCGATGAAACCGCCACCGTCGTTCATCACCACATTCATGTCGGTGTCGCAGTCGCTGTCTTCGGCATAGTCAAGGTCCAGCACCGGAGTACCGCGGTAGATGCCGACGGAAATCGCGGCGACCGCGCCGAAGATCGGGTTGCGCTTCAGCTCACCCTTGTTGATCAGGTGATTCACCGCATCCACCAGCGCCACATAGGCACCGGTGATGGCGGCGGTGCGGGTGCCGCCGTCAGCCTGCAGGACGTCGCAGTCCAGGGTGATGGTGCGTTCGCCGAGGGCGCGGCGGTCGATGCAGGCGCGCAGCGAGCGGCCGATCAGACGCTGGATCTCGAGGGTGCGGCCGCCCTGCTTGCCGCGCGCGGCTTCACGGTCGTTGCGGGTGTGGGTGGAGCGCGGCAGCATGCCGTATTCGGCGGTGACCCAGCCTTCGCCCTTGCCGCGCAGGAAGCCCGGTACGCGGTTTTCCACGCTGGCGGTGCACAGCACGCGGGTGTCGCCGAAGCTGACCAGCACCGAACCTTCGGCGTGGCGGGTGAAGGCGCGCTCGATGCGCACTTCGCGCAGCTGGTCGGCCTGGCGGCCGCTGGGACGGGAATCGGACATGAAAGGTTTCCGGTAGTACGTGGGATGCGGGTCCGCGCCCGGGCCGGAGACCGGCGGGCGAGGAGGTCGAGAAGAGGCCGCTAGGGTACCATTCCCCCTTTGAGAGCATCGGAAACCCCGAATGATTCGAAGCATGACCGCCTATGCCGGCGGCGAGCGGGTGACCCCCTGGGGCACGCTTGGATGCGAGCTGCGCTCGGTCAACCACCGCTTCCTCGAGGTCGGCACGCGCCTGCCCGAAGAACTGCGCGCGCTGGAACCGCAGCTGCGCGAGCGCATTGCCGCCCGGTTGAGCCGGGGCAAGCTGGACCTGGTGATGCGCCTGCGTGCGCCCGAGAGCGCCGCCAGCCTGCAGGTGAACGAGGCGCTGCTGGGCCAGCTGGGCGCGCTGGCGCACCGGCTGACGTCGGATTTCCCCAACCTGCAGGTCAGCTTCACCGAGCTGCTGCAGCTGCCGGGCGTGACCCAGGGCGAAGCCACCGACGCGGCGGCTCTGCAGGTCGAGGCGCTGGCGCTGCTGGAACAGGTGCTGGACGGCTTCGTCGCCGCGCGTGAGCGTGAAGGCGACAAGCTGGCCATCGCGATCAGCGAGCGCGTTGACGCAATTGAACGCATCGCCGCTGAGGTCACCACGCTGATCCCGCAGATCCGCGACGGCCAACGGGCCAAGCTGGCCGCGCGTCTGGCCGACCTGCCGCATCCGGTGGAGCCGGGGCGGGCCGAGCAGGAACTGGTGCTGTGGCTGCAGAAGCTGGACGTGGACGAGGAACTGGATCGCCTGCGCAGCCACATCGTGGAGATCCGCCGGGTGCTGAAGCAGCGCGAGCCGGTCGGTCGCCGCCTGGACTTCCTGCTGCAGGAGTTCAACCGTGAAGCCAACACCCTGGGTTCCAAGTCGGTGGACAGCCGCACCTCCAACGCCGCGGTGGAACTGAAGGTGCTGATCGACCAGATCCGCGAACAGGTGCAGAACATCGAATGAGCAGCCAGCCCACTCCGACCGGTGCCCCGGCGCGCGGCACCCTGTACATCGTGGCCGCCCCGTCCGGTGCCGGCAAAAGCAGCATCGTCAACGCCACCCTGGCACGCGACCCGCAGATCGCGCTCTCGATCTCGTTCACCTCGCGGGCGATGCGCCCGGGCGAGGTCGACGGCGAGCACTACCATTTCGTCAGCGCCGAGGCGTTCGAGAAGATGATCGCCGCCGGCGACTTCTTCGAGCATGCCTGGGTGCATGGCGACTGGAAGGGCACGGCCCGCCAGTCGGTCGAGCCGCAGCTGGCCGCCGGCCAGGACGTGCTGCTGGAGATCGACTGGCAGGGGGCCCAGCAGGTCCGCCAGCTGGTGCCCGGTACGGTCACGGTGTTCATCCTGCCGCCGTCCAAGCAGGCCCTGCAGGACCGCATGCGCAAGCGCGGCCAGGACAGCGAGGCGGTGATCGCCCAGCGCCTGGGAGCGGCCCGCGAGGAGATGCTGCACTTCAATGACTTCGACTACGTCATCGTCAACGAGGTGTTCGACACCGCGGTCAACGAGCTGTGCGCCATCTTCACCGCCAGCCGGCTGCGCCGGGAGGCCCAGAAGGTCCGGCATGCCGGGCTGATCCAGGCCCTGCTGACCCAGGAGCCGGGCGCAACAGCTTGATTCATAAAGGGGCGTTAATGGTTTGGCTTGATTTTGTCCAGGCCCGCCCCTTACAATCCGTCCCCTTTCCCTCATTTGATTGAGCAGCCCGTGCCGGCTGCCGGGAGCCCGCATGGCCCGCATCACCGTAGAAGATTGTCTGGAAGTTGTGAACAACCGTTTCGAGCTGGTCATGATGGCGTCCAAGCGCGCCCGTCAGCTGGCTAACGGTGTCCAGGCCACCCTGGACAACAGCGAGACCGAAGACAAGCCGACCGTGCTGGCGCTGCGTGAAATTGCCGCCCGCAAGATCGACAACGCCCTGATCGACGAAGTCGAGAAGGCCGAGCGCGAACGTGCCGAGCGCGAAGCGCTGGAATGGGCCGCTGCTGAAGTGGTCGCCGACGAAGACATGTCCAAGAACGACGACTGATCGCCCGCCGGTCGCGTCGTACTGCAGACAGCCCGCCTTGTGCGGGCTGTTTGCGTTTTTCAGACTGTCAACAGTTTGCCGTTATCCCTTGGCTGGAATAGTCTTCCAGCCATGAACCCAGGCCCCACTGCAAAGGTCGCCGTGTCTCCCGGCGCGGCCGTTCCCGACTACGTCCTCCAGCTTGAGCGCGCGGCGCATTACCTGCCGCCCGAGCAGCTGCCGCTGCTGCGTCGTGCCTGGGAAGTGGGGGCCTCGGCGCATGCCGGGCAGACCCGCAAGTCCGGCGAGCCCTACATCACCCATCCGGTGGCGGTGGCGCAGGTGCTGGCCGAACTGGGACTGGATGTCGAAGCGCTGATTGCGGCGATCCTGCACGACACCATTGAAGACACGCCGCTGACCCGCGAGGAGTTGTCGGCCGAGTTCGGCGAGGCGGTGGCCGAGCTGGTCGACGGCGTCACCAAGCTGGACAAGCTGAAGTTCCGCGACCGCCAGGAGGCGGCGGCGGAGAGTTTCCGCAAGATGCTGCTGGCGATGTCGCGCGACCTGCGCGTGATCATGATCAAACTGGCCGACCGCCTGCACAACATGCGCACGCTGGGCGCGCAGAGCCGCGAGGCGCGCGGCCGCATCGCCCGCGAAACGCTGGAGATCTACGCGCCCATCGCGCAGCGACTGGGCATGAGCCTGGTCAAGAGCGAACTGCAGAACCTTGGCTTCAAGGCGCTGTACCCGTGGCGCCACGCCATTCTGGAAAAGCACATCCGCAGCCAGCCGGTGGTCCGCCGCGAGGCGATGGCGCAGGTGGAAGTGCAGCTGTCGCAGCGGCTGGCCAAGGAAGGGCTGGAGCACCGGCTGGTCAGTCGTATCAAGACCCCGTGGAGCATCTACAACAAGATGCGCGACGAGAACAAATCCTTCGACCAGGTGATGGATGTGTTCGGCTTCCGGCTGGTGGTGCGCAGCGTGCCCAACAGCTACCACGCGCTGGGTGCGGTGCACGCGACCTTCAAGCCGCTGGATGGGCGCTTCCGCGACTTCATCGCCATTCCCAAGGCCAACGGCTACCAGTCGCTGCACACCGTGTTGTTCGGGCCGTATGGCTCGCCGATCGAAGTGCAGATCCGCACCGAGGAGATGGACCTGATCGCCGAGCGCGGCGTGGCCGCGCACTGGACGTACAAGTTCGGTGGCGACAGCCCCAACAGCGCGCAGAGCCGGGCCCATGCCTGGATCGTCGAACTGATCGACTCGCAGCGCGCCGCCGGTTCGTCGCTGGAATTCCTCGACAACGTGAAGGTCGACCTGTTCCCGGACGAGGTTTACCTGTTCACCCCGAAGGGCAAGATCCTGGCCCTGCCGCGCAATTCGACCGCGCTGGACTTCGCCTATGCGGTGCATACCGACGTGGGCAATACCGCGGTGGCCTCGCGGGTGGACAAAAAGCTGGTGCCACTGCGCACCAAGCTGGTCAGTGGGCAGACCGTGGAAGTGATCACCGCGCGTTCGGCCACGCCCAAGCCACAGTGGCTGGAGTTCGTGGTCAGCAGCAAGGCGCGCACCGCGATCCGTCACCAGCTCAAGCAGCTCGAGCACGAAGATGCCGTGCAGCTGGGCCATCGCATGCTCGACCGCGCGCTGGAAGCGATGGACAGCTCGCTGGAGCGCCTGCCCAAGGGCCGTCTGGACGCGTTCCTGGCCGAGCACCGTTACCCGCGCCTGGAGGCCCTGCTGGCCGAGGTGGCGCTGGGCAACTGGATGCCCAACCAGGCCGCGCAGGCGCTGATGGCGTATGCCGAGCTGCGTGGCGGCGCGCATTCCAAGCATTCGCAGGAGAAGATCCTGATCAATGGCAGCGAGCGTGGCGTGGTCAGCTTCGCCAACTGCTGCCAGCCGATCCCCGGCGACGACATCATGGGCTACCACACGGCCGGCAAGGGCATCGTGGTGCACCGCATGGACTGCCCGAACCTGGCGGAACTGCGCAAGTCGCCCGAACGCTGGGTGCCGATCGGCTGGGATACCACCGTGTCTGGTGATTACGACACCGCGCTGGTGGTCGAAGTGGAGAATGGTACCGGCGTGCTGGCCCAGCTGGCGGCGGCCATTGCCCAGAGCCACTCCAACATCGAACGGGTGGATTACCTGGATCGCGACTTCAATGCGGCCGTGCTGGCCTTCAACATCCAGGTACGCGACCGCAACCACCTGGCCGAGGTCATGCGGCGGTTGCGGCGTCTGTCGGTGGTCCAGTCGGTGCGCCGCCAATAGCAACGATCGAAATCGATACAATGGCCCACCATTGTTCGACACATCGAGGCACCCATGTCCCGCCAGATCATCAACACCGAAAAGGCCCCCGCCGCGATCGGTCCGTACTCGCAGGCCGTGCGTGCCGGCAACACCGTGTACTTCTCCGGCCAGATTCCGCTGGATCCGGCCACCGGCGACATCGTCGGCGTGGGTGACGTCGAAGCGCAGGCCCGTCGCGCCTTCGACAACCTCAAGGCGGTGGCCGAAGCCGCCGGCGGTTCGCTGGACCAGGTCGTGCGCCTGGGCCTGTACCTCACCGACCTGGCCGAGTTCGCCAAGGTCAACGCGGTCATGCAGGACTACTTCCAGGCCCCGTTCCCGGCCCGTTCCACCATCGAAGTGTCCGGCCTGCCCAAGGGTGCGAACTTCGAGGTCGACGCGGTGATGGTCATCGCCTGACCCCTGTCGTGGCGCGCAAGGCGGCGGCAACCCCGGCCCTGGCTCCGTCCGGCGAAGCATCGTTGTCGATGCTCGCCGGCGTTGGGCCGGCTGTGGCCGCCAAGCTCGCCAGCCGCGGCTTGTTGACGCTGCAGGACCTGTGGCTGCACCTGCCGCTGCGTTACGAAGACCGCACCGCGCTGACCCGTATCCAGGACCTGCGCAACGGCGTACCCGCGCAGGTGGAAGGCCGGGTGGTCGCGGTAGAGCGCGGCATGCGCTTCCGCCCCATGCTCAAGGTGGCGGTGGAGGACGAAGGGCAGGGCACCCTGGTGCTGCGCTTTTTCCATTTCCGCCAACAGCAGGTGGCCCAGTTCTCCAAAGGGACCCGGCTGCGCTGTTTCGGCACGCCCAAGGCTGGCCAGTTCGGCCTGGAGATCGTCCATCCCAGCTACCAGATCCTCGGCCAGCATGAAGATGCAGCGCTGGGCGACAGCCTGGACCCGGTCTACCCGGCGGTCGAGGGCATCGGACCGGCGACCCTGCGCAAACTGATCGGGCAGGCGCTGGACCGGTTGCCGGATGACGCCACGCTGGAACTGCTGCCGTCTGGTTGGCTGGATGGGGTGTCACTGCCGTCGTTGCGCAGCGCGCTGCTCACGGTCCACCGGCCGCCACCCGATGCGGATCTGTCCGCACTGGCCGCCGGCCGTCACCCGGCGCAGCAGCGGCTGGCCATCGAAGAGCTGCTGGCCCATCACCTGAGCCTGCGCCGGCAACGCATGGCGCTGCAGGCGCATCACGCGCCCTCGCTGCGCGGCGGTGGCGCGCTCGTGGAACGGCTGCGCAGCAGCCTGCCCTTTGCACTCACCGGTGCGCAGCAGCGCGTGTTTGAACAGATCCGCAAGGATCTGGCCAAGGCCCATCCGATGTTGCGCCTGGTGCAGGGCGATGTGGGCTCCGGCAAAACCGTGGTGGCCGCGCTGGCGGCCATGCTGGCGGTCGAGCGGGGCAAGCAGGTGGCACTGGCCGCCCCGACCGAGCTGCTGGCCGAGCAGCATCTGAACAACCTGCGCGGCTGGCTGGAACCGCTGGGCGTGCGTACCGCGTGGCTGGCCGGCAAGGTCACCGGCAAGGCGCGCAGCAAGGTGCTGGCCGAGGTCGCGTCGGGCGAGGCGCAGGTGGTCGTTGGCACTCACGCGTTGATGCAGGACGCGGTGGTGTTTGCCGATCTGGCGCTGGCCATCGTCGATGAGCAGCACCGTTTCGGTGTGCACCAGCGCCTTGCATTGCGCGACAAGGGGGCCGATGGCCGCAGCGTGCCGCACCAGCTGGTGATGACCGCCACCCCCATTCCGCGCACCTTGGCCATGTCCGAATACGCCGACCTGGACGTATCGGCCATTGATGAACTGCCGCCGGGTCGTACCCCGGTGCAGACCGTGGCGCTCAACAATGACCGCCGCCCCGAGCTGATCGAGCGCATTGCGCTGGCCTGCCGGGAAGGTCGGCAGGTTTACTGGGTGTGCACGCTGATCGAGGAAAGCGAGGAGCTGGACGCGACGCCAGCGCAGGCCACCTTTGAGTCGTTGCAGGCGCTGCTGCCCGGTGTCCGCGTTGGACTGGTGCACGGGCGCATGAAGGCGGCGGAAAAGCAGGCCACGATGGTGGCATTCAAGGCGGCTCAGATCGACCTGCTGGTCGCTACCACGGTCATTGAAGTCGGCGTGGACGTGCCCAACGCCTCGTTGATGATCATTGAGAACGCCGAACGCCTGGGTCTGGCCCAGCTGCACCAGCTGCGCGGCCGGGTCGGGCGCGGGTCGGCGGTGTCGCGCTGCATGCTGCTGTACCAGGCACCGTTGTCGCAGATGGCGCGTGAACGGCTGGAGACCATGCGCCAGACCAACGATGGTTTCCTGATTGCCGAAAAAGACCTGGAGCTGCGCGGCCCCGGCGAGCTGCTGGGTACACGCCAGACCGGTCTGGCCGCGTTCCGCATGGCCGACCTGACGCGTGATGCGGACCTGCTGCCGGGGGTGCATGCGCTGGCCGAGCGCTTGTTGGCGCAAGCCCCCGAGGTGGCCGACCGCGTCGTGCAACGTTGGATAGGCAGCGCAGTCCGATTTGCTTCGGCGTGATCGAAGGCCCGGTAGCGCCGGCCGTTGGCCGGCCCAGGCGGTCCTTGCCATCCCATGACCCCCGGACCACCTTGTAATTGTCACCTTTGGGTGAGACAGTCCCTTGC
>NZ_JASCOZ010000071.1 GCF_029960115.1 Stenotrophomonas sp. PS02289
GACCAAGCCCGCGTGCTTCTGATCTTCGATGGCCACCGACGCACTGTCGATGGCGGGTCGGGGTGGGCTGGAGGGGGCGTGAGCCGCATGGATGCGGCGACCGAGCTTACATGGACGTACTTGCAGCGTCCCCCGGAACGCCCATCCCGATCCGCCAACCCAAGGGAGCCATGAACCGAAGGCTGTTCGCCCAAATCCAACAGCAGCCGGGCAACGCCCGGCGACACGTAACGCGTGCAATCGCAGCAGCACGTGTACTCCAAACGCCAGAAACGAAAAAACCCGCTTTCGCGGGTTTGATCATTTACTGAGTCATGGTGCCCAGGAGAGGACTCGAACCTCCACGAAGTTGCCCCCGCTAGCACCTGAAGCTAGTGCGTCTACCAATTCCGCCACCTGGGCGACTCAGGAGACGAATTGTGCGGGACAACCTCGATTGTGTCAACAACATTTCGCAATCAGCACCAACATCGATTGAGCGTTGCGTAGAAACGAAAAAACCCGCTTTCGCGGGTTTGATCATTTACTGAGTCATGGTGCCCAGGAGAGGACTCGAACCTCCACGAAGTTGCCCCCGCTAGCACCTGAAGCTAGTGCGTCTACCAATTCCGCCACCTGGGCGACTCAGGCCGCGAATTATGGGGAAGCATTCGGGAGCTGTCAACGGATTTTGCGATACTCGATGCACCACGACCGACCGGAACTCCGATGGCCATGCCCGTCCTGCACGTCCACCCGTTGTCGTCCTGCTGCCAGAAGGTGCTGATCGCCACCCGAGTACTCGGCGTGACGCTGGAGGAGCGCTTTCTGAACCTCGGCGACCCCGCCGTGCGTGCCGCCTTCGCCGAGCTCTCACCCATGGGCAAGATGCCGCTGCTGGAACATGGCGATAGCCGGGTGGCTGAAACCAGCATCATCATCGAGTACCTGCAACTGCATCTCGCTACCGAGGGCGCGCGGCTGATTCCGGAAAGTGCCGAGGCCGCGCTCGACGTGCGCTTCTGGGATAGGTTCTCGGACTTCTATGTCATGACGCCGATGCAGGCGCTGACCGCCGAAAGGCTGAAACCTGCGGGGCAGGGCAGTGAGGCGGCTGCGGACGACGCCCGCCAGATGTTGTTGAAGAGTTACGCGGTGCTGGATCGTCAGCTGCAGGGCGGTGGGTGGCTGGCCGGTGCTGACTTCTCGATGGCCGATTGCGCGGTTGCCCCGGCGCTGTTCTATGCGGTGGCTTATGTGCCGCTGCCCGAGGAGGTGGTGAATCTCCAGGCGTACTTCGAGCGGCTGATGGCGCATCCGGCGGTGGCGGCCGTCGTGGACGGGGCGCGGCCGTGGTTCAAGTACTTCCCCGGGCGCGACGGGTTGGCGCGCGAGTACTTCGACCCGGAGGGGTAAGGCCAGAAACGAAAAAACCCGCTTGCGCGGGTTTGATCATTTACTGAGTCATGGTGCCCAGGAGAGGACTCGAACCTCCACGAAGTTGCCCCCGCTAGCACCTGAAGCTAGTGCGTCTACCAATTCCGCCACCTGGGCGACTCAGGCGGCGAATTATGCGGAAGCATCCGGGGGCTGTCAACGCTTTTTTGCACTTTCTTCACAAAACTGCATACGTGTCGCTGATGACCCGTTATGCACACCGCCAGCGGTTACCATAAAGGTCAATGAAAACGAAGAAACCGACCCGGGGCGCGAAAGCCCCCAAGTCTCCAGCCCCCAAGAAGGGTGCTGGTCCGTCGGGCAAGTCCCGCGCCGCTGCCAAGCCCGGCAAGCTGCCGCCCTGGATGCCCGAGTCCCTGCAGAATCCCGCCCCGCCGCGCAGCGGCAAGCGTGCCGGCCCCAAGCCAGGCACCGGGGTCCCCGTACCCACCCGCCGCAATCCGCACCCTCAGCAGGGGGCGGCACCGGGCTATGACGACCCGTTCGCCGCGCGCGAGGCCGAGCGCTACGCCCAGCCGATCGCCAGCCGCGAGGCCATCCTGCAGCTGCTGGACCGCTGCGACGGGCCGCAGACCGCCGAGGAAATCGGCGCTCAGCTGGGCCTGACCGAACCCGACCGCGCCGACGCGCTGGGCAAGCGCCTGGGCGCGATGGTGCGCGATGGCCAGCTGGTGCAGAACCGCCGTGGCGGCTTCGCCCCGGTGCAGGCCACCAACCTGATCACCGGTGTGGTCATCGCCAACCCGGAAGGGTTCGGCTTCCTGCGCCCGGTGGAAGGCGGCGACGACCTGTTTCTGGCCCCCTATGAAATGCGCAAGGTGCTGCACGGCGACCGCGTGCTGGCCAACGTGACCGGCATCGACCGCCGTGGCCGCCGCGAGGGCAGCATCGCCCGTGTGCTCGAGCGCGGCATGACACGCCTGATCGGCCGCTTCAGCGTCGAGTTCGGCATCAGCTACGTCGTGCCGGATGACAAGCGCATCCAGCGCAACGTGCAGATTCCGCCCGACCAGACCGGCGACGCCCGCGATGGCCAGCTGGTGGTGTGCGAACTGACCCAGGCTCCGGACACGCGCCGGCCGCCGATCGGTCGCATCATCGCGGTGCTGGGCGACAAGCTGACCGCCTCGCTGGTGGTGGAAACCGCCATCCACGGCCATGAGCTGCCGTTCGAGTTCCCGCAGGAAGTGCTGGACGAAGCGGCCGCGGTACCGCTGACCGTGGAGCCGGGCATGATCGGCGGTCGCGTCGATCTGCGCAGCACGCCGCTGGTCACCATCGACGGCGAAGACGCCAAGGACTTCGACGACGCGGTCTACTGCGAACCCAACGAAGACGGCTTCCGCCTGATTGTGGCGATTGCCGATGTCTCCAACTACGTCCGCCCCGGTACCCCGCTGGACGAGGAAGCGCAGAAGCGTGCGACCTCGGTCTACTTCCCGGGCTTCGTGGTGCCGATGCTGCCGGAGACCCTCTCCAACGGCATCTGCTCGCTGATGCCGAAGGTCGACCGCATGTGCTTTGTCTGCGACATGCAGGTGGGCCGTGATGGCGAAGTGGCGCATTCGCGCTTCTACGAAGCAGTGATGAATTCGCATGCGCGCCTGACTTACACCCAGGTCTGGCAGGCGGTGGGCGAGAACGATCCGGCCGCACGCGCGGCGATTGGCCCGCTGCTGCCGCAGGTGGAACGCCTGCACCAGCTGTACAAGGTGTTTGCCAAGGCGCGCACCAAGCGCGGCGCGATCGAGTTTGAAAGCTCGGAAGTGCGCTTCATTCTCGACAACACCGGCCAGGTCACCCAGGCGGGCATGCTGGTGCGCAACGACGCGCACAAGCTGATCGAGGAATGCATGATCGCGGCCAATGTGCAGGCGGCGCGCTACCTGATCAGCAAGCACGTGCCGGCCCCGTATCGTGACCATGAGAAGCCGCCTGAATCGAAGTTTGAAGACCTGCAGGAGTTCCTGAAGGAGTTCAAGCTGAGTCTGCCGCCTTACGCCAAGGTGCAGCCGGGCGACTACACCAAGCTGCTGAAGAAGGTGCGCGAGCGCCCGGACGCGGCGCTGCTGGAATCGGTGCTGCTGCGCAGCCAGAGCCTGGCGGTGTACTCGGCCGAGAACCTGGGCCACTTCGGTCTGGCGCTGGACGCCTATGCCCACTTCACCTCGCCGATCCGCCGCTACCCGGACCTGCTGGTGCACCGCGCGATCAAGTACGCGCTCACCGGCAAGCCGGTGGACAAGTACCTGTACTCGCAGCGCGAAATGGCCAAGCTGACCCTGCTGTGCTCCGAACGCGAGCGCCGTGCCGACGAGGCCGAGCGCGAGGTCGACGAGCGCTACCGCGCGGCGTGGATGGAAAAGCACGTTGGCGGCAAGTTCGACGGCGTGATCAGTGGCGTGACCAGCTTCGGGTTGTTCGTGGAACTGGACGAGTCCAAGGTCAACGGGCTGGTCCATGTGACCCAGCTGCCGCACGACTATTACCAGTTCGACGCCACCCGCAAGACGCTGACCGGCGAACGCCGGGGTACCAGTTACCGTCTGGGTGACCGGGTGCGCATTCTGGTGCTGAAGGCCAGCATGGAGGAGCGCAAGATCGACTTCCGGCTGGTGGAGGATAAAGACAAGGACGACGCGGTGCCGGAATTGCCGCCGCGTGGGCAGCCGGCCAAGCGCCAGAAGCAGAAGTATTGATGGATTCCCGTGCAGCCACGCAGGGCGTGGCTCTACGGGGAACATAACGGAGGCCTCACCCATGAACCCCGTTCCTGAATTCTCCGGCGGCTGCCAATGCGGCGCGATCCGCTTCCATGTCCGTGGCGCGCTGCCGGACCGTTCCATCTGCCACTGCCGCATGTGCCAGAAAGCCTTCGGTGCCTACTACGCACCGCTGGTCTCGGTACGCGGGGCGGATTTCCAGTGGACCCGGGGCGAGCCGCGCCGGTTCCAGTCGTCCAACCATTTCCGCCGGGGGTTCTGCGCCGACTGTGGCACGCCGTTGACCTATGAAGGGGACGACGGCATGGCCGTGGCGGCCGGGGCCTTCGACCAGCCTGAACGGCTGCCGCCCACGGTCCAGTACGGCACCGAGTCCAAACTGCCGTTTGTCGACCATCTGGAGGGCCTGGAGGTGATTCTGGCCGAGGATGACCCGGATGCTGAGCGGCTGGCGACCCTGATATCGCACCAGCATCCGGACCGCGATACGAGCCGCTGGCCGCGCTGACGGGCACCCCGCCCGCCGATGCTCTACCATTACCACCCCCTCACCGGTCCCGCCCCCTGCAATGAGCAAGCAAAGCCAGTGGATCGTCGGCGTCAACGCCGTCGCCTCCTCGATTGAAAACGATGCCGAGAACGTCCGCGAAGTGCTCATCGAGGCCGGCGCGAAGAATCCGCGGCTGACCGAGATCGAGGAAAACGCGCGCCGCAAGGGGATCGACGTGCGCCGGGTGAACACCCAGGCGCTGGACGGCGTGGGCGGTTCGGTGCGCCACCAGGGCGTGGCGGCGCGCTATGCCGCCGCCCGCACCTACGGCGAAAACGAGCTGGAAGGGCTGGTGACGGCCGCCGAAGGCAAGGCCCTGCTGCTGATCCTCGACGAGGTGCAGGACCCGCACAACCTGGGGGCGTGCCTGCGCAGCGCCGCCGCCGCAGGGGCCACGGCGGTGATCATTCCCAAGGACAAGTCGGCCACGGTGAACGCCACCGTGCGCAAGACCTCGGCCGGTGCTGCCGACCGCATTCCGGTGGTGGCGGTGACCAACCTGTCGCGCTGCCTGAAGGACCTGCAGAAGCAGGGCGTGTGGATCTACGGCCTGGCCGGTGAAGCCACCGCCTCGCTGTATTCGATCGACCTGAAGGGCAACGTGGCGCTGGTGCTGGGCGGCGAAGCCGACGGCCTGCGCCGCCTGACCCGCGAAAACTGCGACGGCCTGGTCAAGATTCCGATGCCGGGCGACATCGAAAGCCTGAACGTGTCGGTCGCCGCCGGCGTCAGCCTGTTCGAGGCCGTACGTCAGCGCGGCTGACCAACGATAGATGGTGGCAGCCGACCGCTGGTCGGCTGACCCTCTGGCGCGAGTTACCCCGCGCTACCTCCCAATGCCTTGAACAACGTCACGTCATTGATCAGCTGACGCTGCTTGATCGACGCCAGCGACAATTCCGCATCGCGCCGGGTCTGCTGCGCCTCCAGCCACGTCCGCAGATCGGTCGCACCGACGCGGTAGCGCACCTCGTACATCCGTTCGATCTCCACCGCCTCGTCATACGATGCCTGCGAGGCCGCCACCTGTGTGGCGAACTGCGTACGCGCCGACAACGCGTTGTCCACCTCTGAAAGCGCGGTGTACAACGTGCGCCGGAAGTTGTTGGCGGCAATCTGGTAGTCCGTTCCGGCGACCTTCGTGTCCAGCTGCGCCTGGCGGATGTTGAGGAACGGCAGCGACAACCCGGCCCCGAGCGTGGCCACCGGATTCTTCAGCACGTCCGACAGCGAGGTCGCGCTGCTGTTCACGCTGCCGCTCAGGCTCAGCGCGGGGTAGTAGCTGGTTGCAGTGACCTTGATGTTCTTCAGGCTGTTGCGCAGGCGCAGCTCGGCCGCGCGCAGGTCCGGCCGGCGACCCAGCAGCTCGGCGGGCAGGCCTTCGGCCAGCGGCGGGCTGCCGATGCTTTCCAGCACCTGCGGCTCATCGGCCTGCGGCCATGGCTGGCCATCCAGCAGCACGGTCAGTGCATTACGTGCGACCACCCGCTGCTGTTCCAGCGCGCTCTGCGCCGAACGCTGCGCTTCCAGGCTCTGGCTGGCCTGGCGGACTTCCAGCCGCGACACCGCACCGGCATCGAAGCGCGCCTGCACCAGTTCGCGGGTGCGCTCGAGTCGGTCCAGGTTGGCCTGGCCAGCGGTGATGGACTGGTTGAGGAAGGCCAGCGTCCAGTACTGCGTGGCGACGTCGCTGATTACCAGCAGGGCGGTGTTCTGCAGGTCCTCTTCGGTCGCCTGCGCTTCCCACTGGGCGATGTCGCGCTGGGTGCGCAGCCGGCCCCACAGGTCGATTTCCCACTGCAGTGAGACCCCGGCCGAGCTGCCCCGGTTCCAGTCCGCACTCTGGTCGATGGCGCGGTTGCCGCTGCTGCTCACGCTGCCCGAGGGTTGCGGCCACAGGTTGTTGTCGGCCAGCCCGGCCTGCAGGCGGGCACGCTGCACGGCCAGACCAGCGGAGGCCAGATCGGTATTGGCCTGCAGGGCGCGGTCGATCACCCGGTCCAGGCGCGGGTCCTGGAAGCCGGTCCACCAGGTGTCCTGGCGCACGTCGGTGCGCGCGACCTCGGTGCTGGGCGTGCTGGTTTCGGTCGGCGTGTTGATCTGCGCATCGCCACGGCCATAGGCGGCCGGCACCGTCGGCGCATCCACCTGGTAGTGACCGGTACTGGCACAGGCCGACAGCAGCAGCGCGAGCGAGCCAGCCAATACGGTGCGCATCGGAGTACGGGACATGTTCATTCGCGGGCCAAAGCCTCCACAGGATCAAGTTGGGCTGCATTGCGAGCCGGAAGGAAACCAAACGCCACGCCGATCAGGCTCGAACAGGCAAACGCCGCAACAATCGAGGCGGTCGAGAACAGCATCTGGAAGTCCGGCGCGAACTTGCCGAACAACCAGCCGACCAGCAGCGACAAGCCGACACCCAGCAGGCCGCCGAGCAGACAGACCAGCACGGCTTCGATCAGGAACTGCTGGCGGATGTCGCTCTGCCGCGCGCCCACCGCCATGCGCACGCCGATTTCGCGGGTGCGCTCGGTGACCGAGACCAGCATGATGTTCATCACCCCGATCCCGCCCACCAGCAGCGCGATGGCGGCGATGGCGCTGATCAGCAGGGTCATCGTGCGGGTGGTCTGCTCGATGGTCTGGCGGATCTCGGCGCTGTTGCTGAGGAAGAAGTCCTCGGTGCCGTGGCGCATGATCAGCAGCTTGGAAATGGCCGCCTGCGCCGCGTCCATCGGCGTGGCGTCGTCCACCCGCACGGTGATGCTGGAGACATGGCTCTGGCCGAGCATGCGCGACATCACCGTGGTGTAGGGCACCCACACGCTGAGGTTGGTGCTGCCACCAAAGCCGAAGCTCTGCGGCTTGGCGACGCCGACCACGCGCACGGGCACGTTGCCGAGCAGGATCACCTGGCCAATCGGGTCTTCTCCATTGGGGAAGAACTGGGTGCGGGTGTTCTCATCGATCACCGCCACCTGTGCCAGCCCCTTCACCGCATCATTCTCGAAGAAGCTGCCGGCGCTCAGGGTTACGCCCTTGACCCGGAAGTACTGCTCGCCGACGCCGCTGACCTGGGCGGTGGCCGACTGGTTGCGGTAGCGGGCGGTCACCGACGAGGACACGCTGGGCGTGGCGCTGTCGATGTAACTCTGGTGGGCGAGGGCATCGGCGTCGCTGGCCTTGAGCGTCTGCACCCGGCCCGAACGCATGTCGCCGAAGCCGCGGCCGGGATAGACGTCGATGGTGTTGGTGCCCAGCGCGCTGATGTTCTGCAGGATCTGCTGCTGCGAACCATTGCCCAGTGCCACCACCGAGACCACCGAGGCGATGCCGATGATGATCCCGAGCATGGTCAGGAAGGTGCGCAGACGATGCGCGTTCATTGCCAGCAGGGCCATGCGGAACGCTTCGGTGAAACGGTCGCGCGCGGCCCGCCAGCTGTTGCCCTTGCCAGCCGCCACGGTCGCGGCGCGCTGCGCACGGTAGTGCGGAGCCTTGTCGTTGGCACGGTCGGCGATGATCTCACCGTCGCGGATCTCGATGATGCGCTGGGCGTGCTCGGCCACGCTCATGTCGTGGGTGACGATGATGATGGTGTGGCCTTCGGCATGCAGTTCGCCAAGGATGCCCATCACTTCCTCGCCGGATTTCGTGTCCAGCGCACCGGTCGGTTCGTCGGCCAGGATCACCTCGCCGCCGTTCATCAGCGCACGTGCAATCGACACGCGCTGCTGCTGGCCGCCGGACAGCTGGCCGGGCTTGTGCTGCATGCGGTCGCCCAGGCCCAGCCGCTGCAGCAGCTGCTCGGCGCGCGCGCTGCGCACCGGCCCCGGACTGCCGGCATACACCGCCGGTACTTCCACGTTGCCGCGCGCGTCGAGATCACCCAGCAGGTGGTAGCGCTGGAAGATGAAGCCGAAGTGCTCGCGACGCAGTTCGGCCAGTTCGTCCGGCAGCATGCGTCCGGTCTCGCGTCCGGCCACCTGGTAGCTGCCGCGCGTCGGGCGGTCCAGGCAGCCCAGGATGTTCATCAGCGTCGACTTGCCCGAGCCCGACTGGCCGACAATGGCGACCATCTCGCCTGCGGCGATGTCCAGGTTGACGTCGCGCAGCACTGCGATGGTTTCATCGCCTGCAGGAAACTCACGGCGCAGGTCGCGCAGCCGCAGCAGCGGCGTGGCGGAGGTCGGGCCTTTCATCGACGCGGCCCCATGCCCGGGCCACCCATGCGGATCTGCGGGCCGCGGTTGCCGCTGCTGCTGGAAGCCGTGGTGCCGCCTTCGCCGACCACGACCTTGTCGCCTTCGGCCAGGCCCGACTGCACTTCAGCGTTGGCTCCGTTGTTGATGCCGATCTTGACCTTGCGCGGCACCGGCTGGCCGTCGCCATCGACCACCCGCACCATGTACTGGCCGTCGCGGGTCTTCGGGCCCAGCGCCACCGACGGCACGGTCAGCACGCCCTTGGCCTGCTTGAGCATCACCGAAACCTGCGCGGTCATGTCGATGCGCAGGGTGCCGTCCGGGTTTTCCACGTCGAACAGGGCGTTGTAGTACACCGCCGAACTGGAACTGGAACTGGACGAGCTGGAACTGCTGGAGCTGTCATTGGCAATCGAGGACGGAGCCGGATTGATCTGGCGCAGGGTGCCGTGATACTTGCGGTCCGGGTCGCCCAGGGTGGTGAAGTACACCGGCATGCCGGCCTTGATCTTGACCACGTCGGCCTCGGACACCTCGGCATTGACAGTCACCAGGTCCAGCCGCGCCAGCATCACGATGGTCGGCGCGGTCTGGTTGGCGTTGACGGTGCGACCTTCTTCGGCCACCACCGCGACCACGGTGCCGTCCATCGGTGCAGTGATGCGGGTGTAGGCCAGGTTCGCGCGGGCCGTGCCCAGTTCGGTTTCCCGCCCCTTGATCTGCGCGTCATACGACTGGATCTGCGCACGCGCGGTCTTCAGCTGGGCTTCGGCGCTGTCGTATTCGGCACGCGAGGTCGCTTCAGCGTCGAGCATCTGCTTCTGCCGGGCGAACTCCAGCTCGGCTTCGCGCAGGCTGGCCACCTGCACTGCACGCTGCGCGCGCACCTGTTCCAGCGAGGCTTCTGCGTTCTGCACCTGGTTCTGCTGGGTGGTGGCGTCGATCTCGGCGATCAGGTCGCCTTCCTTCACCGTGTCGCCCAGCTGCACCTTCAGCGACTTGATCTGGCCGGATGCCTGCGCACCGACGCTGACCAGCTTGTAGGCATCGATCACGCCGGTGGCTTCGACCGTCTGTTCGAGGTCGCCGCGGGTCACCGGGCTGGTCGCCAGGGTGGGGGCGGCAGGCTTGCGCAGGGTCCATGCGACAATGCCGGCGATAACGACGGCCGCGATGATCAACAGCAGCACGCGGCCGCGACGGGAGGAGGGCAGGCGGGGCTTCACGATGGGGGTCAACTCGGCGGGCCGGCATCCGGCGTTGTCAGCATTGTGAAGAGCCGCGTCCGCCGGCTCAACGCTCGTTGTGTAACCGCACGTAACCGCAGACGAGGAACCGCATGTCGTCGTGTATCAGCTGGATGGCTTGAAACACGCTGACGTAAATCCGAGGATGCGGTTCAGCTCCCGACAGGGGATCATGGACGCATGGAGACCACACCCACGATGCAACGCCTGTTGATCGTCGATGACGACAATGACATCCGCCAACTGCTGGCCGAGCAGCTGGGGCGCGCCGGCTATCAGGTCAGCACCGCCAGCGACGGCCACGGCATGCGCCAGGTGCTCGAACGCGAGCACGTCGACCTGATCGTGCTCGACCTCAATCTGCCGCGCGAAGACGGCTTGACCCTGTGTCGTGATCTGCGCGCTCGCTCGAGCACGCCGGTGATCATGCTGACCGCGCGCAGCGAGCCGATCGACCGCGTGCTGGGTCTGGAAATGGGCGCGGACGACTATCTGGGCAAACCGTTCGAGCCGCGCGAGCTGCTCGCCCGCATCCGCAACGTGCTGCGCCGGACCGAGGCGCTGCCGGCCAACCTAGAGCCGCTGGCGATCCGCCGTGCGCGCTTCTCGCAGTGGACGTTCGATCTGGAACACCGCCATCTGGTCGATCCGGACGGGCGGGTGGTGGTGTTGTCCGGTGCCGAGTTCCGCCTGCTGCGGGTGTTCGTCGGGCACGCCAACAAGGTGCTCTCGCGCGAGCAGCTGGTCTCGCTCAGCAGCGGCCGCAACTACGAGTCGCAGGACCGCGCCATCGACCTGCAGGTCAGCCGTCTGCGCAACAAGCTGGGCGGTGATGGCGGCAGTGACGGGCTGATCAAGACGGTGCGCAACGAAGGCTACGTGCTGGCCACGGCAGTTACCCTGGAATGAATCGTCTGCGCGGCTTCTTCGCCTCGATGGTGGGGCGTCTGTTTGTGATCCTGCTGCTGGGCATGAGCGTGGCCGCCATCGGCGCGACCATGCTGGCCGGTGCCAAGCGCCAGCAGGAGTTCGAGCGGCAGAACCTCAACCGCCTGGCCGACCGGCTGCAGGGCTTCGTCAACCTGCTCGACGGCGACCCGGAGCTGCGCGACCGCCTGCTGCAGGTCGGCGGCCCGGCCGTGCGCAGCCTGCCCGAGGACGCCCGGCTGGGGCGCGAGGACACCGCCTTCATGGCGGTGCTGGAAGACCGCCCCGGCGCGGTGGCGCATGCCACGGTGCATTTCACCTCGTTCCGCTCGTGCCTGCCCAAGGCGCAGGAACTGCTGCCGCCACCGCCGCCGCCGCAGGCACGGCGCAAGCCCCCGCACGAGCGTGATCCGGCCTTCATTCCGCCCAAGTGCCGGGCGGTGCAGCTGCCGCTCAGCGATGGCACCCAGCTGTCGCTGGCGCTGGAATCGCCGGCCGTGGCGCATAACGGCATTCTCGCGGTGGACCCGCTGTTCCTGACCCTGCTGGTGCTGGCGATCGGCGTGCTGGCCTACGTGGTGGCGCGCATGGCCAGTGCACCGTTGCAGCGGTTGGCCGCCGCGGCAACCGCACTGGGCGACGACCTGCAGCGCGAGCCCATGCCGGTGACAGGCCCGTTGGAGGTGCAGCGCGCCGCCGAAGCCTTCAATGTCATGCAGACCCGCCTGCAGCGCACGCTGGGGGAGCGGACCCAGATGCTGGCGGCGATCACCCACGACCTGCAGACCCCGGTCACGCGGCTGCGGCTGCGGCTGGAAAATGTCACCGACGACGCCCTGCGCGAGCGTCTGATCGGCGACCTGGCGGCGATGCAGGCGTTGATCCGGGAAGGTCTGGAACTGGCCCGCAGCGCGGAGAGCGCCGAGCAGCGTGCCGCGCTGGATCTGGATTCGCTGCTGGAGAGCATCGTCGAAGACGCTGCCGAGGCGGGTGCGGATGCCCGCTTCACGCATGGCAGCGGCGCGGTGCTGATGCTGCGCCCGCTGGCCATGCACCGGCTGTTCTCCAATCTGGTCGACAACGCGATCAGCTATGGCCACAGCGCCCAGGTGCAGGTGGAGCAGGGGGCCGAGGGGGTGACCGTCCGCGTCCGCGACCGGGGGCCGGGATTGGCCGAGGATGAGCTGGAGGCGGTGTTCGATCCGTTCGTGCGGCTGGAGACCTCCCGTTCACGCCAGACCGGCGGGGCCGGACTGGGCCTGACCATCGCCCGCGCGCTGGCGGAAAAGGACGGTGCCCGGCTGACCCTGCGCAACGTGCCCGAAGGCGGTCTGGAGGCCGTGGTGCACTGGCCGCTGCCGCCGTGGGCCCAGGCCCAGCGTCCCGGCTGAGCGTTCACAGAGCAAAGGGCCGCGGATTTGCCTACTATTGGCAACCCCACGCCAGCTTCTGCTGCATGAGCGCGCCCATTTCCGCCGGCGACGCCCCCCGCGTGACGCGCCTGACCTGCCTTCCGCCGAGCCTGTGCGGATGACGGAACGGGGGCGCGGCACCCGGTGGCGGCCGGTACAACCTGAGACCCTGCGGCAGCGCCTGCTGATGGCGCTGCTGTGGCTGTGCCTGTTCGTCGCCGCACCAGCCGTGGCCCAGGCCCAGGACGGTCCGCCACCGCTGCGCGACTACGCCATCGACGTGTGGACCTCGCGCAACGGCCTGCCGCACAACTCGCTGCGCGACATCGCCCAGACCCCGGAAGGCCACCTGTGGTTCGCCACCTGGGAAGGGCTGGTGCGCTACAACGGCCTGGATTTCACCGTGTTCGACCGCAGTACCCGCCCCGGGCTGCGCGACAACGGGGTCGGTGCGCTGTATGTGGACCGCAACGGCGGGCTGTGGATCAGCGACTCGCGCGGCAACGTCACCCGGCGCAGCGCCGATGGCCGCTGGCAGGTGTTCGAGCGCCGGCCGCCGGCCCCCCAGGTGCTGATCCAGGCCATGCAGATGGACAGCCACGGCAAGCTCTGGCTGCTGTACGAAGGCAACGGCATCGGCACGCTGTCGCCGGATGGCCAGTTCCACTACGAAGCCCCGCCACCCGGCGTGCCGATGGCGCTGAGCTTCACCAAGCTGGTGGTCGACGCCCAGGACCGGGTGTGGGTGGGGACGCTGAACGGACTGGTCGTCCGTGGCACCGACGGCGTGCTGCGGCGTGCGCCGGAAAGCTTCGGCCTGGGCCGCAGTCTGGTCTGGCCGTACCGCGCGCCCGATGGCGTGCTGTGGATCGTGGCCGGCGACCGCATCTACCGCATGGTGGACGGTGTGCCGGAACTGCAGCATCAGCTCAGCGGCATCCAGCACATCACCGCCATGCTGCAGGACCGCCACGGCGACCTGTGGCTGGGCACCGAGAACCAGGGGCTGGTGCGGCTGTCGCGGCACGGTCTGGAGCGCCTGCCTGCCGGCCTCAACCTGCCCGGCGGGCGGGTGGTGAGCCTGCGCGAGGACGCCGAGGGCAGCATCTGGGTCGGAGCCAACGGGGGCCTGTACCGCCTGCGCGAAACCCTGTTCAGCAGCTTCACCGAACGCGACGGTCTCAGCGGCGACTACGTCCGCACGGTGCTGGAAGACCGTCAGCGCCAGGTCTGGGTGGGCAGCGCCAGTGGCCTGGACCGGCGTGACGCGCAGGGCGTGTTCCACCCGGTCGGGCTGCGCAACAGCGGCGGCAAGCCGCCTTCCGTGCTGAGCCTGGCCCAGGGCCGCAATGAGGACCTCTGGGCCGGCACCTTCGGCGATGGCATCTTCCAGCTCGACCCACAGGGCCACACGCTGCGGCAGTTTGGCGAAGCCCAGGGCGTACCGGGCGGCAACATCCGGGCGATCGCCGTGGACCGCAATGGCGTGGTCTGGGCGGGCACCCAGAAGGGCGTGGCGCGGATCGAGGGCGATCGGGTCAGCGTGCCGACGGTAGCGGGCATGCCGGGTGGCCTGATCACCGCGCTGGCGCACGACGGCGAGGGCGACCTGTGGATCGGCACGATTGAGGGCGTGCGCGTGCTGCGCGGTGATCACGTGCAGTCCATCGACCTGGCGGCGTTGGGCGGCGGACGCAGCGTGTTTGGTTTCCAGCAGATCGGCGATGCGATGTGGATCAGCACCGACCGCGGCCTGTACCGCTACCAGGACAACCGCCTGGCCCGGGTCGGGCTGGAGCAGGGCATGCCGGTGGACACCGTCTTCCAGCTGGTGCCCGACCGGGTCGGCAACGTCTGGATCAGCAGCAATCGCGGCGTGCTGCGCACCGACATGGCGATGCTCAACGGGGTGGCGGACGGCAGCCTGCGCCGCGTCGAGGTCGAGCATTACAACGAAATCGATGGCATGGCCAATTCGCAGGCCAACGGCAGTTCCGGGCCCTCGGCGATCCTGCGCCAGGACGGCACCTTCTGGGTGGTGACCGCAGGCGGCTTGAGCACGGTCGACCCGCTGCGCCTGCAGCGCTTCCGTGAGCGCCTGGCGCCGCCGGCAGTGATCGAGTCGGTGCTGGTCGACGGGGTGCCGCTGCACTGGCAGGGCGGCAATCACAACACCCTGCCGGGCGGCGGGCGGCTGAGCATCAGTTACGTCGGGCTGAGTTATCTGATGTCCGAGCGGATCCGGTACCGCACCCGTCTGGACGGTCTGGACAGCGGCTGGATCGAGCGTGGTCAGCAGCGCAGCGTCGAGTTCATCGGCCTGCCGCCGGGTGACTACACCCTGCATGTCTCGGCGGCGCATCCGGGCGGCACCTGGAGCGGCAGCGAGGCGACCTGGTCGTTCACCGTTGAACCCTTCCTGTGGCAGCGCCGCAGTGTGCAGATCATCGGTGGACTGTTGCTGCTGGCCGGATTGATTGCGCTGTACCGCTATCTGATCGACCGCTACAAGGCCAGCAACCTGCGCCTGGCGCGCAAGGTCGACGAGGCCACCCGCGACCTGCAGGCGCAGACCGCCAGCCTGCAGGCGTTGAATGAGGAAAAGACCCAGCTGGCGGATCGACTGAAGCTCCAGTCCGAGCAGTTCGAGCGGCAGGCGCGCGAAGACGCGCTGACCGGGCTGCCCAACCGCCGTGCCTTCGATGAGACGCTGGCGCGCGACTTCGCCCGTTCCCAGCGCAGCGGCCATCCGCTGTGCCTGGTGGTGCTGGACATCGACCACTTCAAGGAAGTGAACGACAAACACAGCCACAGCGTGGGCGACGTGGTGCTGGTGGAAGTGGCGCGTCTGATCGCCTCGGCCTGCCGCGATTCGGACATGCCGGCGCGTACCGGTGGCGAGGAGTTCACCCTGCTGCTCAACGACACCCGCCTCGGTGAAGCCGCGCACGTGTGCGCGCGACTGCGCGGGCTGTTCCACGACCATCCGGACTGGGCGGGCATCGCGGGCTTGAAGGTGACCTTCAGCGCCGGGCTGGTGGAGCTCGATGCCGGGGATCGCACGCCGATGCTGTTGTACCAGCGTGCCGACCGTGCGCTTTATCGCGCCAAGAGCGAAGGTCGCGACCGAACGGCGATCGGTTGATGCGGATTGACGCGCGATGCGCGTCAATCCGGAATCAAACGGCGGGACGTGGCCAGGCGTTGGCGATGGTGCAGAACAGCTTCGCGGTCTGCTCGGTGTCATACACCGCGCTGTGCGCCTCGTTGGCGTCCCAGCCCAACCCGGCGGCGGTCGCGGCGCGGGCCAGCACGGTCTGGCCGTAGGCCACGCCGGCCAGGGTGACCGTGTCGAACACGCTGAACGGATGGAACGGGTTGCGCTTGTGGCCGACGCGGTTCACCGCCGCATTGACGAAGCCCAGGTCGAAGTGCGCGTTGTGGCCGACCAGGATCGCGCGCTGGCAACCGTACTTCTTCATCGCCGCACGGACCGGATTGAATACATGGTCGAGCGCGTCGCGCTCGCTCTTGGCCAGCCGGAACGGGTGGTCGAGGATGATGCCGGTGACTTCCAGCGACTTCGGGTCGATTTCCAGACCTTCGGCGGGAATCACGTGCGCACTCGCGGTCTCGCCGGGGTAGAGCAGGCCCTCATCGTCCATCTCGATGGGCACCGCCGCGATCTCCAGCAGCGCGTTCCGGTGGCAGTCGAAGCCACCGGTTTCCACATCGACCACCACCGGCAGAAAACCCCGGAAGCGGGTCGCCATCAGGCGCTGGGCAGGAGACGGCGTGGCGGCAGCGTCCGCCGGCGTGGCCGTGGACGGGGGCAGGGGAATGGTCATGGGCGAAGTTTAGCAGAGGCCATATGGCGGCCTCATGCCACACCGATCACGCCAGCGGCGAGCATCTGCGCCAGCAGGGCGCGTCCGTCGGCCTCGATCTGAGCCGGCTGCAGGCCCTGTTCCAGCGCCAGCACCTGCAGGTGATCCCGGCCGATGCGCGCCGGGCCGTTGCCCATCTGCTCCAGCAGTTGCCAGGCCAGCGCGCTGAGCTCGGAGAACACCACCTCGCCGCCGGTCACGCGTCGTGCCAGCAGGAAGGTCGGCTGTGACGGCGGATGTGCTGGCTGATGCTCAGCGCCGAGCCGGTGCACCGGCCAGCGATAGCCCAGTGCCCAGGCCAGCGGCGACACCCGCAGCGGCTCCTGCCAGGGATCGAGGGCGGTTGAAGGGGCCGGCAGCGGTCGTTCCGCGCTGGCCTGCAACGCCTGCTCAACCCACTCGTAATGCGCCAGCTCGGCCAGGAACGCACGCGGCAGCCCGGGAGCGTCCTGCAACCACGCGACGAACTCGGCCGCCACTTCGGTGAACAACGGCGACACGCAGCGGTGCTCGACGAGGTAGCGCCGGCACACCCCGTCCCACTCATCGGCCTGCAGTACCTGCTGCAGTACCGGAAAGCTGCCGGCGAGCAGCGCACGCAGGTTGTTGAACAGCAGGTCCCGATAGACCTGCAGCCGGGCCTCATCCAGTCCTTCCGGTGCCGGGTGGTGCAGCGGGTCGCGCAGGTGGGCGGTCAATGCATGCTGCTGTTCGCGCAGGCGCACGCTCATGCCGCCACCGCCGGCGGTGCTGCCCGCAATGTGCGCCGTATCTGCTGCAGTTCCTGGCGCAACTGCGCGAAGGGCGGAAAATTGAAGTCGCGCTCCAGCAGCGTGGGGCGCGGGCCAAAACGAGTACAGGCGCGCTGCAGCAGATCCCACACCGGATCGATCACCGGGCTGCCGTGGGTGTCGATCTTCACCGCGCCGCCGTCGTCGTAGTGGCCGGCCACATGCAGGCAGACAATGCGTTCGGCCGGCAGGCCGTCGATGAAGGCGGCTGCATCAAAGCCATGATTGCTGGCGTTGATGTAGACGTTGTTCACGTCCAGCAGCAGGTCGCAGTCGGCCTCGTCCAGCACCGCGCGGGTGAACGCGAGTTCGCTCATCGCCGCGTGCGGGGTGAGATAGGTGGACACGTTCTCGACCGCAATGCGTCTGCCCAGCCGGTCCTGTACCTGGCGAATGCGTGCAGCCGTGTGGTGCACGGCTTCCTCGGTGAATGGCAAAGGCAGCAGGTCGTACAGATGGCCGTCGTCGCTGCAGTAACTCAGGTGCTCGCTGTACAGCACCGCGTTGTACTGGCGCAGGAAGCGACCGACCTGGTCGAGGAAGGCCATATCCAAGGGTGCGCTGCCGCCCAGCGACAGCGAAAGCCCATGGCAGGTCAGCGGGTAGCGCGCGCTGAGCGCGCCAAGCCGCTCGGCCCACACTCCGCCCAGGCCGATCCAGTTTTCCGGTGCGCACTCCAGAAAGTCCAGATCGCCGGGCGCGGCCTGTTCCAGGTCGTCGAGCAGCGCTCGCCGCAGACCCAGCCCTACTGCGGTGGTTGGCAGTGGGCTATGTGCGGTGTCAGTGCTTGGCACCGCACTTGCCTTCGCCACACTTGCCTTCGCTGCCCTTCTTGTCAGCGGTGGGCTTGGCGGCCGGCTTGGGGGCAGGCTTCACAGCAGGCTTGGCGTTGCCTTCGGCGGGCTTGGTGTCGGCAGGCTTGGCGTGCGTGCTGCCGCACTTGCCTTCACCACACTTGCCCTCGGCCGCCTTGGCGTCGGTTTTCGGTGCGGCCTGCGCGGCCAGTGCATAGCCCTGGGCCAGGTCGGTCATCGACAGCGCCGAGGCGGTGCCGGCCACGCCCAGGCCACCGGCCAGGGCCGCACAGGTCAACAGGGAAACGCGCTTGGTGGAAGAGGTCATCAGGGGCTCCGGGTGGTGAAGGCCGCGCACTGCAGCCGGACGGCTCCAGCATGCCGCAAAACGCACAACGCCGGGAGGTCCCGGCGTTGTGCAGCAGGCGCAGGTTTGCTGGATCAGCGGCCGTTGAGCACCACGTTGGCGATCAGGCCGGTGGCAACCGCAATCAGCACGTAACGGCCATCGACCTGGCGCCATTCCTGGCCGCGTGCCGGTGCACGCAGACCATGGCGATGGTAGTCGCGCACATAGCTGCCACGGTGGTCGCGGGGCAGGTAGCCGCCGCGCTTCGGCGGGGCCTTGTAGGCGTGGCCATGCGAAGGACCCCGGTGGTCGTCGCGGTGATCGTGGCGCTGGTCGTGACGGTCGTAGCGATTGCGGTCGTCATGATGGCCGCGGGCAGCGAAGGCCGAGCCCGTGGCAGCCAGCAGACTCAGGGCGAGCGAGGCGGCGATCAGTCGTTTCATGGCAATCCCTCTGTGGGCGACGCGTCGGTTGGAACGCAGGTCCAGAGTGGGATTTTTTTGCTGAATAGGGAATTAAAAAGGCCGATACCACGGTATCGGCCTGTAACGGCGTGTAACGTGCAGCGCTGGCAGGGTCAGATCTGGCCGGTGCTGCTGGTTTCGTCGCGCTTCTCGCGCGGCGGCAGGGCCTGCTCGCCATGCACCAGGAACCACACGTTCTCGGCGATGTTGGTGGCATGGTCGCCCACGCGTTCCAGGTTCTTGGCCATGAACAGCAGGTGGGTGCAGGGCGTGATGTTGCGCGGATCTTCCATCATGTAGGTCAGCAGCTCGCGGAACAGCGCGGTGTACTGCGCGTCCAGGCGGGCGTCGTCGTCGCGCAGCGCCAGTGCGGCCGCCGCGTCGTTGTCGCGGTAGGCCTCAATGGCACGGCGGACCTGCTGTGCAGCCAGTCGACCCAGCGCGCGCAGGCCCTGGATCTGTGGCAGCGGCGGGGCCTTGCTGAGCGCGATCGAGCGCTTGGCGACGTTGGCGGCGTAGTCGCCAATGCGTTCAATGTCGGCCGGAATACGCAGCCCGGCCAGGATTTCGCGCAGATCGCGCGCCATCGGCCCACGCAGCGCCAGGCGCATCACGTCGTGGCTGATCTGCTGTTCGAGCGCGTCGATGGCTTCGTCGTTGGCGATGATGCGCTGGGCCGCATGGTCGTCACGCTTCTCGATGACGTCCATGGAGGCTTCGAGCTGGGCGACGGCCATCTCGCCCATGCGCACGATCTCGGCCACCAGCCGCTGCTGTTCTTCGTCGTAGCTCTTGACGATGTGGTCGTTGGGAATGCTCATGTCGGTTTCCGTAGAGCCGGGCTTGCCCGGCTGAATGAGGGGGGATGCCTTAACCAAACCGCCCGGTGATGTAATCCTCGGTCTGCTGCTTGTTCGGCTGCGAGAAGATCACTTCAGTGCGGTCGTGTTCGATCAGGTCGCCCAGGTACATGAAAGCGGTGTAGTCGGAGACACGCGCCGCCTGCTGCATGTTGTGGGTGACGATGACGATGGTGTAATCGTGCTTGAGCTCTTCCACCAGCTGTTCGATGCGGCTGGTCGAGATCGGATCCAGCGCCGAGGTCGGCTCGTCCAGCAGCAGCACGTCCGGGCGCAGGGCCACGGCGCGGGCAATGCACAGACGCTGCTGCTGACCACCGGACAGGCCCAGCGCGCTCTGGTTGAGCTTGTCCTTCACTTCATCCCACAGCGCGCCCTGGCGCAGTGCCTGCTCCACGCGAACGTTCATGTCCGCCTTGGACAGCTTCTCGTGGTGGCGGATGCCGTAGGCCACGTTCTCGAAGATGGTCATCGGGAACGGCACCGGCTTCTGGAACACCATGCCGACCTTGCTGCGCAGGCGGTTCATCGGGTACTTCGGGGACAGGATGTTCTCACCGTCCAGCAGCACCTCACCCTTGGCTTCCAGCTTGGGGTAGAGCGCGTAGATGCGGTTGAAGATGCGCAGCAGGGTGGACTTGCCACAGCCGGAGGGACCGATCAGCGCGGTGACACGCTTTTCCGGAATCTCCAGGTGGATGTCCTTGAGCGCGTGGAACTTGTCGTAGTAGAAATCCAGGCCACGCGCGGCCAGCTTGATCGGGGCCGGGTTGCCGAGGGATTCATGCGAAGCCGGCACCGCGATGCGCTGCATCGGCACGGCATTGGTGAGATCGTTCATGGCGATGTCCGCGGAAAAGTCAGTCATGGGAGATACGGTTGCGCAGCAGGATGCCGCGCGCCGAAAGGCTTACCAGCAGCACGAACAGGGTCAGCACGAGTGCGCCGGCCCAGGCCAGGGTCTGCCAGGATTCATACGGGCTGCCGGCGAACTGGTTCATCACCACCGGCACGCTGGCCATCGGCTGGAACACGTTGCTGTTCCAGTACTGGTTGCCGAAGGCGGTGAACAGCAGCGGTGCGGTTTCGCCGGAAATACGGGCCAGGGCCAGCAGGATGCCGGTGACGATACCGGCCGAGGCGCTGCGGTACAGCACCTGCACGATCACCTTCCACTGCGGAATGCCTAACGACAGCGCCGCTTCGCGCATCTGCGAGGGCACCAGGCGCAGCATTTCGTCGGTGGTGCGCACCACCACCGGCAGCACGATGAAGGCCAGTGCCAGCGCGCCGGCAAATGCCGAGAAGTTGCCGCCGGTCTGCATCACGTACAGGGTGTAGACGAACAGGCCGAGCACGATGGACGGTGCCGACAGCAGGATGTCATTGACGAAGCGGACCACGGTGCCGGCCTTGCGGGCGTTGCCGTACTCGGCGAGCCAGGTGCCGGCCAGCACGCCGAGCGGGGTGCCGATGGCAATGGCCAGCGCGCACATCACCGCGCTGCCGAAGAAGGCATTGGCCAGGCCGCCTTCCTGCATCGGCGGCGGGGTCATCTGGGTGAACAGGTTCCAGTTGATCCCGGCCATGCCCTTGGCCGCCAGCGTCCACAGAATCCAGCCCAGGAAGAACAGGCCGAACAGCGCGGTGGCGACCGACAGGCCGATGGCGATGACGTTGCCGATGCGACGGCGCAGGTACAGCGAATCAGCGGCGGTGGACATCAGTTGCCCTCCTTGCGGGCCAGGCGCATCAGCATCAGGCGGGCAATGGCCAGCACGACGAAGGTCACAATGAACAGTACGAAGCCGAGCAGCAGCAGTGCCGAACGGTAGGTTTCGGTGGCTTCACCGAAGTCGTTGGCGATCAGCGCGGCGATGGTGGTGCCCGGTTCCAGCAGCGACGGCGACAGGCGCACGCTGTTGCCGATCACGAAGGCCACGGCCATGGTTTCACCCAGCGCACGGCCCAGGCCGAGGAACACGCCGCCGATCACCGCCGAGCGGGTGTAGGGCAGCACGATGTCCCAGCTGACTTCCCACTTGGTCGAACCCAGCGCGTAGGCCGATTCCTTCAGGCGGGTCGGTACGGTCAGGAACACTTCGCGCATCACCGAGGAGATGAACGGAATGACCATGATTGCCAGCACGAAACCGGCGGTGAGCACACCGATGCCCAGCGGCGGGCCCTGGAACAGCGGACCGATGATCGGCCATTCGCCCAGGGTCTCGTTGAGGGTCGGGGTGACGTACTCGGTCATCACCGGGACCAGCACGAACAGGCCCCACATGCCGTAGATGATCGAGGGGATGCCCGCCAGCAGTTCGATGGCGGTACCGACCGGGCCGCGCATCCAGCGCGGAGCCACTTCGGTCAGGAAGAAGGCGATACCGAAGCTCACCGGCACCGCGATCAGCATCGCGATCAGGGCGGTGACCAGGGTGCCGTAGATCGGTGCCAACGCACCGAACTTGTTTTCCACCGGATTCCAGTCGGAGGAATAGAAGAAGCTCAGGCCCTGCTCCTGCAGGGCATGACGGCCGCCCCACAGCATCGACAGTGCCGCGCAGGCCAGTGCGATCAGGACCAGGACAACCGTGGTGACCAGGACCGCTTTGAAGATCTTGTCGTTGCGGGCATCACGCAGGTCGCGCGTGGATGGTGCAGGTACAGGCTGGGCGATGGCATTCATGGGAAAGGCGAGGGCCCAAATTGGGGAAGGTTGTTGCCGGGCATCGCCCGGCACTACGACCGGTCAGGGGCCCCCGGGGGGCGGGGCCGGGGGGGTTGCGAGGTGTACGCGGGGCGGGAGGGG
>NZ_JASCOZ010000072.1 GCF_029960115.1 Stenotrophomonas sp. PS02289
GCCCAGGAGGTGATGATGCCGGCCAACGGCCGGCACCACCGATTCACCGGTCAGGTGATTTTCTTGGCCACCGTCATGCCCAGCAGGAACAGCACCACGGCAATGATGATGCCGGCCCAGAACAGGAACTTGGCAATGCCGATGGCGCCGCCGGCAATGCCGCCGAAGCCGAGCGCACCGGCAATCAGGCCGATGATGGCGAAAATGATGGCCCACTTGATCATGCTGAAACCTTTCCCTCTGCGGGGAGTAAGAAGTGGGTTCTACCCTAGTGGTTCAGCTGTCCGCGACCGGTGAGGCGGCCGCCAGCCCCATGTGAAGAAAGTCATGTAGGAATTTTCCGACGAACGGCAAGCGGACAGCGCCGTCCGGAAACATTAAGTGTTTGAATTCCATTGACTTTGGGTGAAACGCCCCGTCATTTCACTGAATGTGTGACCGTTGCCACAGTTTCACCCTATGGTCACAATGATGACGTCCCGCCAAACCGCAAAATCGCCATGCGCGCTTTCGTTGCCAAGCAGCACCCCGCCCTGCTCAAGGTCTACTTCCTGACCTGCTACATCATCCTGATCGAGGAAGTGGTGCGCGCGCTCACCTGATCGGCCCGCTCGGGCACCTCGCCTTCCAGTCGCTGGATGGACTGGTCCAGATCACTCATGCGGAACGGCTTCTGCAGACAGCCGCGATCGCGAAACGCTTCGTCGACGCCTTGCGCGCCATATCCGGTGGCGATCATGAAGGGAATGCCACGCGCCTCCAGTTCGTAGGCCACGGGGGTTGATGACGTGCCCGCCAGATTGACGTCCAGGAGCGCCATGTCGATGACATGATCGCGCAGCACCTCCATCGCCTTCTGCACGCTGGGTGCGACAAATACCGTATGCCCGGCATCGACCAGGCGGTCTTCGACCAGCATGGCGATCATCGATTCGTCTTCTACAACCAGTACGTTCCGGCTCATCTCAGCTGTACCTCCTCCAGGTTCGGCTGCGGCATCCACAGGTGGCAGCGAACGCCTTCCGGTGCAAATGCGAGTTCGACCCCACCGCCGAGGTCGTGTTTGAGTCCCCGTTCGAGCAGGCGTGAACCGAAGCCACGTTGCACCGGCTTGTGCACGGCGGGGCCGCCGTACTCCTGCCACAACACTTCAATGCGTGCGTCACCGTCCACATCGGTACTGACCCAATGCAGGTGTACCCGCCCCTCTCGTGAGGACAGCGCGCCGTACTTCGTGGCATTGGTCCCCAACTCATGCAGGGCCATCGCCAGCGCCAGGGCGCGGCGCGGATCCAGTCGGCAGCTGTCCCCTTCCAGCTGGAACTGGTCGGGGGTGCCATAGGCGTCCACCGTGGACTGGGCCAGATCACGGATGTCGGCGCTGTGCCAGTTCTCACGGGTCAGAATGTCATGCGCGCCGGCCAGTGCAACCAGGCGCTCCTCGATCTTGGTGTTGGCATCTTCCAGCCCGGCCGCGCTGCGCAGGGTCTGCCGCGCGATCGACTGCACGGTCGCCAAGGTGTTCTTGACCCGGTGGTTGAGCTCGTTGATGAGCAGTTGCTGGTGCTGCTCATGGCGCTTTCGCTCGGTGACATCACGCGTGCTGCCAGCAATGGCCTCAACCTGCCCGTCCGGTCCGATCACCGGGGTGAAGATGTAGTCGTAGATGCGGACGCCCAGGGTGGCGTGCGGGAACGGCACGTCGCCGCGGATCGGCTGGCGGGTGGCGATCACCTGTTCGATCTCGCGGTCATGCATGGCCGCATGCCACGGCTCATAGCCGATCTCCAGGCAGGTCTTGCCGATCGCCTCGTCCCAGCTCATGCCCCACATGGTCAGCAGCGCCTTGTTGGCGTAAATGAACCGGTGCTGCAAATCGAACACGTACGACAGATCCGGCGTCGCCTGCAGCAGCGTCTCGTAGATGCGCCAGGTTGGAGTGTCCTGTTCCGGCTGGAGCACGGGGCTCGGTCCTGTTGAATGGGCCGAATCTAGAGCGGTCGCTGTGAACGGGGCATCAGGGTCGCGTCGGGGCCAGGGAGGGCACGCTTGACGGCCACCGGAACCGCCCCGATGATCCCCCTATTCATCCACGCGTGCCAGGACGAACCATGTCGGGATTCATCGGCGATCTGATCGAAGGAATTGCGGATTTCTTCACCGACATCTGGGTCGCACGCCGCCAGCGGGCACATCGCGGGCGGCCAACCCGCTCGGTCGGGGAAGACGCCGCGAAAGTGGCCGTGCTGGATCTGCAGATCCTCGGACTGGGCCTGCTGGCGCTGATCTGCGGTGCGGTGATGACACTGGCACTGGGTCTGCCGATCTGGATCAGCGTGCTTCCGGCGGTAGCGGTCGTGGTCTACGGCGTCTGTCGCTGGCTGCGGCTGGTGCGCGAGTAATCCGCGCTCTACCGAGTTGGCCGTGCACACTGCGCTGCTAGACTAGCGCCGCATTCAGAGACCCCAGAAAAACACCATGGCAGGACATCATACGGCGGAACACAAGCTTGAGTTCATCCAGGCGCTAAGGGGAATCGCTGCGTTGCTGGTGGTGTTCTACCATGGAGTCGGCTACCAGCCTCAGGCTAAAGAATCGGGCATCGAGCATGTGATCTTCATGGCCGGTGCGTCGGGTGTGGACCTCTTTTTCATGATATCCGGGTTCATCATGGTCTACGCCACCCGTCACGCGGCAGGAGGGCTCGACGAATCGGCCGTATTCCTGATCAAACGCGTTGCACGCGTATTTCCGGTTTACCTGGTGGCGACTGCACTGTACGTACCGATGATGCTGGCGATGGGACATTACGTCGGGCATGTCGACATCATGACGGAGCCGAGCCAGATCATCCGCTCCATGCTGATGATCCCCACGAACTTTGGCTCCATGGGACCTTACTTCGGTGGCTCGGTGCTCCACGTAGGGTGGACGATCAACTATGAGATCTACTTCTACGCACTCTTTGCCCTGTCCATGGTGTTTGGGCGGCTGCGCTGGGTGGCCTTGGCGGGGATCGCTTTGTTGCTTCTGGTCCTGCTGCCCATGATGGTCTCGCGTCCATCGTTTGATGCGTACATCGACTATGGATTCAATGGTCCGCTCAACTTCGCCACCAACCCCATGTTGTGGGAATTCTTCATCGGCGTGGTCATAGGCCGCATCTACCTTTCCGGTTTTCAGATATCAAAGGTGAGCGCTGGCGTCTTGACCGTCATTGCCGTCGCGCTCCTCGTCTGGTTCTTGGTCATGCAGGTCTCGCCAAAGCTGGGGCTCACCGGCTGGGCACTGCCCTACGCCCTGCTTTTGTTCGTGCTGACGGTAGGGAGCAGGACCATGGACCTGCGCTGGCCCCCTGCCCTGGTCTGGACAGGCAATGTGTCGTACTCGCTGTATCTGGTGCACCCGTTTGTTATCCACCCGGCATACCAACTGCTTTGGGGCGATGCCACGGCGGAGTACATGAACAACGTCTGGTACATGCTTGTGCTCGCAGCGCTGTCACTGGGATTGGCCGCAATCTCGCATCGCTACCTGGAAAACGGGTTGAGCGAGTGGGTTCGACATCGCGCGCTTGCCCTCTATGCCCGGTTGCGGCCCCGCACAGTTCCGTCGACGCTGGCACCCGACCGCTAGCAGCTGACGCCGGACCAACCGCACACAACGAAAAAGGGCCCGAACCGCGAGGTTCAAGCCCTTGATCTTCACCAACAGTGGTCGGGACGGCCGGATTTGAACCGACGACCCTCTGCCCCCCAGGCATCGCGCCTGAGCCAGCTACGCCATTGATATTTAACGTATCTTCCTTCCGGTAGCGACGGCACAAACAAGCTTTTCCTGTCCATACATATCAACGAGTTACAGCCGGATAGGGTGAGCGAAGCGTCCAGTGAAAAGCGTCGCTCTAAATCCCCAGCGTTTACTCTTCGCCATAGGCGAATTCATCCCACCAACGCTTGTCCATACCTTGGACGCGTACCCCTGTGGGCGCGCCGGTTTCCTCATGGTGCTGCTTGGCTCGCACGCACGCTTCAATTACCGCGTCACTTTTAGCATCTTGGCCGGACCCGAGATCGTCATTAAGGCCGTGCCACCCTTCCCTGACATGCCAACTCCCGTCGTCCTCGGAAACGTACCAGTACTTCCGCTTCACGCACTTCGCCTCAGTTCACCCGGTCTTCACATAGTACAGCCGAGTCCCGCTGCCCGAAACCGGTTACAGGCTCCGGCTACAGCATCGGCGACTTCTTGATCTTCAATCCTTGGAGATAGCGATCTACCTCAGCCCGGAGACGGTCTTGGTGCCGCTCGGCCCAGAGTTCCGCGCCACGCTTGCCCTGCTCATACCCACTGCAGAGCTTGCGCTTCCGCAGCTCCCTGTCTCGCTGATTGTTGAGGCTGATCCACCAGGTGTGGTCATCGACGCGTTGGGATAGTCGGGCCACTTCGACAGAGTCGAGCAACAGCTGGTTGGGCTTGTCGGAGGTGGCGGTGCCAACGGCATGCCAGCGGAAGTCTGGAGGGAGCATGGCGCGCAATCCTACGGACGGCCGTCTCAAATCCTGCGAGAGGTCGGGCCGGCCGAAAGCCTGGCCCCGGATGCACCAGCTGCTGAGGGAACAGCGGCGGATAGCCAGCGCATCCGGTAAAGCGGCCAGGAAGGCAGCGGGGCTGATGCTGCCAGTGGGGCGAGATGCCTCCCCCTCACTGACACCAAATCTGCAATTTGCGTCGTTAAGGCCGCGAGAAATCAGCATGGGCGTACCCCATGTCGATAGATCTTCACCTCCGAGTGGGAAAAGTACGTATAGTGGAAACCACAACGCTTCTGGCGGCGCAACAAGAGTTGCTACCGCGTTTAGCCCTTTGAGAAGCGTGAGCCAGTGTCGGACGATTTTTCAGCTTTCTTTAGGGTTCATCGCGTCTTCGCGACCATCTTGCGCCGGACAGGCGAGATCCAGTCGGTTCAATCCTTTGACGCCACCTGCTGCCGGTGCGGGGAGCGAGGTACGTTCGCGCCTTCCGCGGGTCTGAAAGATGATGGGGTGACCTCGGAGCTCACCTGCCCCTCCTGCCCCCAGGTGGCGACCTTACTCCGAAAGGAACTTGCGACAATGCTGGACGACCAACAGCGTCGCGACCTGCTTCTGCTTGCTAACAGAACCTAGCTTGGCTGGGCTACCGCCAAAGAAAAAGCTCGGCCACGGCTGAGCTTTCGTCGCCTAATTGTTGTACGGGCCAACCAATGAGCGCATTCGATCAATCCCCGTATGCGCGCTGCCTTCCATCGCCCCCACGCGGCGATGAGCCAATCCGCGCCAATCACTGCGAACTGCGATGCGCAGCTCAGGCTCGTCCACGGGGATCCAGCGCATCGACCAGTATGGAAAGCGGCGCTGGCCGCCCCGACTTCGCCCGAGCTCAACAATCTCAGTATGGCTGCGAGCATTGAGAATTCGTGAGTAGGTCAAGGTTAAACCGTCTTCCGGCCCCTCGATGTACTGCAGGAAGTGACTGCCGTCCGTGAGAAGAATGCCTGTCACACCCGCAAGGTGGTTGTGCTCAGCTGCGTCTTGGGTCAAATCATCGATCTGGTCAATAGTCAGCCCAGGCACCGCTTGGCTGAAATAAACGAGAGCGTGTAGCGTCATGCCCTGCCCTCCATTGTGAATCACCCCCTGCGAGTTCCACCCTAACAGGCAACTCACTACCTTGGCTGTGAAATATGTCGGTATTCGAACAGTCGCTGGAGAATGGTTCCCAGATGTGCGGCCGCTTCGTCCAGACCCCGATCAAAGCAAAAGGCAGCTTCGCCTTTCCCGAGCTGGTGGGCGACCTTCTGGCCATGCCGTCCAGCTACAACCTGGCCCCGACGCAGCGCGCCTCCGTCCTGCTGGATCGCGGTACCGGCCTGCAGCTGACGCGGCTGTCTTGGGGACTGCTGCCCTTCTGGGCGAAGGCGAAGAGCCTGCAAAGTTCTACCATCAACGCCCGGATCGAAACGGTGGCCACGAAGCCCGCCTTCCGGTCCGCCTTCAAGAAGCGACGCTGCCTGGTGCCCATGGCCGGCTACTACGAATGGTCGGTCAGCGCCGAGGATGGGAAGAAAGACCCTTGGTTCATCCATGCATCCGAACCGCTGTGGGCGGCCGGTCTTTGGGAGGAAACCAGCCCGCTGATGGACGCCGACAACCTGGGCACGTTCACGGTCATCACCGGAGACAGCAGCGGCGTTTCGGCCGATATCCACGACCGGATGCCAGTGTGGCTCCGCCTTGACCTGGCGGAGACCTGGATAACGTCCGATCCGGATGACGCCATGGCCATGCTTCTGGCCTCGGAGCCGCCGAGCATGGAGGCCTACCGGGTCAGCCGCGCGGTCAATTCCCCCCGCAACAACCGGGATGACCTCCTTCAGCCAGTTGCGTGACGGCCCTATACCAGTCTCGCCTGCCTATCGTCCCACGACTTGATGATCAGTTCGCCGGACAACTTGCTGCCCTGCCCTCCCCCAATGGTGTACCCAATCTGGAGCGGCACGATCTCAAAGCCATCGAACACACGCCGGATCTCGGGGTGGTCGTTGATCGACACCACAACCTTGCCCTGGACAGACCTCATCAGATCAGCCATGCGCTCATACTCCGAGAACGGGAACTCGACGCCGTAGCCTTCAGTCTCCCAGTACGGCGGGTCCAGGTAGAACAACGTCTCGGGGCGGTCGTAGCGCGCCACACACTCATGCCAGGGCAGGCGCTCGATCACAACGCAGGCAAGGCGAAGATGCACCGCGCTCAACTCCTCTTCGATCCTGAGCAGATTGAGACGCGGCCCCGCGCCCGATGCGACAACGCCGAAGCTCTGTCCCTGCACTTTGCCGCCGAACGCGAGCTTTTGCAGGTAGTAGAAGCGCGCGGCGCGCTGGATGTCAGTCAGCGTCTCCGGACGTTCCATCTGAGTCCACTCGAACATCTGCCGCGACACAAGCGACCAGCGGAACATGCGCACGAATTCGTCAAGATGGTGACGCACGCATCGATAAAGGGTGACCAGATCACCGTTGATGTCGTTGATGACTTCCAGCGGCGCAGGCGTTGGCCGCATGAGCAACGCGGCCGCACCGCCAGCGAATGCCTCAACGTAAGTGGAGTGCACCGGGAAGTGCGGATACAGGTGCTTCAGTAGCCGACGCTTACCGCCCGGCCACGAAATGATGGGGTTTGGCATTTTCTCAACCTTTGCGATGTGTAACGGCGAAAATCCCTGCGCTCCTTCGAGGGCGCAGGGTTTAAGCCAAAGCCAGGTGGTGAGATCACCTGTATTGCGGCGGTGGTCAATTGCTTGCAGGCATGCGACCACAGCCCTGTTTTCATTTAGACCTCCGACTCCATGAGCGGGAGGTTGGGCGCGGCCTCGATCATTCGGCCATCACGCACCCATGCATTGTACGGAATCGCGAGGCTCAACTGACCAACCACACGCATCTGCGCGCCGTCATACGTCGTGAGGCTGCTGGTCCCATCCGTGTTGTGGGCAGTGACGGTCCCAAGCAACCGCGCCTGACCACCCAGCAGCCCATTGAAGTTGTCCCACAGTTCAGTCCGCATCGGTGTAGTGCCTTTCCAGTGTGATGGTCTGCTCGATCACGACGGCCTTGTCATTGGTTCGCGCCTCAGTTCTCGATGCCACGCAGAGGCCGTGCCAGATCCCCTCTTCCCCGACCACCTCGACCAGGTCCAGCGGCCTCACTCGCCCAACCTCCCCTGGCCGCAGCGGACCGGCGAACAGCGGGATGACCAGGTCGACCAAGGCCTGCTCGCCACGGTCCGACAGGATGTTGCGACCGCGCTCAGTGCCGGCTGCGGACGTGTTGATGAGAGGGCTGCTGACCTGCGGCGCAAACAGCTGCCCCGCCTCACCCGCTCGACGCACCTTGCATGTCACACCCTTCCCAGCCAGCTCCCCGGTCACCACCACCGCGTCGTACAGCGGCGCGCTGCGCATCTGCAGGCTTTCGCTGCTTACGACGTCCGCTTGGACCACGTGGTCGGCAGCGAGGTCGGTCCAGCGCCATGGACTTTCCGGGTAACGCGCGCGCACCCTGAGCGAGAGATCTGCAGGATCCGACTGGACGACCGCGCCGCTCGCCTCGGCCAGCCGACTGAGGGCGTCCAGCGCGGTTGTGGCGTCATAGAACCACGCGCCTGCCGGCACAACCCAGTCCACCGTGTCGTAGGACGCGACGAATCCGGTGTCGGCCAGCTCTTCGTCGACCAACTGGGCGACGCTGCGATCTTCAGTAGTGACTTTCACTCGCCCCGGCGCGTAGGGCGCGGCCAGCAGCGCAGTGCGCGATCGACCGGTCAGATTGATGCCACTACTGGACCATTCCCGACGCCTGCTGTACGACTCCACCAATGCCGTCCACGTGTATCCGTTGAGCGTCACCTCAACCTGACGCGGCCCAGCGGCCGACGGCTTCAGCAGGGACAGCTGGTCGATGTCCGCCAGCTCAAAGTCAAAGGTCGACCCCCACGCGTCTGCACTGGAAGTGATGGTCACCCCCGACATCTCGATGGGCGTGCGGTCCGGTAGGCGGACCACTGAGATTTCATTGATCACAACGTATGTCCTTTGCTGTGGGCGCACGGCGTAACAAGCCGCGACGCCCAGGTTCAATGGTGCAAGACCTGGATTGGGGATAAGCGCGCACCCCAAATGAAGCGCCACTCGGTCGCCCGAAGGAAACCCCGGCCCAGGTTCAGGCTCAGGATCGGGTGGCCTCGGCGGATTCACGATCCATGGAATTGAACGCCCCCATCCCCAGGGGAGTCGCCGGGAGTGGCGTGCCAATGCCGGGTAATCCCAGCGCATCGGCAGTGCCCGCCCATGAGCCAGCAGCCCCGACTGCCACAGCAACGCGCTGCGCTGCGTCGCTAACTCACCCACCGCCCACCGAATGCTCCCGAGCTGTCGAGCTTCAGCCAGGCGTGACAGCCATGGAAAGGCCAAGCTGGCGCTGGATCGGCCCAGATTGCTCCAATGCAGACGACTCACATTCAATGAGACCGCCATCGCCCCCTGCCAGATGAGGCCACCGCGTTGCTTGAGCAGAGGGGACAGCCCCCAGGACAGGGAGCAATCACTTTCTACGCTTGCCGCCACGCTCCAGCCAGCAGAAACCTGATTGGAAATCCGGGGCGCGTACCACCAGCTCAAGCGACCGACAGTTTGTTGCGAGTCAGCACCCTGCCACCTTGTCCGGACGCCGCGGCTGACAAGTTTGTCGGTGCCTGGCTCAACTGGCGCGTCATACCAGTTGACGCCAAGATTGACGATGAGCGATCCGCTCCTTCCGCCATGCTTTGGACCCAAGTTGAGAACCAGCGAACCACTCGCCATCAGCCACCCAACTTGCCGGGGATAATCCAGTCCTGGATCGCCGAATTGACAGACCTGCCCAGGTCCGCCCCGATTACTCTGTACTGCTTTGTGCGGTCGATTCCTTCAATGCGCCACGTCCCATCTGCGGCGCTCAATACCGACCCAACATAGGTAACCGACAGCGCATCCTTCAGCTGATAGATGGACACCAATACCTTCGCAGGCTGGTTCTGGATCTTCGCACGGCCATCTTCCTCACCCACCGGCGGATCTCCGCCCAAGTAGCCGTCCCCGCCGAATCCCGCCCAGTTTCGGAAAACCTCTCGAATGATCATTTCCAGGGCGCATCCATGTGGAACAGCACCTGGCCATCTCGCGCGGCAATGTCTGGTTCTGCTGTGTTGTAGTTGATCGCCACCCAATCGCCCACGCCCATTCCATCCACATAGGTAACGTGCTCCCCGTCCGCGTAGGGCCGAACGTGAAGGGGAACCAGCAAGCCGGGAAGGTGACCACGTATGGTGAAAGGAGCCTCTTTCACCAGTGCGCGGGTGAAGTTGTATCCACCGTGGGCTTTGTCTTTGCCGCTAGGGAAAACATCGGTGCCATAAGAGTAGCGGCTAGTGCCTGCGGTACCGAAGCCGACCGTGGCAATCCGTCCTGGTGCAGCCGCACCGGACGAATACGACCTCATGGTGAAGCCTCCCGCCTGCCCCCGCGTACTGTAGTCACCGCCCGGAGCCGGCAGCTCGCTACTCAACTCCGTCGACCAGAAGACAGACATCACATAGTCCGACCAAGTCCCTGAATAGTTGGTCAGGTCCGCACTCCCAAACATGGCGAATGGATACGCGTCACCACCTACCGACGAAATCAGATCACCGAAATAGTATGGCGCGCGCCCTCGATTGTAGATACTCCAATCGGTGAAAAGATAGAAGCCGATCTCCGTTGCGATGGCGATCCACTCGCGTGGAGCGGTGTTGCCGGGCGGGGCCTTCGCAATAAGGCTTCCGCGCGCCTGCATGGACAGCGAGGGCGTACGATTCTCGCCCGTATCAATGTCGCTCATGTCGCTATAGCCAATCGCCTGCGCCAAACAAGGGGAGTTGAGCATGTCCGCAGAGGCGTCGTCCCGTACACGCAGATAGGCACCAGAGCCGCTGATCGAACTGTTGCGGTATACGTGCACCGTGGACGAAGAAAACGGGCGCGTCCAGCCAGCGCCTGGCTTCAGGTTTGCACCACTGCCATAGCCGGTAACCAGCACAGCATGCAGAAGCGCCAGCAGCGAACCCGCCTGACCACTTAAGACGGGCGCACCTGGATCAGTGCTGCGATAGATCGACGGAATCAAGCTCATTCGGATGCTCCTGCAACGTTGCCCATTACCAAGAACCTGGTTGAATCGGTCACTCCTTCCGGCGTCCCCGGCATCGTCGTGCGGACCAACCAGATCGGAGCCAACCCCCCGAGCGTGTTGAACCGCACCACGTTGTTCGTCGACCACCCTGCGCCCCAGCCCTGCGCGCGCATGCGGAAATAAGGCTGACCCGTTCGCGGGTTCGCTGGGGCCAAGTCTGTAGTAGTGCTACCCGATGCAATGACGCCGACGGTCTCGCCGATGACCTCGAAGTTTGTGGCCGACGTGAAGCGAACTGCCCAGCGCTCGGTGATTGCGTCGCTGTTGGTCACGACGAGGGGGAAGTCGGTGTCGTTATAGGAAGCGTTCGCAGCGCTGCCAATGGGGAGGTCGCTCCATACCGAGGTCCACGACTGCTGGTCGAACAGGTTCTGAACTCGGGCCTGAAGATCCAGCGACCCATTGGCTTCGCCCAGGCGCAACGCAGTGCTGACCAGCGCCTCACCGGCCGGATAGTCGTGGGTCAGGCCGGTATTGATCTCGATCTCGCCAGTGATCTGAGGCTGAACCACCAGCCGGCGATCTTCAATGCGCTCGAAGACCACGACAGGGAGCTGGTAGGCCGACAGGTTGAGAGGGTCGCTGAAGGTCAGTCGCCCGGCTTGCAGGTCGTAGGTGTACCACGCGCTGTCGATCGGTACCCCAGCCGCATCCACCACCTCTACCGCAGCGATCCGGGTTCGCCCGAATTGCACCACTTGGCTGGCCTGCGGAGACGCGACGGTGTGCTTGGCAGTGTGATGGATCAATACCGTCTGACCTGACTTGAACGCCGGAACACGGCCGTCTGCCGGCAGACGCACGGACTCCAGGCCGATCACCACGGCCGACAGAGGGATGGATCGGAAGACCACCGCTCCGATGAAGATTGACCCCGGCAGCACCAAGGTGGGCCTCCAGACCTGATCGCCGACAACCGCCCCCGGGTCGAACCACGGTGCGCCCTCGTTCCCGGCAACCGGCACCAGCCTCCCGAAGGCGACCTGGGCCACACCAGTTTCCCAGTCAATGGTGCCCGCGACCTGGGGACCGCTGATGACGCCATTGATGTCCGCCGTTGCGGTGAGCTGCTCCCCATCCACGACCACAGCGCGCAGGGTGAAGACGCCAGGGCGCAGAGGGGAACCTGGTGCGCGGAAATAGACTGCCGCCACGCCCGGCTCTGCGATTCGCGTCAGCAGGGACTGGACCGTTACGGTATTGGCACCACCCGGTACCCACTGGGTGAGGCTCACCGCGCCAAGGGCGTAGTCGATGGTCCCGCCGTAGATCCCCGCACCGGAGACTGGATCGATGTTGTAATACAACCCGCCGTTGCGGTCCACGTACGTCCGCCCCTTGTACGTGAAACGCACACTGCCGGGCACGATGCTGTCGCTGATGGTCGGCGTGAGCAGCAGCTGCACAGGAGGCAGCGGCAGCGACTCGTTGGACGTGGTTTCCGCCGCGCCCGCGATCATCCAGCCCATGGAGATGATCGTTCCGGCGGAGAACTGCGCATCGACGTCCTGGCGGGTGTAACCGATGATTCTCAAGTCCTTCCGGCCAGTGACGACCTCGTACATCGGCAAAGAGACTTGGTGGACGGTGAACTTGCCGGCCTGCAGGTTGATCGCTCCGGTGCTGTAGTTGATGGCACCCAACACCGTGTCCAGCGCTTGGCCACCAATGCTTACCGCCACCACGTTGCCCTGTCCGTCGTCCTTGGCGGTGACGCGCATGGGTTGCGGCGTGCTCGCCAGCCCAGAAGCGTCCTTGCTGACGGTGACCACCCAGTCCAGGCGAAGGCTACCAGCTCGCATCGGACCTTCCGGTAGTGAGATCGCGACCAGCCCTGCGCCATCGGGGACCGGCTGCACAGTGCCGGAAAGCGACTGCCCGAATTCATACTCGCAGGCCAGCTGGCTATCGGCATCCGGCAGCGATACCGGACGAATCATCACCTCGCCGGTGGAGTACGAAATCGACCCTCGCACGACACCGCCGATCAAAAGCCCGCCCGCGCCGTTGTCCGACACAGCGACGTTGTTGCCATTGACCCGCAGCGTGAACTGCGCGGTACCAGGAACTACGCCGCCATTGCCCAGCATGAAGTGCAGTGCCGGCGGCTCAATGGCCACGTCTCCGGTACGCGCCTCTGCGAGCACCGGAGTGCCCCAACTGGGGATAACGCAGCTGTCCAGATCCGGAAGTGCACCGGCCGTCAGCACCACCGCCCCGGTGGAGTAATTGACGGAACCACTTCCCTGCCCTGGCTTGCCTACCAGCTGGCCCTGTCCGTTGTCCTGAAGTCGGATCCACTTGCCTAGGGCACGGTAGTCCACTACCACCGTGCCAGGTGCCGGAAGCGGGGTGAGCTGGAAGAGCCAGTTGTAACCCTGATTGTTCTGGGTGACCTGGATCGCATCGGAAAAGCCCTGCGCAGAGATCGCGCCAGCGGGCCTGGCGGTAACGGTCACGTTGGCAAAGCCGACGGCGTTCGCACTGGCCAGACTAATGGACCCGGCCTGGTAGTCGACGGTACCGGACCATGGTGACGCGCTGGTAGAGACCAAGCTACCCGAGCCGTCATCGGACAGGTCCACGCCACCGGCCAAGACCTTCACCGAACCCGGGACCATTGGAGTACCCAAGAAGCGCGTGATCGGCGCGCCTGCGGTGAAATTCGCACTGAACGTCAGACCGAGCGACCCGGCTGGCCCGGACGGAACATAGCTGATTGTGCCCAACCCAGCGAGCACATCGCTGACAGGAGTTTCTGCGGTCGACGTGGGGACGATGGTGACGTACGGGGTGTCGACCTGAACCGAAAGGTCACCCGGCTTTGCGTCGGCCGTCAGGCGCTTGACGCTGTGGTAGCTGGTGGCTTCGACCACGTTGGTCTCATAGACCCGCGTCGGCGGCTTGATACTGGTCAGTCGCGTGGCCTCTTGACCGGCGAAGTCATACAAAAGAGAAGTGACGGTCTCAACTACGATCACGTCACGTTCGAATGCGCCCAGGTCGTCGAAGAACGTGCGTGACGTGCGGGAAAGAATGCTTTTGACCCGAACATACTGTTCATTGGGCGTATAGCCCGCTGCGGTCACGAAAAGGCAAAGGTTGTCGTTGATGTCCGGACTCGGAGCATCTTTCATGCAGTAGAACTGAAGTGCCTGCTGCCCAATGAAATGGTTGCTGAGCAGGATGTAGCGCGACTCTACCCCACGAGTGATGTAGCTCTCCACGCGATTTCGCGCGTCGCTGCGTACATCGCTGTAGACGCCGGTAGCGAACATGCTGACCTGAACCTTTGGATCGTTCGGTGGATCCAGAAGAACGCCGATGGCGTCCTTAAGAACGTCATCGGTAGGCGTATCCACGTGGACGAACATCTTGCGCAGCGTGGCTCGCCCGGTGGTGCGCTCCTCATCACCGATGTCGGGGAACAGGTTATTCATCTGCCCGTCCACGATTTCGGCCTGCACCATGCGGCCACCGCCGTCGGGATTGTCGGTCAGGCGCTGCGACTGGCGCATCTTGATGTCTGTTGTAGAAATGGTCATCGGTTACACCGTCATCAATCGAAGGGTGATGGAGAAGTAGTCGCCGCCCAGAGCGGGCACGGCGTAGTTGATGGGCGAGGCTTCCACGGCTGCGCCATCGGTGCGCCGCCAGCCCACAGAGAAAGCGCGCTCACCGCCGTTGTGGGCCGGCATCAGCAGCTGGAGTGAAGCGGTGCGCGGCTGCTCCTCGCTGGCCTGAAGCCGCTGCAGGACTTCTAGGGTGACTGGGGCAATGTACGCATCGCCCTCGCGCTGCGTCTGGAGGGTGATGGGCCTGCCTGCCTGCAGGGCGGACTCTTGGACAATCCGAGCGCCAGTGAGGCTGGTTTTGACCTGCTGACCAACTCGCCAAGCTGTGAATTCATCGATCCACTGGAGATCGGCCGGCAACTCTATGCCCGCAAGGACGATACGGCTCATCGGCCTCCCCCTGCTCGCACCGACACACTGCGACTACGCGCCACCTTGTCCATTACCAATGGCGCGACCATGCCCGCCAGGCGCTCGGCCTGCTCGCGCTCTGCCGCAGACGCGCTGGCGGCAACCGAGCGCGATGGGGCAATCCATTCAATCCTCAGCACCCGGGCACCTCCGCCATTGTTGTCGCTGCCGCTATTGATTCGCTTGGCGTCGGCCTCGGCCTGGAGCGCTTCTTCTTCGCGAGCGGCGTCCAGACGGGCGCGGCGCTCTTCGGCCTCCGCCCGCCGGCGCTCCGCTCGCTTTGCCTCGATCTGCTGCTCGATCTGGAGAACTTCTTCCAGTTCGTTCTCGCCGACTAAATCAAAGCGCTGGGCAAGTTCCTTACGCTGCTTGGAAAGTTCGTCCATGCCTTTGAGTACCTCGGCCTGCTCTTCCTTGTAGGCCTGTAGCTCGCGGCGCTGCCTTGCCAGCCCGTTCCAGACGTTGGCGAACTCCTTTAGTCCCGTCGGGCCGCCCAGCTGACTGAGAAGTTCGCGGGTCTTCTCTGAGATCTGGCCCATGTTCATGGAGAAGCCGCTGGCAGACGCCGAAGCTTTATTCAACGTACCGCTAGCCCCGCCTGCCGCAGCTCCCACGGAAGCCACGCTACTGGCTGCACCGGCAGCAGCACTCTGTACCTGCTCCATTGCCGCAGTGGCTTGCGCGCCACCAGCCGCCACCGCCTGCCCTGCGGCCGCGCCAGCACTTCCTTGGTTCGCCAGCGCCTGATTCGTTGCGTAGGTCGCGCCCTGGACCTCCAACTGGGACTCAACCTGCTTGCGCTTCCAGTCGTCGCTGTTGGCAACCGCCGCGCGGGCCGTATTTGCGTAGGCCGTAAAGGCCCGACGCACGTCCTCAATACTGGCCTTGCCTTGAGCTGCACCCCGACGGATGGCTTCAAACGCGTCCTTGGCGGCATCGCGCGCCGCGTTCAGAGATGCCTGTGACTGAATGCCCAGTCTGCTGAACTCATCGTTCAGCGGGTTCATGGCGTTGGTGATCTCACGGATCCGCGCGTTCAGAGCGGCCGCCGAGCGCTCCGCCTGGTCGAACCCGAGCTTGCCCTGCTGACCGGCGGCCTGCAGCTGCGCGCCCAGCGCCTTGGCTTCATCCAGCGTGGCGACGTTGCCAAGCGCGGCCTTGAAGGCCGTTTCGATCTGGGCACTGGTGGAAAGTGCGTTCTCCACTACGGTGCCAAATGCCGCGTTGGCATCACGTCCGGCAGCGGTAAAGCTCACGCCCATGCGCTCCGCTGATACGCCTAACTTACCCAGCGCTGCGACGAGGGTCTGCTCAAGCACCACGGAAGTATTGGCAGCGGCCGAGGGTAGCGAGGCGAACGCTGACTGTGCTGCGGTTTGAAAGCGGGAAAGCTCTTCGCCACTGAGCTGCTGCAACGCCTTTGTCAGCCCGTCCCGAATATTACGTTCAGCGCCGGCACCCTGATCTGCTATGAATGCCAGACCCACACCGACATTGCTCAGAGAGCTGGTGTCGTCGAAGTTCAAATTCTGGAAGAGTTTACTGATCTCGCTGGCAGCCAGCTTTGAATCGCTACCGATCCCTTTGAGCTGTTCCACCACTAGCTGCGCACCTGCGGCAATGCCGTTCTTCAGTGCATCGCCAGCCACCTGAGAACCAGCCGCAAGATCCTTGTAACCCACGGCGACCTGCGCCAACCCGGCCTTCACCTGCTCTAGCTGGGACAGCTGTTCTTCAGTGGCCATGCCCAGTTCTTTCTGGGTAAATAGATAGCCGAGCTGCGCGGTCAAGTACTTCTTCAGTCCGTCGAGCCGAGCCTGGTAGGACTGGCGCTCCTGCTCCCCCATCGCCGCCACTTCCGCAGCCGAACGCACGGAAACGTCACGGTACTGCGCCACCGAGACTGCGGCCTTTTTGTACTCAATTCCTTGCAGATACATCTGCTCGCGCATCGAGCGAACCGCCTCACCCGATTCCCTCATTGCTTGGCTGTTCTTACCCAGCTCTTCGCCTAACGCTTCCCCCAACGCCTGGAGAGTCTTAGTGGCCAGCTCTACACCGAGCAGGGCCACCGTGATAGGCACCGCGCGGGGGAGAGTCTTTAGGATGTTGCCTAGCGTCAGCGCGCCCTTACCAGAGGCATCCATTGCTGCGGCATTGGCAAGCTGCGCACGGGTAGAGGCCATCAAGGCGATGCGCCAAGCGTTCATCTGAACAACGGCACGCACAATGGCGAAGGTGGCAAATGCCTTTCCCATCGTAATCAGCGCATCGCGATGCTCTAGCAGCCAGGTAGTAGCCGAACGCGCGGCATTGGCCATCGTCAGAATGGCGTCCGCCGTTTGCTTCGCCCACCTTGTGAGAGTGCCATCCTTGGCAAGTCTGTCGGCGAGGGAAAGCATCTCCGACAATTGCGTCTTGAAGTACGTGAGAACGCCCTGGTCAGCGACCTCCTGCTTCCAGTCTTTAAACCGCTCGGTGGCCGCCTTCCACAGGCCCGCAATGGTGCCCACCTTGGCCGCTGCTGCTGCGCCACCGTAGGACTCGGCCAGCAGATCCAGAATGATGGTCTGCGCCTCAGCAACGCGGCCAGTAGCCTCCAGCTGGCCGACCAGCTGCTTCTGAGCGGCAGTCAGCGTGAAGCCCTGCTTACTCAGGGACTCCATCGCCTTGGACGGCGTCTGCAGCGCCTTACCCACCACCTCGGCTGACTGCTCGAGGCTGATGCCCAGGCGCTGGGCCTGATCAATCGTGATCTGCATCGCCTGCGGGAACTGCTCGCCGACGATGTTGGTGTAGGAAAGCAGGCGCACCTGCGCTTTGGAGATCTCGCCATCATCAAACAGCCCGCCCTGCAGCTGACGGCGCATCTGGGCCAGCTGTTCGGCGGTGAATTCGCTCTGGCGTCCGGTCGCCGCCAGCGCCGCTTCCAGCTGCCCCAGCTCCTGCTCGGCGTCACTTCCCTCGGTGATGATGCTCTTGATGCCATCGACGATCTTGCCGAACCCGATGAACCCAAGCGCGGCCGCCACCACCCCCTTCAACCGGTTCATTATGGAACTGGTGGCCTCAGCGGCGGTACCCAACTCGGCCGTGTCACGCGTAGCCTGGTCGGCCCTATCGCGGTAAGCCTTCAGCGATTCCGCAGCTGCGTTGGTCGCCCGCGCCTGGGCGCGGAACTGCTCATCGCTGTCCTCGATCTGCTGGTTACGCCGGCGCGTCTCCGCAGCCACCTCGGCTGACGCCCTCGCCTGCTCGGTGAATGCCTGGGCCGTGCGCGTCGCCTCGGCGCGCAGGCGCTGCTGTCCGGCGGCCAGCTGAGCGGTATCCACGCCCAGCTCCCGCAGTTCTTCATCGGCCTTGGCCACCGCCTCCCATTGCTTGTTCAGGCTGGCTCGAAGCTTGTCTCCCTCGGCCCGGAGGGACTTCTGTTCCTGGAGCAACTCGCGCGACGGCTGCGCCATGTCGGCGATCTGGAGGCTCAGGGAATACGCCGCACGCTGGTTCGCGTCGTAGCGCTTCTCCAGCTCATCCAGCGATTGCATCATGCCGTCGAAGGCATTGGCCTTACCGGCGGTGCTGTTCAGTTCGACCAGCCTATCAACCAGCTTAGCCGTGTCTGCACCTGCATCCTCTGTGGCGATGCCCATCTGCTCGAGGGCGACCCGCAGCTGGTCGACGCCCTCGGTCCCACTGGTCTCAAGAACCAGCCGCAGTGCTTCCTCGAATGCCGCAGTGCCTGCCATCAACGCTTCCTCTTTCGTGCCAGCTGCAGCTGTCGGACCAGCTCGCTGCTGCGGTATTCGTTCATCTCGCGCGCCAGCTTGCTGGCGACGATCTCGTTCTCACCCATCACCATCTGGAAGGCGCTGGCACCACTCAGCAGCCGCAGCTTGCGACGGCCGTCGCGGCCGGAAGGCGCGGTGGCGTCGCGGGAAAACTGGCGAACCACCATGCGGCGCTGGCCGCCGATGCGGGCAATGAACGCGGAGGTATAGACCTTGCGCTTTCCCACCTGGATGCCGGCGGTCGCGCCTGGAGTCCTGCGCCCGCCCCATCGGCCGTTGAACGCGATCAGGGAGAGCTTCTGGGTGGAAGCCTTCAGGGACAGGTACTCAGATCCCTCGACCTTGCCGGAGCGAACGCTGAATCGCCCTTTCAAGTCACCGGCTCGGACGGTGTAGACCTCACGGATGGCTCGCTTTGCCGCCGGCTCGAAACGACGGCGCACCGACGCGATCGAGCGCGAGTCCGCCTTTGAGATCGCCGCCTTGGTCAGGCCATCCACACGGGCCGCCAGGCGTGCCAGTGCGCCGATGTCGGTCTGACCGAAACTGTTGAACCTTGCCACCGTCAACCCCCGTTCGCGCTAAAGCAGGACGGCACCGCGAAGGGTGCCGCCCAATGCAGACCGCTATCGGCCTGCCCGACCATCAGCCCGCCTTCTGCTCGTACACCTCAAAGGTGTACAGCGCGGATTCTTCCGAGCGGAAGATCACCGGCCCGGTGAGCGTCACCTGGATCGGTTCGTCACTGAACCAGTCCACATCGCCGTCGACCGTCAGATCCACCTGCGGAATGCGCAGCAGCCCGTTTTCACCGCTGATGCGATCCTGGACGTCGCCCAGGATCATGAACGACTTGTTCGGTACCGCACCGCCGTTGATGGCCGTCTGGAGGTAACCGTCGTAGCTGTAGCTGGCAGTCAGCACGTCGCCATGCTGAATCTTCCCAGCCGGCAGAGGAATCAGGATGCCCTGACGGTTGTCGACGGCGTAGTCCACACCGACCACCAGATCCACGTCCCCCTTCTTGAACACCGGTGCCGGAACAGCCAGCACGAAACGATTCGGCAGTTTGACCGGCGCGTCCTTGCTGTGGACGGCAATGCTCAGGTTCTCGGCAGCACCGGCTTCGACTGACGCGCTCACGGCGCTGCCGTACAGCATACGAGCCAGGATGGCCGGCGGCACTTCGAGTGCGCCAATGCTCAGACTGGTTGCACCCGGATTGGCGTCGGTGTGGATGATCTGGTTGTAGCGATCATCGCGGCGCTTGCTCTTGATCTCGGTGGTATCACCGGCCTCATAGCTGAAGGTGAGCGAACTCTGCTCCAGCGGCTTGTTGCCGAACTTGTCGTCGGTGTCGGGGATGACGGCAATCCGGTCTGCGCCGGCACCGAACTCAAACAGGCGCAGATCGCCTGCGAACTTGCGAACCTTGGGCTGGGTAGCCATAGGGTTATCTCCTAGGGAGTGGTCAGGGGCTGGAAGGTTTCGGTCAGGCCGGCCCGCGCGGTGATCTGAGCGACAACGCTGGTGTGGCCGGTGTCGTCGGTGACCTCGGCCAGCTGGGATTCGAGTACTTCGAACTTGGTGATGCCGAGCGGGAAGTGGCGCTCATCAACCTTCAGCACGCGGACCAGGTCTTTGCGCGCACGGTGAACAAGCCGGTGAGGGTGTCGCTCATCCGAGTGGCGCGGCACGGCGAACTCAACCACAACACCCACATCGGAGCTGGATTGCGCTCGGCTGCTACTGGAGCCGCTGATGCGGTCCACGTAGATCGACGTCGCAGAGCCAACCCAGTCGTTAGGCACGTCGTCATCGTCCAACATGACCAGTCCATCGCCCAGGTCCGTAAGGAACCCAGCCTCCTTCTTCACCATGCGAACCCGGGTTGCGAGGAACTCCAGCAATTGCCAGCTCTCCGGCTCTACCAGTTCTTGAGAGGGGTCAGGGGCCACTGCGCACCATCCATCGGCTCAGCGAGCCATCGTCTGAAATGATCTTTACGTTGGTGAAAGTCACCCCATCAACGTGTACCGTGCCGTCTTTTGCCAGCGCCAGGCCGGCGTCACGCACGTACGAGATCTCCACACGATTGGCAACGAATTGGCGTAGGCCACCGATGGTCTCCACGTCGCGGTCCACGTACACCTGGCAAGGCACGGCGACGGCCGCCCCGGGTGCGGTGTAAAGGCCGAACTCAGCCATCCCAGCGCCGGCGAAACCAGCGTGCAGACTCGCGTCAAGATCAGCTAGAAACTCGCGCTGGCTCATCGAAAAACCTCCCCTGTGCGTCGACCGGCAATCGAGAAGGCCAGCGCAAACGCCAGTAGCACGAAGGCGAGAACCTGCAACGCCAGGGTCATGGCTCGCCCCCACATTGCCTGGCATACGCCTGCAGCGCCCTTACCTGGGCGTCGCACTGGTCGGCGGCTCCAATAATTCGACCCGCACTTTCGTACCGGTCGTCGGCTCGACCATCAGGCTGGCTGGCGCTGGCGGCGGCCTGGGACAGTGCGGCGGTGTGGATGGCGGCCTGCCAGCGGTCGTGCAGCCGGCTATTGCCAGCACGCAGCTCAGCGACCAGGCGGTCGGATTCAGTCTGGGCATGGGTCTTTTCCTTTTCGTAGCGCGCGGCGAGCGCGTTGGCGGCCTTGGCGTCGGCCCGCTCCTTCGCGACCACCGTGGTGAGCTGGCCGATCTCGGACTGCGCTGCCGACAGGTCGTCCTCGGCGGACTTCTGGCCGGCGACTGCAGCAGTGGCGCTTTCCTGCGCCTTCCAGACGCTGCCGCGCTGCCAGAAGATGACGCCGAGCAGCAGGACCAATGCGATAGCGAGGGCGCGGGTCATGCCGACACACCTTCTGGATCGGGGATCACAGCGCCGAGCTGGCGCAGCGTTGACTCCAGGAGGCGGATGCGCGTGCGCAAAGCGCTCGCATCCTCCTGAGCCTTTAGTCTCAGCTCCATTTCCTGCTGCAGTCGGGCATCCTGATTGGTCAGTCGCTCCTCCAGCGCCTTCACGCGCCCGGTCAACCCCTCGATCAGGACGACGTTCGCATCCGTTTCGGAGCGCTCCTTCCGGCGTGAGAGCAGCGCTCCCCACGCCTCGCGTGCGAGCCAGAAGGCGACCATTCCACCGGCCAGCCACCAAGGCGCACCTTCACCCACGTCCGGGCCGGCCATCACTTCAGCGCCTCGTTGACACCCTGCTCGATCACGGAATCTGCCCAGAACAGCCCACCGTTCTCGTGCCGGGCAATCGCACGGACCATGCGAAACAGGGTCACCGGGCGCGACAGAGACACGATCTCGGTAGCACCGACGCCGACCTCGTTGGCAACCTGGCGCACATACGCCAAGGTGTTGTTCTCGACCGGTGGTGCCCAGCGGTTGATCATGTCCCGGACGGTGCGCAGGCCATGCTTGTTCTGATACGTGAGCAAGGTCTTTGCGAGGGCGCGGAAGCCAGCCTCGGGCGTGTTGAAAACGCAGAAGCGGCGTTCCTTCGCCAGGGCGGCGGCAGAGCGGTCTTCGCCCTGCCACACCACGTCCGTGCGGTCGATGTTGCCCGGGTTGTTGTTGCGCACGCCACGCGGCGTATCGGCGCTGTTCATTGTGATCCCCTTGACCGTAGTGGAGTGCCGGCATCGCCCACGCCATCCCGGCGCATGTGGGCGATGCC
>NZ_JASCOZ010000073.1 GCF_029960115.1 Stenotrophomonas sp. PS02289
CCGTGGGGGCTGGTGCGGCGCGCCGGGGGGGCGGCGGGGGGGGCCCCGGCCCACCAAGCTCAGCGCCTGCGCAGGCCCCAGGCCAGCAGCGCCATCGCCGCGACGCTGGCACCGGTCAGGCACACGCCGGTCCAACCGAAGCGCTGATACATCTGCGCCGAGACCAGCGAACCCAGCGCGCCACCGACGAAGTAGCCGGTGATGTAGCCGGCGTTGAGCCGGTTGCGCGCTTCCGGGCGCAACGCGAACACCACGTTCTGGTTGCTCACGTGCAGCAGCTGCGCGGCCAGGTCGAGCACGATCACGCCTGCCAGCAGGGCGATCAGCGAATGTGCGGAGAAACCCAGCAGCAGCCAGGATGCTGCAAGCAGCACCAGCGCCACTGTGGTCGCCAGGCCGGCCTTGCCGCGGTCGGAAAGGCGACCGCCGATACCTGCGGCCAGCGTGCCGGCCGCCCCGACCAGGCCGAACAACCCGATGGTGGCATCGCTGTACTGGTACGGCTCCGCCGCCAGCAGGAACGCCAGGGGCGTCCAGAAGATGGCAAACATCGCAAAGCTCAGCGCGCCCAGCAGCGTGCGCAGGCGGAACACTGGCTCTTCTGCGAACAGGGTGCCAATCGAGCGCAGCAGTGCGAAGTAGCCCAGCCCGGCATGCTCGTGGAAGCGGGGCAGGGTGCGATACAGCGCCAGCGTGGTCAGCACCATCGCGCCGGCAGCCATCCAGTACACCGTGCGCCAGTCGCCCAGTGAGGACAGAGCACCCGCGACCGTGCGCGCCAGCAGAATGCCCAGCAGCAGCCCGCTCATCATCACGCCGACCACGCGGCCGCGCTCTTCCGGTCGCGCCAGGGTCGCGGCGAACGGCACCAGCACCTGCGCCACCACCGAGAACAACCCGGTCAACGCGGTGCCCACCACCAACCACACGAACTGCTGGCTCAGTGCGGAGATCACCAGGCCCGAGGCCGACAGCAGCGACATCACCACGATCAGCCGCCGGCGCTCGAACATGTCGCCCAGCGGCACCAGCAGGATCACCCCCAGCCCATAGCTGAGCTGCGCGGCAGTGACCAGCGTGCCGGCGCGGGCGAAGCTGATATCGAGGGACTCGGCAATGGTGTGCAGCAGCGGCTGCGCGTAATAGTTGCTGGCCACCGCCACACCCGTGGCGAAGGCCATCAGCAGTACCTGCCAGCGGCTCAGCGGCGCATGCGAATCAGCCACGAACGCGCAGGGTCAGTCCCTTCAGGAAGTTGCGCAGCATCTGGTCGCCGCACACCCGGTAGTTCTTGTGGTCCGGCTGACGGAACAGCGCAGACAGCTCCGGCTTGGACACCGGGAAGCCGGCGCTTTCGAAGATGGCATGCATGTCCACGTCCTTCAGTTCGAAAGCCACGCGCAGCTTCTTCAGCACCAGGTTGTTGGTGATGCGCTTTTCCACCGGGCGCAGCGGCTGGCTTTCGTCGCGACCGCGGTAGTGAACGATCAACCCGTCCAGGAAGTGGGCCAGGGTACGGTCATCGCAGGCGGCGAAGCCGGCTTCGTCTTCCTTGCGCAGCCAACCGGCCACGTCGGCCGGGTCCACCACAAAGGCAGGGTCGGCCAGGGCACAGGTGTTGGCGACCATGCTGTCGCTGAGGTCGAGCATGTAGCGGATGCTGCGCAGTACATCGTTGTTGATCATGGGGGTTCCAGTACCGCCGACGCGGCTGCGTGGCTGGCGGCCATTTTACCCCGGGCGGGCCGGTGGCCCGGGCAGGCGTGATGACGGCTGTCATCTGACTGCCATGAAAGTGAAGCACAGTGCCGGCCTCAGGCATCAATTTCCGGTGGAGCAGGCAATGCGCAGGTGGCAGGTACTGGCGGGTATGGGCATGGTCTGGCTGGCCGCAACGGCCGCCGCGCAGGTTCCGTACGTCGCCATCGAACAGCGCGTGGACGCGCAGGCACTGGCCGAGGTCGGGCTGACCCCGGCCCAGCTGCAGACCCTGAACCGCCTGCTGCGCGAGGCCGAACAGGGTGCTCCGGCCGCTCCTGTGGCTGCCCCGGTCGCCGCGCAGGCCCCTGCGGTGGCCCCGATGTTCGCCGGCCTCGACGACGGCCCGATCGAGGCCCACGTCACCGGCACGGTGGACGGCTGGCAACCCGGCACCGTGTTCAGCCTGGACAACGGCCAGCAGTGGCAGGTGCTCAAGGGCGAGATGAAGCTCAAGAAGCCGGTCAGCAATCCCGCCATCGTGGTGGTGCCGGGCATTGCCGGGCGCTGGTTCCTGCAGGTGGACGAAGACCTGCCCAAGGCCCGCGTGTACCGCATCCGCTGAGTTCGCCAGCGCCGGCAACCCACGCGCGTTCATCCGGTGCGAAAATGGGCGGGACTTCTCACGGAGACCCGCGATGACCCGTACCGCCCTGATCACCGGTGCCACTTCCGGCTTTGGTGCTGCCGCCGTCCACTGTTTCGCCAAGGCCGGCTGGCGCGTGATTGCCACCGGCCGCCGCGCCGAGCGCCTGCAGCCGCTGGTGGACGCCTATCCGGGCCTGGTGCACGCCGCGGCCTTCGACGTGCGTGACACCGCCGCGATGGAAGCGGCGCTGGCCGCGCTGCCGGCGGAGTTCGCCGGCATCGACCTGCTGGTCAACAACGCCGGCCTGGCCCAGGGCACCGCCCCGGCCCAGAGCGCCTCGCTGGACGACTGGCGCACCATGATCGACACCAATGTCACCGCCCTGGTCACGCTGACCCACCGCCTGCTGCCGCAGCTTGTGCAGCGCAAGGGCGCGATCATCAACATCAGCTCGGTCGCCGGCGTCTACCCGTACCCGGGTGGCAATGCCTATGGCGGCACCAAGGCCTTCGTCAGCCAGTTCTCGCTCGGCCTGCGCGCCGACCTGCACGGCACCGGTGTGCGCGTGACCACCATCGAGCCTGGCATGGCCGAAACCGAGTTCACCGTGGTCCGTACCCACGGCGACCAGGCGGCCTCGGACAAGCTGTACAGCGGAGCCAATCCGATGACCGCCGAGGACATCGCCGAGCAGATCTTCTGGGTCGCCAGCCTGCCGGCGCATCTGAACATCAACCGCCTCGAAGTAATGCCGGTGACCCAGTCGTTTGCCGGCTTCCAGGTCGCCCGCGACTGACGGTTACTCCTGCGCGGTCCACACCGCCAGCTCATACCCGTCCGGGTCGCGGAAATGGAACCGCCGCCCGCCGGGGAAATCGAACGCCGGCGTGGAGATCTCCGCGCCGGCTGCTTCCAACCGCTGCTGGGTCGCGTCCAGGTCGTCGGCATACAGAATCACCAGCGGGCCTCCCGCGCGTACCGGGCCATCGGTGGTGAAACCACCTTTCAGCCGGCCATCATCAAATTCGGTATAGCCGGGGCCAAAGTCGGTGAAGGTCCAGCCAAACACCCCGCCGTAGAACGCCTTGCTGCGGGCGATGTCGCTGACGTTGAACTCAATGTTGTCGATCCGACGGTCGTTGCCTTCCGAGCTGCCCATGCGTGAACTCCAATCCAAGGAGGGGCCAGCATGCCGTACCGGATGGCACGCCGTCTTGAACAAAACGGCCAGTCAATCGCGCCATCGGGCGCACAGCTGCGACGCGCCCATTCCTGCCAGCGCACGCACTTCGCGGCTCAGATGGGACTGGTCGGCGTAGCCGCCATCGCATGCCAACTCCACCAATCCGGCCTGTGGTCGGGCGCGGGCCAGTTTCAACAACCGTTGCAGGCGCAGAATCCGATCAAGCATTTTCGGCCCGTATCCGAACTGCTCGTGGCAGAGGCGGCGCAGGCTGCGGGTACTGAGCTGCAACTGGGTGGCCAGTTCGGCCAGATCGGTGTGGCCCGCCCGGATCCGGGCAAACACCGTGGCGGCCACGCGGTGACCACGATCCTCCGGGCCAAGGAGTTTCGCCAGCTCCTGCGCAAACCGCTGTTCGCGCAACGCGGCGTCGCCCGTGTTGTTCAGCCGTTCTGCCATGGTCCGGGCTTTGGTGCCGAACACGGCGTCCAGCTCCACCGCAGTTCCCACAATTTCTGAAAGCGGCAGTCCCAGCCACGCGCGCGCCGCGCCGGGCGTGAACCGGGCTCCCAGTACCTGCGCGCCTGCGGCCAGCTGCGGCCGGGCGGCCACCACATCGGGCCCGACCACGTACAGCTGGCCATCGCGCCAGAGCACGTCCACGCAACCGTCCGGCAGCACCGTGACCTCGCCGCCCTGATCCGCCGGCAGGTCGCTACGCCATAGCTGGCCGAATGCGGCGCGCAGCGTAGGCGGCGGCTGCCACTCGCGATAGCGGCCGACGGTGCCAGCAACAGCGGTGGAAGTGCAGTCCAAGGTCACCCCGCGACGATACACCCCGTAGTGACGCGCCATGCGCGCCATCCCCATGAACGGAAAAAGAAAAAGCCCCGCAAGCGGGGCTTTTTCATGGCTCAAAGCCAAATAGGTGCAGCAAAGGGCTCAAAGGCCAATGCGGCGATCCTAGCGCAGCCCCTACGTGCCGTCAAACCCAGGGGGCGCGCCCGTTCAGGCAGGCTCAGCCTCGGTGACAGGGGCTTCCGCCGGGGCCAGCAGGGACAAGCCGCTGCAACTGCGCAGGACTGCCGTCTGGATGGCCGTCACAACTTCGCGGGGCAGGTGCACGCTGAGCGAGCCGTTGCGGTCGCGCAGGGGGTGCAGCCGGGCACGTGCCACGTGGGTCACGCATTCGGCAATCGCCCAGCGGTCGCGCGGGTCGTACGCGTGGGTCACCGGCACCAGCGCGGACGGCAGGTGGACGTGGAATCCACGACGCACCGCATCGGGGTTGTGCGAAGACGAGAGCGGAATCACCAGCACGCAGCCATTCGGCAGCCGTCCGTTGAGCACCACCGACAGCCGACGCTTGCGCATCTCATTGGGGATGCGGCCATTGGCCGGAGGTGCAATGGGCGGGTCCGGAAACTGCCCGAAATCGCATTCGACGACTTCGCCGACCTTGGGCTGGTATCGCAGTGTCATTGAGTGCCTTCCCTGGCTCGCGGTGTTACTGCGCCTTGATCGCCATCGCCTGCATGCCGCTGCTGGACAGCTTCTGCTTGGCTTCGGCCAGCTCGCCGGCGGTGCCATATGGCCCCATCCGCACGCGGTACACGGTCTTGCCGCTGATCTGTGCGGACTCCACTCGTGCGGCCAGGCCCAGCATCGCCAACTTGGCCTTGGTCGCCTCGGCGTCGCCGGAGGCTCCGAAGGCACCAGCCTGCAGGATGTAGCGGATGTTGCTGTCTTCAGCTGCCGCAGGAGCCGCCGCTGCCGGGGTTTCGACCGGCTTGGGTGCCGCTGTGGTGGCAGCCGGGGTGGCGGCCACCACAGCCGGGGTCGCCGCCGGGCGTTCGCTCACCGGGGCGGGCATCTGCGTTGCCGCCGGAGCCGTGGACGCCACCGAAGTAGACGTCGCGGCCGCCGCCGGAACCGGCCGACCTTCAAGAGCCGCCTGCGCGCGCTGGGCTTCGGCCCGGGCGCGACGCTGTTCTTCCGCACGCGTGCTGGCCGCCAGTTCCGCATCCGACATTTCCACTTCCTTGCCGGGCAGCAGGGTGTAGAAGTCGTACTGGGTCGGAGCCGGCTTGGCCGGTTCGGCGGGCTTGGTCGCACCGGGGCGCGGCAGGTCCGCGCCCACGTCGGTGTCGGCGTCGCTCACCGGGGCCGGCTGCGCATTCGGGTTCGGCTGCGGGCCGACCCGCAGGAAGCCGTCGCCGTCACTCTTGAACAGGTTCGGTGCCGCCAGGAACACCACCGCCGCAATCGCCACACCGGCCACCAGCCACACCCATCCGGGTGTGCCCTGGCTGCTGTTGCGCCGTGCCTGGCTCTTGCCGCGTCGTGCTGCCATTTACTACTACTCCGGTAATTACATTTTTTCCGGGGCGGAAACGCCCAGGAGGTTCAGACCATTGGCGAGGACCTGGCGCGCTGCAGCGGCCAAGGCCAGGCGCGCATTGCGCTCTTTTTCGTCCGGGATGTCCAGAATCTTCTTGGACCAATACCACGTGTGGAAAGCATGCGCCAATTCACGCAGATACTGCGCGATCTGGTGCGGCTCGAGCGCATTGCCGGCGCTTTCCACAGTCTCCGGGAAGCGCGAGATTTCGACCATGAGCAGGATCGAGTGTTCGTCGTCCAGCAGCGAGAGGGAGCTCATCCCGATACCCTGGTCAAACGGCACACCCTGTTCGCCCGCCAGGCGCAGCAGGCTGCACACGCGTGCATGAGCGTACTGGACGTAGAAAACGGGGTTGTCGGCGCTTTGTTCGCGGGCCAGGTCGATGTCGAAGGTCAGCTGCGAATCCGGCTTGCGCGCGATCAGGAACCAGCGGGTCGCATCGCGGCCGGCTTCGTCGATCAGGTCACGCAGGGTCAGGTAGCTGCCGGCACGCTTGGACAGCTTCACTTCCTCGCCGCCGCGCATCACCGTCACCATCTGGTGCAGCACGTATTCCGGCCAGCCCTTGGGGATGCCCACGTCCAGGGCCTGCAGGCCGGCACGCACGCGCGCCAGCGAACCGTGGTGGTCCGCACCCAGCTCCGTGATGGCGCGCTCGTAGCCGCGCTGCCACTTGCTCAGGTGGTAGGCCACGTCCGGCAGGAAGTAGGTGTAGGTGCCGTCGGACTTGCGCATCACGCGGTCTTTGTCGTCACCGAAGTCGGTCGAGCGCAGCCACAGCGCGCCGCCTTCCTCATAGGTGTGGCCGGCCGCGTTCAGCTGGGCTACGGTCTCTTCGACCTTGCCGTCCTTGTACAGCGAGCTTTCCAGGAAGTAGATGTCGAAATCCACTCCGAAGGCCGCCAGATCAAGATTCTGCTCATTGCGCAGGTAGGCCACCGCGAAGCGGCGGATTGCATCGAGGTTGTCCGGGTCGCGCTCGCCGACCACGGTGTGGCCTTCCAGCTCGACCTTGGCACCGGCCAGGTAGGCGTCGGCCACGTCCTGGATGTAGTCACCGCGGTAGCCCGCTTCCGGCCAGCCGGCGTCGTCCGGCTTCAGGCCCTTGGCACGGGCCTGGGTGGACAGGGCCAGGTTCTCGATCTGCACGCCGGCGTCGTTGTAGTAGAACTCGCGCTTGGCGTTCCAGCCGTTGGCGTCCAGCACGCGTGCCAGGCAGTCGCCAATGGCGGCGGCGCGGCCATGGCCCACGTGCAGCGGACCGGTCGGGTTGGCCGACACGTACTCCACGCCCACGGTGCGGCCGTTGCCGCTCAGGTTGTGGCCGTAATCGGCCCCTTCCTTCAGCACGAAGGCGGCTTCACGCTGGTAAGCGCTGGCGGCCAGGCGGAAGTTGATGAAGCCCGGGCCGGCAATGTCCACGCCGGCCACGTCGTCGCTCTTCGGCAGCGCATCGACCAGTGCCTGGGCCACGGCGCGCGGGTTGCTGCGCGCGGCTTTGGCCAGCAGCATGGCGGCATTGGTGGCGAAATCGCCGTGCTCACGGGTCTTCGGGCGTTCCACCACGAAGTCCGGGGTGAGGGTATCGGCCGGCAGCGTACCGTTGGCACGCAGGGCTTCAATGCCCTGGTTGATCAGGGCGCGGAGGAGATTTTTCACAAGGCCTGCTTTGAGACTGGAGCGGCGGAATCGGCAATTTTAGCCCAGATGGGCCCCAAACCATTGAACCGCCCCCCAGCAAGGGGCTAAACCGGTAGCGCCGGCCGTTGGCCGGCCCACGCACCGCCTGCCTTCCCTATGACCTGAGCGCCCCGTTCAGCCTCAAACCCGCCCCAGCCACCCCCGCTCGGCCATCGACACCGGCTCCCCTTCCCCGACCACGATATGGTCCAGCAGCCGCACCCCGACCAGTTGCAGCGCCGCCTGCAGTTCCACGGTGATATGGCGGTCGGCCGCCGAGGGCTCGGCATGCCCGGAAGGGTGGTTGTGGCCCACGATGACGGCCGCCGCGTTGTGCAGCAGGGCGTGGCGGGCAACTTCGCGGGGGTAGACGGAGGCCGAATTGAGCGTGCCGGTCGACAGCTCCTGGAACGCCAGCATGCGGTGGCGGTTGTCCAGGAAGAGCGCTGCGAACACCTCCACAGGCCGGCCGCGCAGATGTTGCTTGAAGTACTGCCGGGCAGCGAGCGGGTCGGTGAGAAGTTCGCCCTGGGCAAGCTTCGCCGAGAGATGCCGACGGGCAAGCTCCAGGCTCGCCACCAGCATGCAGGCTTTGGCCATGCCCAGCCCTGGCAACTTCGACATGTCGCGGGCCGACATGTCGAGCAGCTTCCGGAGCGGTCCATGGGTCTCCAGCAGTTCGCGTGCGATCTCCATGACGTGGCGTCCCTTTTGGCCGGTCATCAGCACAAGAGCCACGAGCTGGGTATCGGTGAGCGCCGCGGCCCCGTTGGCGATCAGAATCTCCCGGGGACGCTCTTCCTTTGGCCAGTCACTGACGTTTTGCATCACCCTTGCCTGGGCTGTACTTCCGGTTGGCCAGGACTGAGTAGATGCCAGTTGCGAGGCCAAGAATTGAAATCACGACTGAGGCGACGACCACGAACGTTGTCATCTAAATTCTCCCATTTACTGATTGGCTGACGTAGAAATCCAGCTGCGATCAACAAGGGGTGGTTTTTGCCTCGCAGCTTCAGATGGACGCTACGCTCTCCTTCAAGCAGTCGCGAGGCCATGAGCGACATCAGTCTGAGATTTGCCTTAAATCCATGAGTATTCGATGGCGTAATTGATTCGACCCGGCGAGCGTGCTTGTGTCGCTAAAGGCCCCGGCGCTGTCTGATCTGAGCGACTTCTACGATTGACGGAAGATCGCGCGCCCCATAGTCTCCCGCTCGTCGAGGTAACTCGACCTACGAGACTGCATGCGATTCACAGACTGCGTTTGTGCGCTAGCTGCAGCAGGCGGACCAGGTGATGACAAGCCTGGCCAACGTCATAAAAAAAGGCCCTCGGCAGTTCGCTGCCGAGGGCTCTGTCTCAAACTACGCTATTACTGCGCAGCACCCTTCCCCGGCCCGCGATACCGCGACAGCCAATGCGCATAGGGTGCCGGCAGCGTCCATGCCGGATTCTCCTCGCCCAGCGCGATCGCCAGCTGATACGGGTAATGCGGATTGGCCAGATGTGCACGCGCGATCAGCACCAGATCCATGCTGCCGTCCGCCACCGCCTTCTCGGCCATGTGCGGATCATCAATGCACCAGCTGGCCGCGACCGGCATCTGCACGTCCTGCTTCAGTCGCGCGGCCACCGGCACGAAGAAGCCCGGTCCCCACGGCGCTTTGCTGTTCAAGGTGGAGAAGCCAATGCTGGCATCGATCAGGTCCAGCCCGCCGTCGCGCATCTGCCGCACCAGTTGTGCGGCTTCGGGGTAGAAGCTGTCGTCGTTGCCGTCGTACTCCACCACGCCGAAGCGTGCGGTGAGCGGCAGGTGCTCCGGCCACACCGCGCGCACGGCGGCGACGGTTTCCAGCAGGAAGCGACCACGGTTCTCGGCACTACCGCCGTACTGGTCGGTGCGCTGGTTGGCCACCGGCGAAAAGAAACTCTGCGCCAGATAGCCATGCGCGAAGTGCAGCTCCAGCCACTGGAACCCGGCGGCGAGCGCGCGTTTGGCGGCAGCGACGAAGTCCGCCTGCACGCGGGCAATGTCATCCAGCGTCATCGCACGGGGCACCTTCGGCAGACCCGCGCCGAAGGCAATGGCCGAGGGTGCCAGGGTTGACCAGCCACGTCGGTCGCCTTCGGGGATGTGGTCATCGCCTTCCCACGGCAGGTTGGCACTGGCCTTGCGCCCGGCGTGCCCGATCTGGATGCCCGGCACTGCGCCGGCGGCCTTGATCGCGCTGGCCACGCGGGCCATGCCCTCGATCTGGCCGTCCTCCCACAGGCCAGCGCAGCCGGGGGTGATGCGGCCTTCCGGCGACACGGCAGTGGCTTCCACGATCACCAGGCCGGCTCCGCCACGAGCCATGCTGGCGTAGTGGGGCACGTGCCACTCGCTCAGGTAGCCCTCGTGGGCGGAGTACTGGCACATCGGCGGAATGGCGATGCGGTTGCGCAGGGTGATGTCTTTCAGCTGGAACGGGGTAAACAGGGCGGCCATCAGGGTCTCAGGTAGGGGAGCTTTGCCTGATAAGGGTAGGGGCTGCGCACCCATTGGTGATCTAATGGCACCTTATCCTTTGGATAAGAGTTTGTTATGCAGAACCCGCAATGGCTGCGCTCGTTCGCGGCGGTCACCAGTACCGGCAGCTTTACCCGCGCCGCACAGACGCTGGGACTCACCCAGGCCGCGGTCAGTCAGCATGTCCGGCACCTGGAGGCCGAACTGGGGCCGCTGTTCATCCGTCGACCGCGGCAGATCGAATTGACGCCCGCAGGCGTGGCGCTGCTGACCTACGTCCAGGAAACCGAACGCGCCGAACGCCGCCTGCGGGCCAGCCTGAGTGATGCGGTCACCGACGTGGGCGAGGTGAGCTTCATCACCCCGGGCAGCGTGGGCTTGGCGCTGTACCCGATTCTGCTGGACTACCAGCGCAACCATCCCGGGCTGTGCATCCGGCATCGCTTCGCGCCCGATCCAGACATCCTGCAGGCCGTGCTGCAGAAGCAATACGAGTTGGGGCTGGTCACGCTCAAGCCGGAAGATCCTCGCCTGAGTGCCACGCCGTTCACCGAGGAATCCTTGGAACTGGTCGTCCCGGCAGGCGAAACCGCAGAGCAGTGGAACGATCTGCAACGGCTTGGCTTCATCGATCATCCAGACGGCCGCGCCATGGCCACGCGGTTGCTCTCGCGTCGATACCCGGGAAACCCGGGCGTCGGCACGCTGCCGGTGCATGGCTTCACCAACCAGGTGGCGCTGATTCTGGAGCCGGTCGCACGAGGGTTGGGCTTCACTGTCATTCCGCGCCATGCCCGTGAGTCCTTCGCGCAGCCCGAGGCGCTGCGCGTAGTGGACTGCGGCGAGCCGGTAGTCGATACGTTGTGGTTGATCCATCGCGCCGAGTGGCCGCTATCGGGTCCGGCGCGTTGGTTGGTGGAGCAGTTGCGGGGTGTGCCGAGGTTCAAGCGCGGGCGCGACTGAGTGCTCGTTGCTTCAATCGGATGCTGCGCCCTGTAGAGCGCTCAGCGTATTACGCCAGCGGCGCTTCTCAATGGAACGGACATTCGGTTGCACCGCCAGATGCTCCAGGTAGGCAGGCAGCATCGCCAGTTCGTCATCCGCCAGGTCGCCGTTGAACTCCTGCACCAGCACCAGGTTCCCATAGTTCTGCGCGTACTTGCTGGGTGTGTCGTCGATCCCGATGATCTGCTCCAACCGGTAACCGCGACGCTTCAACTTGGCCAGCCGCTTCTGGGTCGAATAGTGCCCCGTCTCCCAGTCTCTGACCGTGGTGCAGCGCTTGGCGGACCACACGAACTCAGGTGTCCGCCCAGGCATCAGTTGTGCCACCAAAGGCCGCGCGTACAGTTCCCCGGATGAGGTCCACACCCCAACCCGGAAGCGCGAGAACGCGAAGTCCAGAAACGCATCCACATGGGGACGTTTGTACACGTGATAATCGGCCACCCGCATATCCGCCGGCCGCTCCAGTTCCACCTCGCTGGCGTGCACCAGCGTCTCGTCCAGATCCAGCACCAGCAGCTTTCGATCGGTCGTGCTCATGCGTGGGCTCGCTCCATGATCTGCCGTACTTCGTCATACGTTGTCGGCAGGTAGGTGCCATCGCTTGATGACAGCTTGAGACCCAACCCGGCGAGTAGATCGATATCGCCGCCCACGATCTCCGGATGGATCAGCGTCTTTCCCGGCTGCAACCGGTAAACCCATGCGTCCGGGGCACGGCGGGTGATCACGAACTCCCGGGTGGGGAACCCACGGCCCTGGATGAACGTCCCGTTCTCTTCGATTGGCTCCCAGTCGTAGAAGTACTGCCCGAACAGGCACAGCAGCCGACCGTCTTCGCAATCGATCAGGTACACGTCGCAGCTGCAGCTGTAGTCGAAAAGATGGATGGCCCGACGCGCTTTGACAACTTCATGGGTAATCTCGCCTTTGCGCTCCAGCTCGGCCTCGCGCTCCTCAGCAGACATGCGCCGCAGCACGAAGCGCCAGTCGCGGGCATGGAGGATGAAGGCAAGCAGCGCAAACAGCGGGGCCGTCAGCAGGCCCCACCAGCTCCCGGTAATGAACAGGCTGGCAAAGGCATACAGTGCCGCGATCACGCAGAAGCCCGCGGCAAACAGGCGAATCAGACTGTCGTGGCGGATCAAGGCCATGGCGCGCGTCCTGCGGTTGAGTGGGGCACTCCTTTTCCCGATTATGCAGGGCGGCTGGCCGCCGCTGCCAGCGCCGCTTGAACGTCCCGCCCGAACCGGCAATCATCGATCCTCAGCTGCCCGGCTGCGGGTCGCCCCCAGCTTCCAAACAAGGATGATCATGGCGCGTCGCACTCGTACTCTGCCTCCGTATGCCTGGGTTCCGGCCCTCGTTGTCGGTCTGCTCCTCCCCCAGTTTGCCGCAGCTGATCAAGCGCCTGCGTTCAGCACCGCGCTGCGTCGCCAGTTGGTACTGGATAGCGCGCCTGACCAGCGATTCTCCATCGACGAGCGCATGCGCCATTACGGCGTCCCGGGCGTCGGCGTGGCGGTGGTCGAGCACTGTCGGATCGTTGAGGCACAGGGGTTTGGCAGCGCCACCGTGGACGGTCGCCCCGTAGATGCGCACACGCGATTTGCCGCTGGATCGGTCAGCAAGGTGGTGGCCTCAGTGGGCGCGCTGGCACTGGTCCAGAAGGGACAGTTGAGTCTGGACGAGGACGTTTCCTCCCGGTTGCGAAACTGGCAGCTGCCGCGCGAGGGGGATTTTTCCGGCAGCACAGTTACCCTGAGAAAGCTACTGACCCATAGCGCAGGCCTGGGCGTCGCGGGATTCAAGGGCTATCCACGTGACCAGCCGTTGCCCAGTCTGGAGCAGATACTCGACGGCCGTGCACCGGCCAATACACCGGCGGTGCGCATCGAAGCCGAGCCAGGCAAGTCGTGGCGATACTCGGGTGGTGGCTTCGTGCTGACCCAGTTGCTGATGGAACAGACCGCACAGCAGAAGTTCGCGCCGCTGATGCGCGACACCGTGCTTACACCGGCCGGCATGAAGGAAAGCACCTATCAGCAACCATTGGATGCCGCATCTGCGCGGCATGCTGCTACGGGTACGTTGGCCGACGGCACCCCCATCCCGGGTGGCTGGCGCGTGTATCCGGAACAGGCGGCAGCGGGACTATGGTCGACGCCATCGGACCTCGCGCGCCTGGCCATCGATCTTGTCCACTCCCTGCAAGGCAAGCCGGGTGTCCTGGACACGGACATGGCGAAGCAGATGATGCAGCGCCAAGTCGGCAACTGGGGTCTAGGCGTGGAAGTAGCGCCAGAGGGCAAGCCGGCAAAGTTCAGTCACACCGGCGCTCCGGTGGGGTATCGCACGCTGTGGCTCATGTACCCGGATACCTGCCAGGGTGCGGCAATCATGACCAACGCCGATGAAGGCATGACCCTCACCCACGAGATTGCCCGCGCACTCGCCGACACCTATCGATGGCCGGATGCCGCGCCGTCGAGCGTGGTCACCACCACGCCGCTCACCCCGGATATCTCGGCCCGCTTTGTCGGCGAGTATCAGTTGCGAGATTTCCCGGCTGAGCGGTTTGAGGTCACCGTGCAGCCCGAGGGCAATCTTGGCTGGTCGCGCAAAGGCCGTGGCCGGCGCGATCTGGTCGCTGCCGGGCCGATGGAACTGGTCTCGCCCGACAGCGGCATGCGATTGGTGGCTACCGGAAAGCCGTCGGCTCAAGCCGATACGCTGGAACTGCACTTCCCAGGTGGGGTGAATATCGCCGTGCGGGTAAGAGAGTCTGGCACTACATCAACTGCAAAACGCGACGGTATTTGAGCGCTGGTCGATCAGGACCGCACTCCGCTGCAGCGATTCCGCGTTCACCAGCGGTCCGGAAAACTTCTTATGCGGTGCTGGCCCCGAAGGAGGTAGTGGCCTGGCCGTCATTCAGCGCAGAGCAGTTTGAGCAGAATGCCTTCGTCCTCGCCAGCCTTATCATGATTGGCCAGGTGAATGACAGACAACTCCAGAGCTGGGATCCGCAGAATTAGCGTTCTGAACCCCCACAGTCCGCCGCCATGGAACACGTACTCGTGGCCTGCATGCTGTCCGATCTCCAGGCCGGACCGATAAGCCGGTATGCTGCCATCGGACAGGGGGAGCGGCTGAAGCATGTCGCGCAGCAGACTGCCCGGTGCCTTCCATTCCGCGTGCCAGTGCCGTTCCCATCGAATCAGTTCATTGGTGCTCGCATATGCGCCACCATCGCCAACGGTGTTGGCATTCCCAAGCAGTTGCTTCAGGCCGAGCGGCCTGGTGCCATCAGATTCGTAGCTGAAGGCCCGATGGGGGATGATGCTGAAGCGGTCGGCATCAAACTGAATGTGCTTTATGCCGCGCGGTGCGAACAGGCGCTCGGTGGCAAATTCCTGCATTGAGCGACCGGACAACCGCTCTACGAGGGTCGCGAGCAGAATGTAGTTGCTGTTGCTGTAGCGATGTTGGGTTCCAGTGACAAACTCAAGCTCGTCGAAGCAGGAGATCATCCGCAGAAGGTGCTGATTGCTGAAGTAGTCCCCTTCATGCCGCCCCAGCTGGGCATGCAGATACTTGAAGTAGTCGGGGATGCCACTGCTGTGATTCAACAGGTTGGCGACGGTGAAAGGCTGTTCGAAGGCGGCAAGTTCGGGAAGATGCTTGCTGACATCGTCGTGCAGGGAGAGCATTCCGTCGCGAATCAACGTCCACACGCAGGCAGCAGTGAACTGTTTCGACTCCGATGCAAGGTAGTAGGCGGTATCGCCGTTCAGCGGAACCTGCAACTCCACGGATGACACGCCACGATGAAGCTCATACACGACCGAATCCTGGCGAAGAACGACGGCACTGAACCCGGGGCCCTGCGCCGGAAAATTCCGCGCTCGTGCATCGAAGTGGCTGAACAGTGGCTCCATCGGATCATCCATAGGTCGTTTTGAGTCGGGGAAGCTCGGGCTGCTGGCCATCGCACCATCCAGATGCCACCGTGCAGCATTGGCGTTAACATCGGACTCACCATTGTCCCGCATCTGGATGACACATGCTCAACCACGTTATGGTCGGCTCCAACGACATCGAACGCTCAAAGGCCTTCTACAACGCCGTTCTGGGCGGCGTGTTCGGTGCCCGGGAGCCGTTTGAGAACCGCGCCGATTCCGGTCATATCCGTCTCTTCTACCGCCACGACGGCAGCAGCTTCTGCGTCAGCCAGCCCATCAATGACGAGCCGGCCACGGCGGCCAACGGAGCCACCATCGGCTTCAAGTGCACGTCCCCGGAGCAGGTCCAGGCCTTCCATGACGCCGCGGTCTCCGCTGGCGGAACCTCCATCGAGGCTCCGCCGGGCCTGCGCGAGAGCAAAATGGGCGCGGCGTGGTTGGCCTATGTGCGCGACCCGGACGGCAACAAGCTGTGCGCCATCTACCGGCCTGTCTAGTTCGACATGGGAAAGAGGGGCCGAGCGGCCCCTCTTGTTGGTCTTTCAAGTAGCGTCGGGCGTTTGATTTACTCGAGCGGCCTAGGCGAGGGTGCACTACCCTCGGCAAACGTTTGCAATAGACTGGCTGCGCGCTCATCCGCAGCGGCAAGCTCAATCTGACTCAAGCCCAGCTTTCCAATTGCATAGGTGGCACGCCAGTCGCCAAGCAAATACGCCAAGCGCAGATAGGCGGCACTATCAACCAGGTTCCTGTGCTCGTTGCTGCCCCTGTACACTTCCGACAGGCCGTAGTAGGCATAAAGGTTGCCGGACAGCGCTTCGTCGCGGAGCATTCCAACGCCATCGTAGAATCCCTGCGGAAACAGCGCAGTTTTTTGTGCGTAGATGACCGATGCGCTGCGGTCGCCGCTTGAGGCCAGAACTTGCAGTTGATCCAGAGCCATGGCATCCAGAGACTGCTTATGCTGCTTGTCCGGGTACCCGTGAGCGACCATCCAGGTTGCCTCGCTCTTGCTCCTGGCGGACAACGGATCTCTGCTCCGTCCACAGGTCTGGTCACTCGGCCCGCAAAGGTATCGCTCAACGTTCATGCCGGAGGGAGGACTTGAAGTCTCCGCTTGTTGAGATCCTGCATGATCCGTCGGAGCGGCCTTGGAAGCGGTTGGCGTTGAACTTTCTGCTGAAGTGCTGTCGCCTTCGGGATTGGCAGCCTGTTCGGGTGACCTTGCACAAGCCACTGCTAGACCCAGGCAGAGTGCGAGAGCACTGGTGTGCTTGATTGAGTCGTATTTGTTCATGTCAGTCATCTTGTGCATCTTCGCTCGTCGGCGCTTTAGGAGCCCGTGAGCCTCACGAGAACTGTGAGGATTCCGGCAACAAGCTCTGCGCTGTCTACCGACAGGTGTAAGCCGCTTCCGAATTTAGGCCTTCTTCTTCGGCTTGATCTCGAGCTGCCAGCAATAGCCGCCCTCCTTCCAGACGCGTGCGACCTGGCGCGCGCGATTGACCGCAATGCGGATTTCGCACTCCGAGCGTCGTGTTACATCGCCATAAGACTCGATGTGCACCAGTCGCCCGTTCTGCGGACCGGTATAAGTCCCCAGGGCTTCGCGGCTGGTGTGTGCGGTGTTGCGCACATACACCAGCACCACTACCTGTTTGTCCACGTCGGTTTCGATCCGATTGGGCGGGCCAAACTGGTCGATGGCCTCGCTTACGGGACGACCCTTCCACGCCGCGCTGGCCCTCATGTCAGGCAGATTGGGCATCGCCCAGCATGCGGCAGGCATCATCAGCGCCGATATGAGCGCAATAGTCCGTTTCATGTTCCATGTCCCCAGTGCGGAATCTGACGAGGGCGATTCATTACCTGAGCTCATTTCAGCGGCATCCGATCAAGCGCGTCATCAATCTGTTTCAGGATGTCGCCCCTCGGATGCTCGCCATGCAGAACCGTGAAATAGATCCGGGCTGCGTTGAGCATGCTCTGCATTTCCATTTTCCCGATCGGCACAACCCCGATACGCATCCGCGACTCCGGCTTGCAGATGAAGTTGCGGGTGTGGCCCAGCCAAGGGTCAGGGGTGGTTTGCCAGTCGGAGGACACCTGCACCGGGCCCCGCGTGATCCGCACCCGATCCTGAGCGCAGTAAACCTCAACCTGGTAGACCGTCGGCGGTGGTTTCTGGGGATTCTGGTAGATCTGGTGCACGGTCAGGGAGACGCTGCCATCAGCCTGCTTGGCAATGTGGGCTGGATCGGCGTCAACGACGAACATTTCCTTGGTGCTCGAATCACCCTGGTGGTGGACGATCCAGTAATCCCCGTCGGTGTGCACCTGTGCCTGGACAGCCAGCGGGCCGCACAGCAGAAGAACAGGCAGCAGATGCCTGAAGGAAACGCGCATGACGGGTCAGTCCTTGGCCATAGTGAGGGTCGCGGTCCCCAAACACGCCGCAACCTGGGTGGTCCGGAAAACTAGAGGGCGACCGCGTAGGCGTCAATCAGACTTCTCTGAAAAGTCTGTCGGATTGCGCCGCTCATAACCAGAAATCCCCCGCTCATTCCCCTGGCGCATCAGGGCCGCCACATTGCATCGGGTAAGCTACCCGCCTCAGATCTACAGGAATTCCGCAGGTGGCTGACTCCCCACAGGCATCCCCGGCGCAGGCGCGCCCGCTGGACGGCCAGAAGCTGTTGTTGTGCGTGGGTGGCGGTATCGCGGCCTACAAGTCGCTGGACCTGGTGAGACGCCTGCGCGACGCCGGTGCCCAGGTCCAGGTGGCGATGACGGCCGGCGCGCAGCAGTTCGTCACCCCGCTGAGCTTCCAGGCGCTGTCCGGCCATCCGACCCGGACCACGCTGTGGGACAGCGCTGCCGAACAGGCCATGGGCCATATCGAGCTGGCCCGCTGGGCCGACCGCATCGTGGTGGCCCCGGCCACCGCCGACCTGCTGGCGCGGCTGGCCCATGGCCATGCCGACGACCTGGTGACCACGCTGTGCCTGGCCACCACCGCACCGCTGACCGTGTGTCCGGCGATGAACCATCGCATGTGGCTGCATCCGGCCACCCAGGCCAACATCGGCCTGCTGCGTGAGCGCGGGGCGCAGGTGATCGGTCCGGAAGACGGTCCGCTCGCCGAAGGCGAATCCGGCCCCGGCCGGCTCAGCGAACCGCATGCCATCGTCGCCGCACTGACGGCACTGCAGGCTCCCGCCGCCGCCGAGGCGGATGTCGCAGCGCAGCAGCTGCAGGGGCTGCGTGTGGTGATCAGCGCCGGCCCGACCTACGAAGACCTCGACCCGGTGCGCTACGTCGGCAACCGCAGCAGCGGCAAGATGGGCTACGCGCTCGCCGCCGCTGCCGCGCGCCAGGGGGCGCAGGTGGTGCTGGTCAGCGGACCGGTGCATCTGGCCACCCCGCCGGGCGTGCAGCGCGTGGACGTGCGCTCGGCCTCGCAGATGCGCAGCGCCGTGCTCGATGCGCTCCCCGCTGACATCTATATAGGCGCGGCGGCGGTCTCGGACTACACGCCACGTCAGATCGCACCACAAAAGCTGAAGAAGACCGCAGGTACGCAGACGTTGACCCTTGAACTGGTGCGCACGCCGGACATCCTGGCCGAAGTGGCGCAGCAGACCAACGCGCTCAAGCTGGTGGTCGGGTTCGCAGCGGAAACCCACGATGTGGAGAAGTACGCGCGCGGCAAGCTGATCGACAAACGGCTGGATCTGGTGATCGCCAATCAGGTCGGCATCACAAACGGCGGCTTCGAAAGCGACGAGAATGCCGCTACGGCGTACTGGCAGGGTGGGGAGCAGGCGTTCCCCGGCACCAGCAAGACGCGCCTGGCCGAACAACTGTTGTCCCTGATTGCCCAGAGGTTGCATGCATGAGTGTTGATCCGTCGCTCCAGCCCTTGCAGGTCAAGCTGCTTGACCCGCGTTTCGGCGATACCTGGCCACTGCCGGCCTACGCCACCGAAGCCAGTGCCGGACTGGACCTGCGCGCCGCGCTGGAGACCGAACTCACCCTGCAGCCGGGCGACGCCGCGCTGATTCCCAGCGGCATCGCCATCCACATCGCCGACCCCAACCTGTGTGCGGTGATCCTGCCGCGTTCGGGGCTGGGCCATCGCCACGGCATCGTGCTGGGCAACGGCACCGGCTTGATCGATGCCGACTACCAGGGCCCGCTGCTGATCAGCACCTGGAACCGCGGCCGCGAGGGCTTCACAGTGCAACCGGGGGACCGTATTGCACAGTTGGTGGTGATGCCGATTGCACGCGTGGGGCTTCAGGTAGTGGATACTTTCACCGACAGCGCCAGGGGAACGGGTGGATTCGGCCATACCGGGGTGCGCTGACAGGGGGTTGTAGATGAGCAAGGCAAAGGCGGAAGGCAAGCGCCAACTCAGCAGTTCGCAGAAGCAATGGCTGTTGGTGGTGCTGCTGGCGCTGTTGGCGGCATGGTTTGTGTGGGGCGGTGTGCGCCAGTGGCAGCAGGCTTCGGCCGGCACCGCGCTGGAACAGTCGCGCGACCAGATTTCCGACGGACTGCTGGCCGCGTGGAGCGGACAGGTGTCCCAGCTGCAGAAGGTGCTCAAGAGCGACCGGGTCAGTACTGCACTGGCCCAGGGCGACGCCGATGCGGTCGCCTTGGCCGTACGCGAAGGCTGGCCGGGCACCGAAGAGGTGGAGGTCCTGCCTGCCGGGCTCGATGCCGCCTACGCCGACCCCAAAGCCTTTGGTTACGCCCGTCTTGCGCTGCTTGAAGCGGCCCAGTCGGCTGACACCGTCGCCGCACGTGTGGTGCGCGATGCCGGTGGGCAGCGCCTCGGTCTGGCCGCCCCGGTGCAGCTGGGGCCGCAGGGTCCCGCCGTCGTGTACGTGCGTCAGCCGTTGCTGAAGCTGATCGGCACCTTCGACCAGGTGCGCGTGCCCGGCAATGGTTATCTGGCCCTGCGCCAGGGCAGCCACAGCATCATCGAACAGGGCGACACCGCGCTGGCCTCGCGCGCGGAGGGCCTGGCACGTCCGGTCGGCAAGAGTGGCCTGCGTCTGGCTGCCGCCGTGCCGGACGTCGAGCCGGGTCCGCTGGGGTTGGGGTTCATCCCCTGCCTGATCGTCGGCGTGCTGCTGCTGGCAGTGGCGGCATTGCTGAAGTTCGGCAAGGGCCGGGTCAAGATGCCGGTACGCCGCGCAGCGGCCGCGACCGTTGACGAAGGCCCCACGCTCAGCGAAAGCCTGGCGCAGGAGCCGGTGCTGGCTCCGGCCAGCGCCGATGCGGGGAGCCCGCCGCCGCTGCCCAGGGAGCCGGGCACCGAGGTGGCCGAAGAGATTTTCCGCGCCTACGACATCCGCGGCGTGGTCGGGCGCGAGCTGACCCCGCCGGTGGCCGTGCTGATCGGCCAGGCCATCGGCTCGGTGCTGCAGGTGCAGGGGCTGCGCGACATCGTGGTGGGACGCGACGGCCGGCTGTCGGGTCCTGAGCTCAGCAACAGCCTGATCGAAGGTCTGCGTCGCGCCGGCTGCAACGTCATCGACATCGGCCTGGCTCCCACCCCGGTGGTGTATTTCGCCAGCTACCACCTGCGCGCGGGCAGCTGCGTGGCCGTCACCGGCAGCCACAACCCCCCGGACTACAACGGGTTCAAGATCGTGGTCGGCGGCGAAACCCTCGCCAACGAAGCCATCACCGAGCTCTACCAGCGCATCCGCAATGGCGACCTGCATGTGGCCGCTGAGCCGGGCAGCCTGCAGCAGCGCGAGATCAACGCCGACTACGTGCAGCGCATCGCCGACGACGTGCAGCTGGATCGCCCGCTGAAGGTCGTGGCCGACGCCGGCAACGGTGTGGCCGGCGAACTCGCCCAGCCGCTGCTGGAAGCGATCGGAGCCGAGGTCATCCCGTTGTACTGCGACGTGGACGGCACCTTCCCCAACCATCATCCCGATCCCAGCGACCCGCACAATCTGGAAGACCTGATCCAGACCGTGAAGCGCTTTGATGCCGACCTGGGCCTGGCCTTCGACGGCGATGGCGACCGTCTCGGCGTGGTCACCAAGGAAGGCAAGATCATCTACGCCGACCGGCTGCTGATGCTGTTCGCCGCCGACGTACTGATGCGCAACCCCGGCGCGCTGGTCATCTACGACGTCAAGTGCAGCGGCAAGCTGTCTGACTACGTGCTGCGCAATGGTGGCAGCCCGATGATGTGGAAGACCGGCCACTCGCTGATCAAGGCGAAGATGCGCGAGACCGACGCCGAGCTGGCCGGTGAGATGAGCGGGCACTTCTTCTTCAAGGAACGCTGGTTCGGCTTCGACGACGGCCTGTATGCCGCCGCGCGCCTGCTGGAAATCCTCGCCCAGCGCGAGGAAACCCCGTCGGAAGTGCTCAACGAGCTGCCTGACAGCGTGTCCACGCCGGAGCTGAAGGTGCCGGTGGAATCGGGTACGCCGCACGCGCTGGTGTCGCTGTTCGTCTCTGCCGCGCAGAGCGAGGAATCGCCGTTCGCCGGTGCACGCCTGTCCACCATCGACGGTCTGCGCGCCGACTTCCCGGACGGCTGGGGCCTGCTGCGTGCCTCCAACACCACACCGGTGCTGGTGCTGCGTTTCGAGGGCAACGACGAGGCCGCGTTGAACCGCATCAAGAGCCTGTTCCGCGAACAGCTGCAGCCGTTGCTGCCGGATGCCACCGAGCTGCCCTTCTAACGATGCACCGAAGCCCGGTAGCGCCGGCCGTTGGCCGGCCCACGCATTGCTGAGGGCCGGCC
>NZ_JASCOZ010000074.1 GCF_029960115.1 Stenotrophomonas sp. PS02289
TCGGGATGGGCGTTCCGGGGGACGCTGCAAGTACGTCCATGTAAGCTCGATCGCCGCATCCATGCGGCTCACGCCCCCTCCAGCCCACCCCGACCCGCCCCGACAGGCGATCGGTGGCCACAGAAAATCAGACGCGCGCGGCCTGGTAGCGTCGGTCGACAGACGACGGCCCTCAAATTCCCAACATCCGGTAACGCATGACCCCGAATCGAAGTGGGCTGTTGCCCTTGCCGTCCGATCCGCATTGCGACCCACCATCAGGGGATGCCGGCGGGTAGCCCCCGGAGAGACACTCCACGGCATCACCTGCTCGTATCAATGGACACGCTGCTCTTCACATGGAGCCAGCGCCACCGAATGGCCGCCCCCACCCCAAACCCGCGTTCCAACAAAACGGGCCGACGGCCAACACCCAAATTTTGGCCGTTTTTAATGGAACTGAGATGAGGCGCACACTTTTAAGGAGTGCTATCCTCGTCTGCTCACCGGGGGACGCTGGGAAGCGGGTGCACGGGATGACCGGCAAGTTTGCAACGCAAGTGTGCGCGCAAGAACCAGGCATCGCAGAAACCGCGATGGCTGACATCGTGCACGCGGTGCTGAGCGCCGGTGAGTTCGCGTTGTTCGCTGAATTCGGCCAGCAGCTGCAGCTGCGCAGTGGCGACTACCTGTTCCACAGCGGGCAGGCCGGCGGCACCATGTACGTCATCGTCAGTGGCGGCATCGAGCTCGACTTCGGCGAAGACCTCGTTGTGAAGACGCTCGGTCCGCAGGAGTTCTTCGGCGAACTCGGCCTCCTTATCGGCGATCACCCGCGCAGTGCCGACGCCCGCGCCACCGTCGACAGCGTCGTGCTCGAACTCGGCCACGACCAGTTCCAGCGCCTGGTCGACCGCGACCCCGGCCTGGTCGCCTACTTCCTGCGCCGGACCATCATGCGCGTGGTCAGCAACGAGCAGGTGCTCATCCGCCAGCTGCGCCGTCGCAACCATGACCTCGAAGCCGCGCTCGACAACCTGTACGTCACCACCCACCAGCTCACCCATACCCGTGAGCTGGTCCGTACCGATGAACTCACCGGTCTGCACAATCGCCGTGGCCTGGCCCTGTATCTGCAGGAGTGCCGCAGTACCGACCACGGCGCGCCGCAGGGCCTGCTGCTGATCGACTGCGACCAGTTCAAGCAGGTCAACGACGAACACGGCCACCAGGCCGGCGACCGGGTCCTGCAGAGCGTGGCCAACATCCTGCGTTCGGTCGCCACCGAAGACGACCGTGCCTGCCGGCTCGGCGGCGACGAGTTCTGCCTGCTGCTGCGCCATGCCGACCGTGACAGCCTGCAGCATGCCGCCGAGTTCGTCCTCAGCGCGGTGCAGGGCCTGCTCGGCCGGGTCACCGCGCACCCCAACATCTGCCCGGTCAGCATCGGGGCCTGCCTGCTCGAGCCCCACACCGACTGGAGCGAGTGGTACGCTCGCGCCGACAACGCGCTTTACCAGGCCAAGCGCCTGGGCGGTAACCGTTTGCACTGGTCGCGTGCCGCGACCGCCAAGCCCTGACGGAAACCCACTCATGAACGGCGACATCGGACCGTCGACCCAGGCCCCACAGCTCCGAGCCCTGCTGTTTACCGACCTGTGCGACTCGCTGCTGCTGGTCGAGCGCATTGGCGATGCCGCCGCCGCCGAGCTCTTCCAGCACCACGACCGACTGGTGCTGGCGCTGCAGCAGCAGTGGAATGGCCAGCAGATCGATCGCTCCGACGGCCTGTTCCTGCTGTTCGACCGCGCCATTGATGGCCTGGGTTTTGCCCTGGATTACCAGCGCGAGGTGCTCAAGCTGGGCCAGCAGCGCAATCTCCCGCTGCGCGCCCGTGCCGGCCTGCACGTGGGTGAAGTGCTGATCTGGGACAACAGCCCGGAGGCGGTCAAGGCCGGGGCCAAGCCGGTCGAGGTTGAAGGCCTGGCCAAGCCGATGGCCGCGCGACTGATGGCGCTGGCGCGACCCGGGCAGATCCTGCTCTCGTCCGTGGCCGAGTCACTGACCCGACGGGCCAGCAGCGAGCTCGGCGAACGTGCCGACAAACTGCAATGGCGCTCCCACGGCCCCTGGCTGTTCAAGGGCGTGCCTGCTCCGCAGGAGGTGTTCGAGGTCGGTGAGCCGGGTTTTGCCCCGCTGCGCATGCCCAAGGACACGCCCAAGGCGCAGCGAAAGCTGCCGCTCTGGCGACGTCCGGCGGCTTTGGCCGCCGAAGTGGCACTCGTCGCGGTCCTGGGCGTGGGTGGCTGGATACTATTGCGCCCAGAGCCGGCCATCGCCTTCGCCGAGCGAGACTGGGTGGTGTTGGCCGACGTAAACAACGCGACAGGTGAGGCCCTGTTCGACGACAGTCTGCAGCGCGCGCTGCTGCTCAGTCTGGAACAGTCGCGCTATGTCAATGTGCTTTCTGAAGGCAAGGTGCAGGAATCACGTGACCTGCAAAGGGTACCTGCCGAACGCGGGTTGGACCGCGGACTGGCCGGTGACGTGGCGCTTCGCGAAGGCGCGCGCATGGTGCTCGCGCCGAGCATCAGTCGGGTGAATGGCCGCTACGTGGTGACCGTTGATCTCCTGGACCCCTCCAGCCGCGCGGTCGTGCGTACCTATCGCGCAGAAACTGAAGACGCATCCGGTGTCGTCAATGCAGTGGATGATGTCGTAGGTAATCTACGCGCTGGGCTCGGAGAAACCATCGCGTCAGTACAACAATCCATGCCGTTGCCCCAGGCATCGACCGCCAACCTGCAAGCGTTGAAGTCATTCGCCTTGGCCGAGACCGCACTCGGTCGTCGTCGGTTCTCCGAGGCTGCCAAATTCTATGAGTCAGCGTTGGACGCAGACCCGGACTTTGCCATGGCGCATCTTGGACTGGCCAAGTTGCAGGTTCGCTTGGAACGGCGTACCGAGGCACAGCCTCACGTGCAGCGCGCGCTGGCTCTCAACGAGCGCCTCCCCCATCGCGAACGCCTCTACCTGAAGGCCTGGTCAACCGAATTGAATCCCGGTGCGTGGCCGTTGGAAGATTGGCGGGTGCTGGCCGACGTATATCCAGACTCGTTCGCTGGACTGTCCAACGCAAGCTGGTATCTGCTGATGGACAATCGATTCGCCGAAGCCGAACGCTATGCGCGCGCCGCAGCTGTCCCCCAGGATGTCATGCGTGCCTATCCCATCGCACATCTGGGGCTGATCCAGTTGGGCACGAACCGGTATGACGAAGCCCTGCGCAGCTATCAGCTGGCAGAACAGCTGACCGGCCGAACCGCCAGTGACGGGCGGGTGGACGTGTTGATCGCGCTTCGGCGCTACAAGGACGCGCAGGCGCTGATGTCCGAGCTTCCCAAAGGTCGCGACGAACTTCAGAGCCTCATGAACGTACGTGCACGGGTTCTGCTGGCTGCGGACCAGGATGATTGCACTGGAATGACCGCCGCTCTCTCGGCTGAAGACGCACCGACAGAGTCCGCGGACTTCCGTATTCACGCACTGCTGATGAAAGCAACGGTGGATACGGCCTGTGACCGTAAAGTTGCACCAATGCTGGTCAACATAGCTGCCCAGCTGACCCCGCTGCTCGTCAATCAGAACGATCCGAACATGCGGGACCGCATCATGCGGTTGCTGACACTGGTCTATCTGGCGCAGCGGCAGGGCGAACACGCGCTGGCCAATCGGCTGCTGGCGGAGCAGCACGCGCTACTCACCGCGCAGACTGTTCCGCCCATCGTCAAATGGCGGACTATTGTCTTGGCCATGCAGCAGCTTGGCGAAAACCAGGCTGCAAAAGCCGAAACACTGCTGCGGCCGCTGCTGGACGGAACCGAACCCGTGCAGGCGCGCGTGGTGTTCCGGGACATTCAGCGACAGCAGGGCGATGCTGAGGAGTTCCAGCGACAGAACGAATGGCTGTTCGCCCATCGTGGGCAGGCCTTCGCTGAAACGTCCATCATTCAGTTGCTCCAGCCCCTCAACGTCCATGACACGCTGGCTGATGCCACCCTGCGTCCGCAGTAGTGCCGACGCAGGGCTCCAGGTACTTAAGTGAGGCTCCCGCCCACCTTGCCGGCCTCGAAGCAGAAGATGACGGTCATGGCCCCGGAGGACGTGCTCAAGTGCTTTTCAAGCTGAGCCTGCACGGCACGAAGCTCGTCCACGCTTGCCAGTTGCTTCACATCGCAGCATAACGGCTGCACATCCACGTCATAGCCGATGTCGGCAAGCGCTTGGCGCGCGTCGCTCTGGAAGAGTTCACGGAACACAGGGTCGTCGATCAGCTTTGTGACCAGTCGGGCAGCAGCTTCGGGGGCAATGCTGCTCTTCACGGGTTTTTCGTCGCTCATTGCGGTTAGTCCAAGGGTGGAAGAACGGATATCGGCGCGGAATCGCGGAAATGTAGCATCACGCCGAACCCCCAACGTCAGGTCTGAGCATGACAGGCCACGCCCTGCATCCTGAGCATGTCCGGGAATAGAATGCGGTCACCTGTCCACGGACCGTCCCATGCAATTGCGTCGCTGCACCATCGTGATGTTCGAACCCCGCGAAACCGTCAAGTTCGACCTGCAGGCCCTTCTGCAGGGGAGCACTGAGCTGGTCACGCAGATCACCTGGTTCGGACTGGCCGGCCACCTGGACCAACCGGTCGAGGTCAGTTCGGCACAGCGGGAGTTCCTGGGTTCACTCAGCCCTCGCCACTGGTTGAGGCCCACAGAACTGCCGGTGGACCGGTCGGTCTGGGAGCCTATGCTACAGGCGGGACTCCTCATCTCCGACGACGATGGACACGCAGATCATCGTCGCCGCGATGAAGCGGTGCGTGATTCTCACTGGTGGCCACTGTCGGCGCTGGCGCATCGTCACGCCCGCTGGAAGGGGGTCGACAGCGCCGCAGACATGCGAGCGAATGATCTGGTGACTGCCCAAGGTCTGCGGCGCCAGCTGGGCCCCCCTCCGCCGGAGGTAGGGGAAGTCCCCGGGCACTACCTGATGTTGCCGTCGGTGGCAGCGAGCGACTATGACCACACGCTCGCCAGACGCAGTACCTGCAGAAACTTCGACATCAGCCGCGGCATAGGTGAAGCAGAACTCGCGCAACTTCTGCATCGAACAGTGAAAGCGCACGCCGTTGTGCAGGTGGAGGACGACACTGCGTTCCTGAAGAAGAACGTTCCCTCCGGGGGGGGCTTGCATGCAACCGAAGCCTACCTGCTGGTGCAACGGGTCGATGGGCTCGGGCCAGGGCTGTACCACTACCATCCGGTGAAGCACGCACTTGCTGCGCTGCCACGACACTGCAACCGCCCTTTGCAGGAGGTCGCCAACGCGATGCTCTCTGGCCAGGACTGGTTTGCCGATGCAGCCGTGCATATCGTGCTGGTGCCGCGCTTTGCACGCACGTACTGGAAGTACCGAAATCATGCGAAAGCGTATCGGGCGCTGTTGCTGGACGTCGGCCATATCTCGCAGGCGCTGTACATGGCGGCGACCGAACGTGGCCTTGCCGCGTTCGTCACCGCGGCAATCAATGAGGTGGACACTGAGCAGGCCCTTGGGTTGGACGGCATCACCCAGAGCCCAGTGGCCATCGTGGGTGTCGGGTGGCGTAGCGCTGAACTGGCCACGGCCGAATTCGACCCCAACCACGCTGTCTGGGGCTAGGTAGAGGCCGTCAGCGCGGCTAGTCCATACGCGCTTCGATAGCGATATATTTGCGAAGTCCAATCTGACCGATGGTAGCCCCTATGAAATTTCGCCGCTGCAAGGTTCTCTACCTCGAGCCCAGGGATCTGGCGGAGTTTCAGCTGGAAAGCTTACTCAATGGCGGAAGTGGTCTCGTCTATGAGAAGAGCATTACGGCAATTGCGGGGCATCTGGACAATCCATGCCGAGTCAGTGAACGCGAGGCAATGTTGCTGTTGAGCTGCAGCAGCGAGGTATGGCAGGAGATTCGCGATGATCCGGATGGGCTGGGGGATGTGGTGCGGTTGATTCAAGAGGGACTGCTCATTTGTGATTTGCCGGAGCACGCGGCATTCGCTCGCCAGGATGAGGTAATGAGGGAGTCGAACTGGTGGCCACTAGGCGCGGTGTTCCATCGCCAGTCCCGATGGGCCGGGGTGAACAGTGTGGTCGAAATGGAACGGCATCACCTCATCACCGCACAGGACCTCGTACGCCAATTTGGCCCGCCACCTCTGGAATCATCCCCCAGGCAAGCGGGTGCGATTGAACTTCCGAAAGCAGCTGGGGACGGGCCGGACGCCCTTCTGTCGTCTCGGGTCACGTGCCGCAACTTTGATAGCGCCCGAGCGCTGCCATTCGAATCGCTGGCAGCGGTGTTGCAGCAGGTCTTCATGGCGACATCGCAGGTCGAACCTGAGCCAGGCGTTCGATTCTTGAAGAAGAACGTGCCATCAGCGGGAAGCTTGCATCCGATAGAAGCCTACGTGTTGTTACAGAATGTAACCGGATTGGAAGATGGTCTCTATCACTATCATTCAGTCGCCCATGAACTATCGCCGGTAACCCTTCAGTCCGAAACGACACATGAATTCGCGATGCGGCTGCTTTCAGGGCAGCATTGGTTCGCTAACGCGCATGTGCTGGTACTTCTCGTCTGCCGATTCGAACGGAACTTCTGGAAGTATCGCCATCACTCAAAAGCGTATCGGGCGGTCACGCTGGATGCGGGGCACATTTCGCAGGCGATATACACGGCCGCAACGCAGCGCGGCCTGGGGGCTTGCATAACTGCAGCGATCAACGAAACTGAAGTCGAGCAGATACTGGGGCTTACCCCGCTGCTGGAAGGGCCGCTCGCAGTATGCGGCTTTGGGTGGCGCTCCAGCAGAATGCAGACGGCAGAACTGGATCCCGCCGGCCGCATTTGGAAGGAGGAAAGTTGAGTTGCTAATCCGAGTTTGCTACAGCGGCGGTGCGACCATGCTCGAATGTGAAGACCACTTCCATGGTTGCACGCGATGCGCCGGTGAGATCTGCATGCAACTTCTCATATGCTCCCTGTATCTCTTCCTTGCTGGCAAGCTCGTTGACCATGACGCAGGTAGGTACCAACGCTTGCACCGGCAGCGCGTAGCCCACCTCGGATAGTGCCTGGCGTGGATTGCTCTTGAACAATTCTCTGAAGGCGTCGTCAGTCGCCAACTTGCTCAAGAGACAGGCTGCGACGTCGGGTGGCATGGGAGGCTTGTTGGTCGTTGCCCGGTTAGGCGTTTCAGTTGTAGCTCGAGCTGAGAGAAGACCATTCATCTTGTTGATCCCTGCTGTGGTGAATCAGGTGGAGTCAATGAGTTGATTGCCTACGCAGCTCTCACCATTTCAATGATTGGTGCAGCGCCAAACATGTGAGGAACCAACATGGACGCGCGAGCCGTTCCGGAAAGGTGCGCATGAAGGACACTGTACGCATTCTGGATGTCTTCCTTACTTGCAAGCTCGGCAACCAGCATGCAAAGGGGCATGGCGACGGAAGGAGATAGGTGGTAGCCGACTTCATTCAATGCTTTGCGCGGATCTGACTTGAAAAGGGCACGGAAATCGTCGTCAGTACCAAGTGCCTTCAGCAGTGCTGCTGCAACGTTCGGTGGCATGGGCGGTTTAGAGCAATTGACCGAAGCGGAAACGATGTCAGCGGATGCGGAAACCTGAGTGTTCATACATTCTCCATGGGTCGAATACTGGTGTGCCTGAGCTGGAAGAGTTCAATCAGTATCGCCGCAGCCTGGGCTTGATCAGCAGAGGCGGCGGCCTTGCGGGAGAGCAGTCACGTCGGTCAGGATGGTCCCGACAAGGCTGTATATCACTCCACCTCGAAGTCCACCAGCACCGCACCATCCCCGACCTGGTCTCCCGCCTTGACCCGGTAGCCCTGCACCGTGCCATCCGCCGGTGCCTGCAGCGTGTGTTCCATCTTCATCGCCTCCAGCACCAGCAGCGGCGTGCCCTTGCTGACCTGCGTGCCCGCCGCCACCAGCGTGGCCACGATCCGGCCCGGCATGGGTGCCACCAGGCTGCCGGCATCCACCGTGGCCTGGTCGGCCTCGCTGACCGGATCATGCAGGGTGAACCGGCGTACGCCCTGCGTGCCGAACAGATAAAGCTCGCCACCGTCGCGCACGACGCGCGCGCGGTGCCGCTGCCCGTCCAACTGCAGGGTCAGCCGCTCCCCGCTGAGGCCACCGTGTGCCAGCACCGTTTCGCCGTCGCGCAGGATTGACCACGCCTCGCCCTGTGCGGTGGCATCAACAACGGTCAATACCCCGGCGTGCTCAAGACTCAGCCGGCGCGCGGCCTGCGTGCCCAACCGCCAGCCATCGCGCGCCTGCCAGGGCGAGTGCGGGTCGCGCGCATCGGTCGTGGCGGCCGGCTCGGTGGTGATCGCCGCCACTGCCGCCATGGCCCACAGCGCCGGATCATCCGTCGCATCCGGTGGGGCCAGGGCGGCCTGCTCACGCTCGATCAGCGCGGTATCCAGCTTTGCGCCCGCAAACGAATCGGTCATCACCAGCCGACGCAGGAACGCGGCGTTGGTGGTCACACCGACCACTTCGCATTCCGCCAGTGCCTGCTGCATGCGGCGCAGCGCGGCGTCGCGGTCCACATCCCAGACAATCAGCTTGGCGATCATCGGATCGTAGTACGGGGTGATCGCATCGCCCTGTTCCACGCCGGCGTCCACGCGGACATGGGCGCTGTTGGCCGGCAGGCGCAGGTGCCGCAGCGTGCCGGTGGACGGGAGGAAACCACGATCAGCGTCTTCGGCGTACAGCCGCGCCTCCAGCGCATGGCCGTGGATCTGCAGCTGGTCCTGCTGCAGCGGCAGCACTTCGCCGCTGGCCACGCGCAACTGCCACTCCACCAGGTCGGTGCCGGTGATGCATTCGGTCACCGGATGCTCCACCTGCAGGCGGGTGTTCATTTCCATGAAGTAGAAGTCGCCGTCGGGACCGGCAATGAATTCCACGGTGCCTGCACCGACATAATTCACCGCACGCGCGGCATTCACCGCAGCGGCCCCCATGGCGGCGCGGCGCTCGGGCGTCATCCCCGGCGCGGGCGCTTCTTCCAGCACTTTCTGGTGGCGGCGCTGCACCGAGCAGTCGCGCTCGAACAGGTACACCACGTTGCCGTGGCTGTCGCCGAACACCTGGATCTCGATATGCCGCGGGCGCTCCACATACTTTTCCACCAGCACGTGCGCATTGCCGAACGCCGACTGCGCTTCGCGCTGGCAACTGGCCAGCGCATCCACGAAGGCGGCACTGTCATCGACCCGGCGCATGCCCTTGCCGCCGCCGCCGGCGCTGGCCTTGATCAGCACCGGGTAGCCGATGCCATCGGCCTGTGCGCGCAGGAACTCCGGTTGCTGGGTGTCGCCGTGGTAGCCCGGCGTCAGCGGCACGCCGGCCTGCTGCATCAGCGCCTTCGCCGCGCTCTTGTCGCCCATCGCGCGGATCGCGGCCGCCGAGGGCCCGATGAACACGATCCCGGCATCGGCACAGGCCTGGGCGAAGTCGGCGTTCTCGGAGAGGAAGCCATACCCCGGGTGGATCGCCTGCGCACCGGTCTGGCGCGCAGCGGCCAGGATCGCGTCACCGCGCAGATAGCTTTCGCGCGCCGGGGCCGGACCGATGGCCACGGCCTCATCGGCCTGGCGCACGTGACGCGCATCGCGGTCGGCGTCGGAGTACACCGCCACGGTGGCAATGCCCAGGCGCTGGCAGGTGGCGATGACGCGGCAGGCAATTTCGCCGCGGTTGGCGATCAGGATCTTCGTGAACATGGCAGTCTCGTAGCGCGTGGGCGGGCGGCGAAAGTCGGGCAGGGCGGTTACATCCGGAACACACCGAAGTCGGTGCTGCGCGCCGGTGCGTTCAGGCTGGCCGACAACGCCAGCCCCAGCACGCGACGGGTGTCGGCCGGGTCGATCACGCCGTCGTCCCACAGCCGTGCGCTGGCGTAATACGGGTGACCCTGCTGCTCGAACTGGTCGCGGATCGGCGTCTTGAACTGATCTTCTTCTTCAGCCGACCACTGCCCGCCCTTGGCCTCGATGCCATCGCGCTTCACCGTGGCCAGCACGCTGGCGGCCTGCTCGCCGCCCATCACGCCAATGCGCGCGTTCGGCCACATCCACAGGAAGTTGGGCGAATAGGCGCGACCGCACATGCCGTAATTGCCGGCACCGAACGAACCGCCGATCACCACGGTGAACTTGGGTACCTTGGCGCAGGCCACGGCCATCACCAGCTTGGCCCCGTCCTTGGCGATGCCACCGTGTTCGTACTTGCGGCCCACCATGAAGCCGGTGATGTTCTGCAGGAACACCAGCGGAATGCCGCGCTGGGTGCACAGTTCAATGAAGTGCGCGCCCTTGAGCGCGGACTCGGAGAACAGGATGCCGTTGTTGGCGATGATGCCCACCGGGTAACCGTGCAGATGCGCAAAGCCCGTCACCAGGGTGTTGCCATAGCGCGGCTTGAACTCATCAAAGCGCGAATCGTCGACCAGGCGCATGATCACTTCGCGCACGTCGTAGGGCTTGCGGGTGTCGGCGGGAATCACGCCGTACAGTTCCTGCGCCGGGTAGCGCGGCTCGACCGGGGCCTGCACCGCCAGCGCCGGTTCCGGCTTGCGCCAGTTGAGCTGGGCGATGATGGCGCGCACCCGCGCCAGCGCCTGCAGGTCGTTGTCGGCCATGTGGTCGGCCACGCCGGAAATGCGCGTGTGCACGTCGGCACCGCCCAGCTCCTCGGCACTCACCACTTCGCCGGTGGCGGCCTTCACCAGCGGCGGGCCGCCCAGGAAAATGGTGCCCTGCTCGCGCACGATCACCGTTTCATCGCTCATCGCCGGCACATACGCACCGCCGGCGGTGCATGAGCCCATCACGCAGGCGATCTGCGGAATGCCCTGCGCGGACAGGTTGGCCTGGTTGTAGAAGATGCGGCCGAAATGGTCGCGATCCGGGAACACCTCGTCCTGCAGCGGCAGGAACGCGCCGCCCGAATCCACCAGGTAGATGCACGGCAGCCGGTTCTGCTCGGCCACTTCCTGCGCGCGCAGATGCTTCTTCACCGTGACCGGGTAATAGGTGCCGCCCTTCACCGTGGCGTCGTTGGCCACGATCACGCATTCCACGCCGGACACGCGGCCGATGCCGGCGACCACGCCGGCACTGGGAATCGGGTCGTCATACATGCCATGCGCGGCCAGCGGCGCGATTTCCAGGAAGGCACTGCCCGGGTCCAGCAGGGCGTCGATGCGCTCGCGCACCAGCAGCTTGCCGCGTGCGGTGTGCTTCTGCCGGGCCGCCTCAGAGCCGCCGCGCGCGGTCTTCGCCAGGGTGGCGCGCAGGTCGTCCACCACCGCCTGCAACGCAGCACGGTTGGCTTCGAAGGTCTCGCTGCCCGGTTGCAGCTGGGTGCTCAATACGCTCATCGCAGGGCCCTTACTTGGTGCGCTGGAACAGTTCGCGGCCGATCAGCATGCGGCGGATCTCCGAGGTGCCCGCGCCGATCTCGTACAGCTTGGCATCGCGCCACAGCCGGCCGGTGGGGTACTCGTTGATGTAGCCGTTGCCGCCGAGGATCTGGATCGCCTGGCCGGTCAGCCAGGTGGCCTTCTCGGCCGAGTACAGGATGGCACCGGCGGCGTCCTGGCGGGTGGTGCGGCCCTGGTCGCAGGCGCGTGCCACTGCATAGACATAGGCGCGGCAGGCATTCAGGCCCACATACATGTCGGCCAGCTTGGCCTGGATCAGCTGGAAGGTGCCGATCGCCTCACCGAACTGCTTGCGCTCGTGCACGTAGGGCATCACCACGTCCAGCGCCGCCGCCATCAGCCCCAGCGGGCCGCCGGACAGCACCACGCGCTCGAAATCCAGCCCGGACATCAGCACCTTGGTGCCGCCGCCGACCGCACCCAGCACGTTGGCTTCGGGCACTTCGCAGTCCTCGAACACCAGTTCGCAGGTGTTGGAGCCGCGCATGCCCAGCTTGTCCAGCTTCTGCGCGGTGGAGAAACCCTTCATGCCCTTTTCCACCAGGAAGGCGGTGATGCCCTTGGCTCCGGCCTCCGGGTCGGTCTTGGCGTAGACCACCAGCACGTCGGCATCCGGGCCGTTGGTGATCCACATCTTGTTGCCGTTGAGCACGTAGTGGTCACCGCGCTTGTCCGCGCGCAGCTTCATCGAGACCACATCCGAACCCGCACCCGGCTCGCTCATCGCCAGCGCACCGACTTTGGCCCCGCTGCACAGGTCGGGCAGGAAGCGCTGCTTCTGTTCTTCGCTGCCGTTCTTGCGCAGCTGGTTCACGCACAGGTTGGAGTGCGCGCCGTAGCTCAGGCCGATGCCACCGGAGGCGCGCGAGATTTCCTCCATCGCCACCACGTGGGCCAGGTAGCCCATGCCGCTGCCGCCGTATTCCTCCTCCACGGTCAGACCGAGCAGGCCCTGTTCGCCCAGCTTGCGCCACAGCGCGTGCGGGAACAGATTCTCCTCGTCCGCCTTCGCCGCCAGCGGGGCGACCTCGGCCGAGGCAAAATGGGCCACGCTCTGGCGCAGCAGGTCGATCTCTTCGCCGAGGTCGAAGTTCAGGGTAGGGACGTGCATGGGCGGGCTCCACGATTTTCGCCAGCCTAGCTCGACCCCGGGTAAAAGTGAATACAAATTCAAAAATTGAACATAGAATCAGAAAATGGCCTATAAACGCTCCGCACTGATGGAAGAACGCCTGGCCGGGGCCCGCGAGCGGATCCTGCTGGCGACCCGGGCGCTGGTCGCCGCCGGCGGCTACCGCAATGCCCCGGTGACCGCCGTGGCGGCCGAGGCCGGCGTGTCTACCGGGCTGATCTACCGGCATTTCCCCTCCAAGGCCGACCTGTTCGTGGAGGTGCTCACCGCCGCCGTGGAACACGAGCTACGCATCTTCGAGGGCATCGCCGCAGAAGACCTGCCCGCGCCGGAGCGGCTGCGCCGGGCGATCACCGCCTTCGTGCGCCGCGCACTGGCCGGCCCCGGGCTGGCGTATGCCTTCATCGCCGAACCGGTCGACCCGGAAGTGGAAGCCGAGCGCATCCGCTGCCGGCGGTTGTTCGGGGACGTGTTCCACCGCATCGTCGCCGACGGTGTCGCAACTGGCAGCTTTCCCGCGCAGGACACCCGCGTCACCGCCGCCTGCATCGTCGGGGCATTCACCGAAGCGCTGGTCGGGCCAACGGCACCCAGTCGTGACGCGGTAGGCGACGAAGACGCGCTGGTAGCGTCGATCTGCCAGGTCTGCCTGCGCGCCGCCGGCGGCTGAAGCCTTGCCATTGCTGCATTGCGGCACTTGAATGCGGCTTGCACAGGCTTGCCGCCGCTGGTCATACTCGCCCGACAAGCCGTGGTCCAACGACTATCAGCCAGGGGTATAGAGAGTGCGGAATTACGACCTCGAGTTCCTGAAACGCTTTTCCATGGTCATTGCGCTGTTGATGGCCATCACGCTCGGATTGATCCTGTTCGCCGCGTACCTGCATACCCGCATTCCGCCGGAAGTCTCGCCGCAGGCGGCCAAGCGCACTGAACTGCGCATTGCCCCTGCCGGTGCGGTCTACGCCGGTGCCACCGGTGCCGCCGAACAGGCCGCGGCCAAGACGGCGGCGTTGGCCAAGGCAGCGGCCCAGGTGGCCTACGGCGGCACCACTGACGGCAAAGTGATCTTCGACAACCTCTGCACCGCCTGCCATACCACCGGTGTGGGCCAGGCTCCCACCCTGGACCATGCGCACTGGGACCAGCGCCTGGGCCAGGGCAAGGACACGCTTTATAAGCACGCCATCGAGGGCTACACCGGCCCGGACGGCGGCATCATGCCGCCCAAGGGCGGCAACCCGGCGCTGACCGAGGAGCAGATCCACGCCACCGTGGACTGGATGCTGGCCAACCTCAAGTAACCGTAGAGCCACGGTCTGCGTGGCTTCGCGGTGCCGACCGGCCCCGGCTTTGCCCAACCCGGGCAACCATCATCACGCGCCCCATCCGGTCACCTTCTGGCGATACCCTGTGCGTCCCTTGCCGATCCGTGCCCGCCGATGCGCCGCCGTCCTCTCGCTCTTGCCCTGTCGCTGCTGCTGCCCGTTACCGTCTTCGCCCAGGCCCAGCCGCTGGCACACCCGGCTCCGGCCGCCCCCGCCGCTCGCGCACCGGTCACCCTGACCGCCGCCCCGGCGGACTGGCGTGCGCTGGACGGCCAGCACGTGCGCATCGCTGCGCCGCTGACCTTGGCCGGGACTGACGGCCTGGCCCGCTTCGGCGAACTCACCGTCGCCTTCGATGGGCGCCTGTGGCAGCCCAGCGAAGTCGCGCTGCCGGGCACCGACGCGCACGCGAAGGTGATCGCGGACAACCAGCGTCGCCGCCTGCTGCTCGATGACGGCAGCAGCGAACGCGATCCCGGTCCCGTCGCCTACCTGCCCGCCGGCGCGGACCTGCGCACCGGCACCGTGCTGCGCAACGTCGAGGGCATCGTGCGGGTGGATGACAAAGGCGTGGCCCGCCTGCAGGTGACCACCCCGCTGCGCCTGCCTGCGCCCGCCCGCCCGGCCGTGCCGAAGGTGGCCGGCAGCCTGCAGGTGGCGGCGTTCAATCTGGAAAACTTCTTCAACGGCGACGGCCAGGGCGGCGGCTTCCCGACCCTGCGCGGCGCACGCACCCTCGCTGAACACCAGGCGCAGAAGGCCAAGCTGGTCACCACCATCAACGCGCTGGGCGCTGACGTGGCCGCGCTGATGGAACTGGAAAACGATGGCTACGGCCCGCAGTCGGCGATTGCCCAGCTGGTGGACGCGCTCAACGCGGATCGTGGCGGAAAGGGTGACTGGCGCTTCGTTGATGCCAGCAAGGGGCCGGGCGAGAACCCGATCCGCGTCGGCATCATCTACCGCGCCTCGAAGGTGACCCCGGTCGGTGCGCCGGCCGTACTCGAAACCGCGCCTTTCGGTCCGCACAGCCGGGTGCCGCTGGCGCAGGCGTTCCGTGCCGGCAAGGGCGCGCCGTTCGTGGTGGTGGCCAACCACTTCAAGTCCAAGGGCTGCTCGGAAGCGAGCGGTGCCGACGCCGACCAGAAAGACGGCCAGGCCTGCTGGAACGCCACCCGGGTGACCTCGGCGAAACTGCTCGACCAGTGGCTGGCCACCGACCCGACCGGGGCCGGCACCACGGACGCCGTGCTGCTGGGTGACTTCAACGCCTATGCGATGGAAGCGCCGATCCGCACCCTGCATGACGCCGGCTGGCAGGACGCCTTTGCCGTGGCGAAGATCCAGCAGCCCTACAGCTACGTGTACAACGGCATGACGGGAAGGCTCGACCACGCCCTGCTCAGCCCGGGCATGGCCAAGCGCCTCCGCGGCGCGGCCGAATGGCATATCAATGCCGATGAGGCCGATGACGTGGGCTATCGCGACCGCAACGAGGCCGGCCCATGGCGCAGTTCGGACCACGATCCGTTGTTGCTGGGTTTCGACCGGTAATCAATCCCCGTAGAGCCGGGCTTGCCCGGCTGCTCCGAAAAATCACCCCCAGGCGATCAACGAAATCGCCACCACCGCCAACCCCAACCCGGCCCGGTTCCAGCGCGAGGTCGGTTCCCCAAACGCCAGCACCCCGACCAGCGCGCCCAGCACCACCACGCCGATGTTCATCCCGGCAAACACCGTGGCCGGACTGTCCGGCAGCGCCTGGTGGGCGTGCACGTAGAACAGGATGTTGCCGCCGTTGAGCAGGCCCAGCAGCGCCCCCGCGCCCAGGTTGCGCAGGCGCAGACGGCTGCGCCCGCTGAAATGCCGCCACAGCTGCAGCGCCAGCATCAGTACGAAGGCAATGCTGAAGCAGGCCAGCAATGCAGCCATCGACGGTGTGCCGGACAGCGCCACCTGCTTGAGCAGGATGTCCACCACCGCAAAGCCGACCCACACCCCCAGCAGCCAGCGCCAGCTGCCTTCCGCAGCCGTCACCGCCGGGCCGCGCGGACGCAGGCTGATCATCAGCATCGCCACCAGCCCCAACCCCAGACCGGTGAGCTTCCAGGCCGTGGCGGTCTGACCAAAGAACAGGAAGGCGGCCAACAGGCTAAGCAGCAGGGACAGGCGCTGGGCCACGTCGCTGCGCACGATGCCGGCCTCGGCCACGGCCCGACCCAGCACCAGGAAAATGGTCGGCAGCACCACCGCCAGTCCCAGCAGTGCCAGCCACGGCGCGTGGCCGGACTGCAGCGAGGCCAGTGGCGGCCGCAGCACCACGGCGGTCAGGGTGGCGGCGACCAGGTAGTTCCAGGTCACCATCTGTGCCACGTCCAGCTGCCGGCGCACCGCCAGCTTGAGCAGCACCGAGACCAGCACCGAGCAGATCACGGCCAACAGCAGATACGTCATAAGCGGGACAGGGCAGGTCGGGGGCAGGGGACGCTATCATGGTGCCATGCAAAATCCCCCGTTCCCCGCCGAATCCGGCACGCTCACCCTGGCCGGTCCGGTCGGCCCGCTGGACGTCGCCGTCGACCTGCCCAAGGCCGATGTCCCCACCGTCCCGGTCATCGCCGTGATCTGCCATCCGCTGTCCACCGAGGGCGGCAGCCTGCATAACAAGGTGGTCACGATGCTGGCCACCACCCTGCGCGAGCTGGGCATCACCACGGTGCGCTTCAACTTCCGCAGCGTCGGCGGCTCGGCCGGTGAGTTCGACCATGGCGTGGGCGAACAGGACGACCTGAAGGCCGTCGTGGCCTGGGCGCGCGAGGGCAATCCGCAGGCCACGCTGTGGCTGGCCGGTTTCAGCTTCGGCGCGTTTGTTTCGCTGCGCGCGTCGGCCGACCTGCAGCCGCAGGTGCTGGTCTCCATCGCGCCGCCGGCCGGGCGCTGGGACTTCGACGGCGTGCAGCCGCCGGCACAGTGGCTGGTGATCCAGGGCGAGCAGGACGAAATCGTTGACCCGCAGGCGGTCTACGACTGGCTGGAACAGCTGAAGCTGCCGCACGAACTGGTGCGGATGCCGGAAACCAGCCACTTCTTCCACCGCAAGCTGATCGACCTGCGCGGCGCGCTGACCCACGGCCTGAAGCAGTGGCTGCCCGCCGCGGGCGGCACTGAACCCGGCAGTCCGGCCGCATGAGTGCGGCGGTATTGACCCCGTCCCAGCGTTACGCCGAAGGCGCAGCGCGGGGCGAATGGCAGAACGATCCCGCCCAGCACGCCGCCCTGGCCGAGCTGGACCGCATCCATACCGCCCTGCTCGACAGCGACCAGGAGGGCTGGCTGGATCGCCTGTCCGCGTTCTGGAAGAAGCCCGACCCGGTCAAGGGGCTGTATTTCTGGGGCGGCGTGGGCCGTGGCAAGACCTTCCTGGTCGACCTGTTCTATGACGGGCTGCCGATCCAGCAGAAGTACCGCACCCACTTCCACCGCTTCATGCGCGGCATCCATGAGCGCCTGCGTGAGCACCAGGGCCAGAGCGACCCGCTGGCGCGCATCGCCCAGGAATGGCGCAACAAGCTGCGCGTGCTGGTGCTGGACGAGTTCTTCGTCACCGACATCGGCGACGCCATGCTGCTGGCCCGTCTGCTCGAACGCCTGTTCGCCGAAGGGGTCACCCTGGTCACCACGTCCAATACGGCGGTGGAGAACCTGTACCTGAACGGCCTGCAGCGCGACAGCTTCCTGCCCGCCATCGGCCTGCTGCAGACCTACTGCGTGGAGCTGTATGCCGAGGGCACCGAGGACTACCGCATGCGCGCGCTGACCCGCTCGCCGGTGTACCAGTCCCCGCGCGATGCCGGCAGCGACGCCTGGCTGGGCACCCGCTGGGCCGAGCTCAGCGGCGGCGAGCAGGCCAAGGCCGGCAACATCGAGATCGAGGGCCGCAAGATTCCGGTGCGGGGTCGCGGCAAGAGCATCGCCTGGTTCGACTTCGCCGCTCTCTGCGAAGGTCCGCGCGGTCCGTCGGACTACATCGAGATCGCGCACGAGTTCAACACCGTGCTGCTGGGCGACATTCCGCACTTCGACCGCACCAACGAGGATGCCGCGCGCCGCTTCGTCAATCTGATCGACGAGCTGTACGACCGCCAGGTGAACCTGGTCTGCACCGCGACCGACACCCCGGTGGCGCTGTACACCGGCGATCGCCTGCAGGGGGCGTTCGAACGCACCGCCTCGCGGCTGATCGAGATGCAGAGCGCCGAATACCTGGGCACGCCCCATCGGGCGTGATCCCACGTTTGTTACGCCCGTGTGATATCCCGCCGTTCTGTTTTTCACACCCCGTTGTCGCGAAAAATCGGCCCCGGATCCCTTGACTGCGCAGCCACTTTCGACAGGTCGGCACCGTTCGTCGGCAAGTCGCCCAGGCGTTTCCTTATGCCACAAGGGATTGGTCGCTTTTCCTACATTTAGCGTTGACGATCCATAGGACCCCCACTATCTTGTGGCTGGCGCTTCCAACGACCCCAAGTCGTCGGAACGCTGGGGAAGCCGGATCGTGCTTCCCGATGCCCCGCCTGCCCAGTGCAGACGGTGCCGGTCGCGACAATCTCCGGGGGGAGATGACCGGCGTACCGGGGAGCCTGCGTCAGTCGCGGCCCTTGAGACGCCCATCTGCCACCCTGAGCCCAAGTGCGCACCGGTCCGTTGCCTGCAAGGCAGACGACCACAGTTAGTGCCCAGCCCCATATCACGCCAAGAGGACACCGCCGTGAGCACCGAATCCAGCGCCGCCACCATCGAGAAGAAGGAAAGCGAGTTCCTGCTGACCTCGCCGCCGACCTCGAACACGATGAGCGTGACCAAGCGCAACGGGTCGACCGAACTGGTGGACCTGAACAAGATCGTGCGTGCGGTGCAGCGTTCGGCTGAGGGCCTGCACGCGGTCGATCCGATGCGCGTGGCGACCCGCACCATTTCCGGCCTGTACAACGGCGCCACCACGCAGGAGCTGGACGAGCTGTCCATCCGCACCGCCGCCCTGCTGATCGGTGAAGAACCCGAATACGGCCGCCTGGCCGCGCGCCTGCTGGCCAACTACATCGCCAAGGAAGTGTCGGGCCAGGAAATCCACGCGTTCTCGCAGTCGGTCGGCCGTGGCCACGAAGTCGGCCTGATCAACGACCGCCTGCTGAACTTCGTGCAGACCAACGCGCGCAAGCTCAACGACGCCATCGACATCGGCCTGGACCTGAACTTCGACTACTTCGGTCTGCGCACCCTGTATGACCGTTACCTGCTGCGCCACCCGCACACCCGCAAGGTGATCGAGACCCCGCAGCAGTTCTTCCTGCGCATCGCCAGCGCGCTGAGCGAAGACGTCCCGGAAACCCTGGCGCTGTACAAGCGCATGGGCAACCTGGACTACCTGCCGTCCAGCCCGACCCTGTTCAACTCCGGCACCACCCACGAGCAGCTGTCCTCGTGCTTCCTGCTCGATTCGCCGCAGGACTCGCTGGAATCCATCTATTCGAAGTACGGCGACATCGCCCAGCTGTCGAAGTTCTCCGGCGGCATCGGCGTCAGCTACACCCGCGTGCGTTCGCGCGGCTCGCTGATCAAGTCGACCAATGGCCACTCCAACGGCATCGTGCCGTGGCTGAAGACCATGGACTCGTCCGTGGCCGCGGTGAACCAGGGCGGCAAGCGCAAGGGCGCGGCCTGCGTGTACCTGGAAACCTGGCACGCCGACATTGAAGACTTCCTGGAACTGCGCGACAACACCGGCGACGAATCGCGCCGCGCGCACAACCTGAACCTGGCCAACTGGGTGCCGGACCTGTTCATGAAGCGCGTCGAGGCCGACCAGGAATGGTCGCTGTTCGATCCGCGCGTGGTGCCGGAATTCACCGACCTGTTCGGTGAAGCCTTCGAGCAGGCCTACCTGCAGGCCGAAGCCCAGGGCAAGGCCAACCGCACCATTTCCGCGCGCAAGCTGTACTCGCGGATGATGCGCACCCTGGCCGAGACCGGCAACGGCTGGATGACCTTCAAGGACAAGTGCAACCGCGCCAGCAACCAGACCCTGCGTCCGGGCAACGTGATCCACCTGTCCAACCTGTGCACGGAAATCCTGGAGGTCACCTCCAACGATGAAACCGCGGTGTGCAACCTGGGTTCGATCAACCTGGGCAACCACTTCGACGAGCACAACGAGTTCGACTACGAGAAGCTGGCCGAAACCGTGCGCCTGGCCGTGCGTCAGCTCGACCGTGTGATCGACCTGAACTTCTACCCGATCGAAACCGCCCGCCGCGCCAACCTGCGCTGGCGTCCGGTCGGCCTGGGCTGCATGGGCCTGCAGGACGTGTTCTTCCGCAAGCGCCTGCCGTTCGACAGCGCCGAAGCCCGCGCACTGTCCAAGAAGATCGCCGAAACGATCTACTTCCACGCCCTGGAGACCTCGGTCGAACTGGCGCAGGAACGTGGCAAGCACCCGTCGTTCAACGACACCCGCGCCGCTGGCGGCGAGCTGCAGTTCGATGCCTGGAACGTAGTGCCGGAAGACGGCGCGCGCTGGGACGCCCTGCGTGCCCGCATCAAGGAACACGGCCTGCGCAACTCGCTGATCATCGCGATCGCGCCGACCGCGACCATCGCCTCCATCGCCGGCTGCTACGAATGCGTGGAACCGCAGGTGTCCAACCTGTTCAAGCGCGAAACGCTGTCGGGTGATTTCCTGCAGGTCAACCGCTACCTGGTGAACGAGCTGAAGAAGCTCGGCCACTGGACTCCGGAAATGCGCGACACCATCAAGATGGCCGAAGGTTCGATCCAGGGCATCGCCCAGATCCCGGAAAGCCTGCGTCAGGTCTACCGCACTGCCTGGGAACTGCCGATGCGCTCGCTGATCGACATGGCCGCCGACCGTGGCGCGTTCATCGACCAGTCCGCCTCGCTCAACCTGTTCATGGAAAGCCCGAACATCGGCGCGATGTCCTCCATGTACATGTACGCCTGGAAGCAGGGCATCAAGACCACGTACTACCTGCGTTCGCGTCCGGCCACCAAGATCGCCAAGACCACCGTCAGCCACACCGCAACGGCGGCTCCGGAAAAGGTGTTCAGCCCGGAAGAGGCCATCGCCTGCTCGCTGGAAAATCCGGAAGCCTGTGAGGCTTGCCAATAAGAACGTGTGCCGGCTCCTTGGGGCCGGTACCTGCCGGCTGCACCGACCAACGGTCGGTGCCTACCCCGGTCAACTTAACACCCGGTAGGTGGCCCCCCGTTGGGGGGCCCCACCATTTTATGGCCCAAAACCCATGGCCCCCCC
>NZ_JASCOZ010000075.1 GCF_029960115.1 Stenotrophomonas sp. PS02289
GCCGTTGGCCGGCCCAGGCGATGCGTCCGCACCCGATGGCGATCAGGCGTCGCTATCACCCGCGGCATCATCCAGACTGATGATGCCGCGCTTCAGCGCCAGCGTGACCGCATGGGTGCGATCGCGGGCACCGAGCTTCTCCATGATGTTCTTCATGTGCGCTTTGACGGTCTGCTCGGAAATGCCCATCTGCTCGCCAATGGCCTTGTTCGAGCGACCTGTCGCCACATGACCGAGCACTTCGGTCTCGCGCGGTGACAGGCTGTCTTCCACCACATGCGCGGCAATGCTGGCGGCCAGAGCTGCGGGCACGCCCGCACGCCGGCCGCTGTGCACGGTACGAATGGTGTCCACCAGCTCGTGCCGCAGCATGTCCTTGAGCAGGTAGCCGCTGGCACCGGCCTGCAGCGCCTTCACCGCGCGCACGTCGCCGCGATAGGTGGTGAGCACGATGATGCGGGCGCGCGGGTCATGGTGACGGATGCGGGTGATGGCTTCCACACCGTCCACGCGCGGCAGCTGCAGGTCCATCAACACCACGTCCGGGCGTAGTGCCAGATATTGCGCGACGGCCTCTTCGCCATCGCCGGCCTCGCCCAGCAGGCGCATGTCCGGCTGCAGGCCGAGCAGGGCCGCCAAGCCGTCGCGCAGCAGCGGATGGTCATCGACGACGAGAATGCCGATCGGCGTCGCCGAGCCGGGTGAAGATGCGGTCATGCGGTGTCTCCAGAAGCAGTGCGCCAGCGCCACGGACGGCGCGGCAGGTAAATGCGGTCACGGGGCAGGAACAGTTCCACCTCGGTGCCGGCCCCGGCGCGCGACCACAGGCGCAGGCGCGCGCCAAGGCGCTCGGCGCGTTCGCGCATTCCGACCAGGCCCCAGCGACCCTCGGGCAGGGTGTCGGGCAGGCCCGCGCCGTCATCGCGGATATGCAGACGCAGGCCGCGCCGGGTGTAGGCCAGTTCCACTTCCACGGCATCGGCACGCGCGTGCTGCAGGGCGTTGAGCAGCGCCTCGCGTCCGATCAGGTACACCTCTTCGGCAGCATCCTGGCGTAGCGGGCGTGGGCTGCCTTCCACGTTCAGGCGCAATGCCGGGCTGTCCGTGCCGGAGGCGCGCTCGCCATAGACCTGGACCAGTGCCGCGCCCAGGTCCTGATCCCCGGTGGAGCCGTCGCGCAGCAGACTGACCCGTTCGCGGCCCTCGGCCAATGCCTGTTCGGCTTGCTGCATCGCGGTTTCCAGTGCCTCGCGCACGGCCGGATGGGCGTGTTCGGAGTGGCTGACCGCGTGCAGTCGCAGAATCAGACCCTGGGTGCCCTGCAGCAGGGTGTCGTGCAGTTCGCGCGCGATGCGTTCACGCTCCGCATGGCGCTCTTTCAGGCGTGCACGCACCAGCTGGGTCAGGCGACGGCTGCGCAGCCGCACGGCGAACACGATGGCGGCCAGCACCGCCAGCACGCACAGCGCCTTGAACCACAGCGTCTGGTACCAGATGGGCGCAATGCGGAACGCACGCTGCGCAGGATGCTCGCTCCACACGCTGTCCTGGTTGGCGGCCATCACCTCGAAGCGGTAGCTGCCGGGCGGCAGGTTGGTGAAGAAGGCACGGGTGAGCGTGCCAGCCTCCTGCCATTGTTCGTCCAGGCCGATAAGCCGATAGCGGTAGCGGGTACGCTCGGGGCGGGTCAGCGACACGGCGGTGTAGTCGATCTGCAGCTGGGTGGTCCCCGCCGGCAGCACGTCACCGTCACGTAGTGGGCGCTGCTGGTTGGTCCACGACACCTGGCTGATGCGCGGCTGCGGGGCCGGCGTGCGCGGTGCGGCGTGCAGGGTGTCCAGCCAGGCCAGGCCCTGGTTGGTGGACAGCCACAGCAGTCCGTCCGGCGCCAGCACCGCACTGGGCACCGGTGTGCTCTGCGCGGCGATGCCGGGCATGCCGTCGATGGTGTCGAACAGGCGCGGGTCCACCGCGCGGCCTTCCAGGGTGGCCGTGGCCAGGCTGTTGCCCTCGATGCGCACCAGCCCGCGTGCACCATTAAGCCAGTACTGGCCGTTGCTGTCCTGGACGATGCCGGTGATGCCTTCAAACAGACCGGGCGTGGTGGCGCGTGCGCTGTGGAAGTAGCCGTCGGGTCCGAGCAGCGCCAGGCCGTTCTCGCCGGCGACCCACAGCCGGGTGCCGATCAGCGCGGTGCTCGAGATCGGGCCGACATCCAGACCCTGCGCCTGCCCGTAGTGCCGCCACGTGCCTGCTTTCAGCACACGTAGATGGCCATCGGGAAAGCCCATCAACAGTTGCTGCTGTGGACCGCTGGCCAGGCTGGAACACGCCATCGCAGGCAGCCGCGCGTCGGTCAGCCACTGGCCCTTTTGGTAATGCACGATGCGGTCAGCCCCGTAGCAAAACCACGCGTCATCGGCCGAGACCGAGACCATCGCGCGCAGGTCGCGCGCGCCGGGGGTGCCCGGGTGCAGGTCTGCGCTGACAGCGGCGTGGCGCAGGCGCACGAAGTCCGGACCCAGCAGCCAGATGGACCCCGCGAACCGCGTTGCCGCTTGCCGCCAGGTCCCCATCGGGGCCGACAACAGGTCGCGCTGCAGTGCCAGTGGCTGCAGATCTTCGCCATAGCCGAACACGCTGCCGTCAGGCGCGCGATACAGCGTGCGCAGCGGATCAGCCGGGCCGGGCAGCGGCAGCGCCCGCACGTCGTGCTCGCGGAAGCGGTTCAGGCCCAGGTTGGTGCCCACCCACAGGTTGTGTTCGCGGTCCTCGAGCAGCGGGACGGCCGTGGTCGAGGTGAGCCCCTGTGCGGCATCGAAGCGCTCGACGCGCGGCGCGCGCCCGGCGTCGAAGCTGACCCGGAACACGCCCCCATTGGCGATGAAGCTGCCCCACAGGCTGCCATCGCGGGCAAAGCGCAGGCGGGCGGCGCGCAGGTCCGGCAGCGTGGCCGCGCGCCGCTGTGCGTCGGGTAACAGGCCGTGGACATCGGCGACCGGCATCACCCCGTGCTGACGGTCGGCCAACCAGAGCTGCCCATCACCCCGCAGCGCCAGCGCCGACAAGCGGGAAACCGGCAGGCCCAGCGCCTCGAAGCGGGCAGCATGCGCGGGCAGACGCCACAGCTGACCACCGGCCAGCAGCCAGAGCGTGCCCTGTGCATCACGCAACGCCCATTGCGCCGGCACATCGCCAATGCCCATGGCCGCAGTGGGCGGAAGCCAGCGCTCGCCGTCGAACCAGCGCAATCCCCCATCGGCGGCCGCCCACAGCCGCCCACTGGCGTCGCGCTCCAGTTTTGGAATCAAGCCCGGGGGCAGACCTTCGGCAGCCTGGTAATGGCGCAGCTGGCCGTCGGGGGAGAGTCGGCTGATGCCGGCGTTGTAATAGGCGATCCACAGCGTGCCGTCGGCGTCGCGCAGCAGCGTGGTCATGTTCGAGGAGGGGAAACGCGCGCCGTCGGGTGCGTCCTGGCGGGTGAACTGGCGGCCGTCGAACCGGTACAGGCCCGAACCGGTGGCCAGCAGCAGTCCGTTGTCCGGCGTCTCTGCCAGGTCCCAGATGTCACCCGGTGCGCCCTGGCCCACCACCCAGGCGGTGTGCTGGAAGGCATTCAATCCCTGAGCCGTGACCACCCCAGGCAGCAGGCACACGCAGGCCAGCACCCAGCGGCGCGCAGGACGGGCCAGCCAGGTGAGCAGACGGGACGGGGTGGGGTGCGACATGCCGCCATTGTGTCAGGCAGGGGGCAGGCGCTGGCTACTCTTTCGGGGCAGGCGTTCGGCGCTTCGGTGCGTTATCGGTAATGCACCCGAATGGAGTGCGGCGGTGCAGAGACTCTTCGTGATGTTCCCCGACCGCGCCCCGGGCGTGGGTCTGGTGCTGTTGCGTCTTGGGCTGTGCGCGCCGCTGTTGTTGCAGTGGACTGCGCCGTGGGCCTTGCGCAGCACCGTGCTCGCGGTGGTGGTGGGGCTGCTGGTGTTGGGTTGGTTGACGCCGATGGCGGCGCTGCTGGCCGCCCTGCTGCTCGGTTCCGGCCCGGCGCTGCACTGGCCGTGGATGACGGTGGCGCTGGCCCTGCTGTTGCTCGGCCCGGGGGCTTACTCGCTGGATGGTGGCCGCTTCGGGCGGCGGGTGCGGCGCTGGGGCTCCACGCGGCGGCGCGAACGGGCTCCCCCGAAAGAGTAGCCGGCACCACCGCCGAACGAGGGTAGGGTGCCGCACCCGTCAAGGCGACGATGTCCGGCATGCCTCACGCGCTGCGTTCACCGGGTGTACCGCCCGGTCGCGTGATTCCCTCACCGCATTCCAAGGACTCCCCATGACCACCGCCACCGCCGTTCCCGGCAGCGCCCTGCTGTCGCCTGCCAACCATGCTCTGATCCTGATCGACCATCAGTCGCAGATGGCGTTTGCCACCCACTCCATCGATATCGCCACCCTGCGCAACAACGTGGCACTGATCGGCAAGGGCGCGGCCGGTTTCCAGGTGCCGGTGCTGCTGACCACGGTTGCCGAGGCTTCGTTCTCGGGCCCGCTGTTCCCGGAACTGACCCAGATCTTCCCGGGCCAGAAGGCGTTTGATCGCACCAGCATGAACTGCTGGGAAGACGCGGCGGTGATCGACGAGGTGAACCGCATCGGCCGCTCGCGCATCGTGCTGGCGGGCCTGTGGACCAGCGTGTGCATCGTCGGTCCGGTGCTGTCGGCCATTGAACAGGGCTTTGAGGTCTACGTGATCACCGACGCCTGTGGCGATGTCAGCGACGAAGCCCACGAGCGTGCGGTGACTCGCATGGTGCAGGCCGGTGCCGTGCCGGTGACCTCGGTGCAGTACCTGCTGGAACTGCAGCGCGACTGGGCCCGTGCCGAAACCTACGGCCTGACCACCGGCATCGCCCGCGAACACGCCGGTGGCTACGGCATCGGCATCCAGTACGCCAAGACCATGTTTGGCGCGCAGGAAGGCGGACACTGAGCATGAGCACGGCCAGCGGGCTGGACGCGGCACTGTTGCTGCTGCGTGTGGCCGCCGGCGGCTTCCTGCTGCCGCATGCACTGGGCAAGTTGTTTGGCTGGTTTGGTGGACCCGGTCTGACCGGGTTCGCCGATGAGTTGCGTGGCTATCGCCTGCCGGCGGTGGCCCCGTTGCCGTTGTTGCTGGCGCTGCTGCAGGTGAGCAGCGGAGTGGCCGTGCTGCTGGGCTGGCAGACCCGCGCCGCCGCCGTACTGGCCGCCCTGTTTCTGCTGTCCACCGCCGTGTTGGCCCGGCCCAAGGGCTGGTTCTGGATGCACGGCGGCATGGAATACCCCCTGTTCTGGTCGTTGGCGTTGCTGGCGATCGCGCTGGCCGGGCCCGGCGCCTGGTCGCTGCACGCGCTTGGCGCGGGAGTACTGACATGACCCACGACCCTGCGATGCCGAGCCGTCGCGACCTGCTGCTGGGAGCCGGTGCTGCACTGGCCCTGGGCATGGCCGGTCGTGCATTCGCCCAATCTTCGGAGAATTCCGTGAGCACCTTGCTGATCCGTAATGCCCGCATCACCACCCTGGACCCATCCACGCCGCAGGCCGATGCACTGGCCGTGCATGACGGCCGGGTGTTCGCCGTGGGCGAGGAGGGGCAGGTGCGTGGTGCACTGTCCCGTGCCGGTCTTGAGGCCGGCCAGGTGATCGATGCCGGTGGCCGTCGTCTGGTACCCGGCTTGAACGACAGTCACACCCACCTCATTCGCGGGGGGCTGAACTACAACCTGGAGCTGCGCTGGGACGGCCTGCGTTCGCTCGCTGATGCGATGGCCATGCTCAAGCTGCAGGTGGACCGCACGCCGGCACCGCAGTGGGTGCGCGTGGTCGGTGGCTTCACCGCCGAGCAGTTCACGGAAAAGCGCCTGCCCACCCTGGCAGAACTCAATACGCTGGCTCCGGACACCCCCGTGTTCCTGCTGCACCTGTATGACCGCGCGCTGCTCAATGGTGCCGCACTGCGTGCCTGCGGCTACGACCGCAACACCCCCGACCCGCCGGGCGGGCAGATCGTGCGCGACAGTGCGGGCAACCCGACCGGGCTGCTGCTGGCCAAGCCGAACGCGCTGATCCTGTACGCCACCCTGGCCAAGGGCCCGCGCCTGCCGATCGAATACCAGGCCAATTCCACCCGGCATTTCATGCGCGAGTTGAACCGCCTCGGCATCACCTCGGTGATCGACGCCGGTGGCGGCTTCCAGAATTACCCTGAGGACTACCAGGTCATCGAGCAGCTCCACCGCGACGACCAGCTCAGCGTGCGCATCGCCTACAACCTGTTCACCCAGAACAAGGGCGGCGAGGTGCAGGACTTCCAGCGCTGGAGCGAGCTGCTGCAACCGCGCCAGGGCGATGACCTGCTGCGCCACAACGGTGCCGGTGAAATGCTGGTGTTCTCGGCTGCGGACTTCGAGCTGTTCAACGAGCCGCGCCCGGAGCTGCCGCCGGGGCTGGAGCCGGAACTGCACGACGTGGTGCGGCTGCTGGTGGAGAAGCGCTGGCCGTTCCGTATCCACGCCACCTATGACGAAAGCATCACCCGCATCCTCGACGTATACGAGCAGGTGAACCGCGAGGTGCCGTTCGACGGCCTGCACTGGTTCATCGACCACGCCGAGACCATCACCCCGCGCAACATCGAGCGCATCCGCGCGCTGGGCGGCGGCCTGGCCATCCAGCACCGCATGGCCTACCAGGGCGAGGCCTTCGTGCAGCGCTACGGCGCGGATGCCGCACGCCACACGCCGCCGGTGCGGCGCATGCTGCAGGCCGGCGTGCCGGTGGGTGCCGGCACCGACGCCACCCGCGTGGCCAGCTACAACCCGTGGGTGGCGCTGTCGTGGCTGGTGACCGGGCGCACGGTCGGTGGCCTGTCGCTGTATGGCGAAGAGAACCTGCTGGAGCGCGAAGAGGCGCTGCGCCTGTGGACCCAGGGCAGTGCCTGGTTCTCCGGCGATGAAGGTCGCAAGGGAACGCTGGGTGTGGGTCAGCTGGCCGACTTCTGCGTGCTGTCGTCGGACTACTTCGCGGTGGACGATGCCGCCATTGCCGACATCACCAGCGTGCTGACCGTCTTGGGCGGCCGGGTGGTGCATGGCGACGGCGAGTTTGGCCCGCTGGCCCCGATGCTGCCGCCGGCGATGCCGGACTGGTCGCCGGTGAATCACTTCGGCGGTTACCACGTCGGCGGGGCGGCAACAGGCCTGGTGGCCGCGCACGCGCACATGCATGCACACGCGGCCGGTGGATGTCGCACTCACACGCACAGCCACGCCGCCGCGCATGCGGTGCCCACCTCGGAGCCGAATGCGTTCTGGGGTGCGCTGGGTTGTTCGTGCTTCGCGTTCTAAGCCTGGCGCTGGCCGCCGTGGCGGCTCCCGCGTTCGCCCAGGACTGCGTCGGTGCGGCTGGCGGCCATTGCACCCTGCTCGCCAACGGCAGCCGCGTGCAGTGGGATGCCTCACTGCGCCTGCGCGGGATGTACTACGACCCCACCCGCTTTGGTGTGCAGGGTGGGGTGGAGGACGCGTATGGACTGTTGCGCGCGCTGGGCTCGGTGCAGGTAACGCACGGGCAGTGGCAGGGCTACGCGCAGCTGGGTGTGCATGGTGAGCAGGGCCGCGCCGGCGGGCCGGGCGGCACCGACCAGGGCGCGCTGGATCTGCAGCAGGGCTATGTGCGCTGGCAGGGCGAGGCCTTCGGTCTGCAGCTGGGCCGGCAGGAAATTCCGTATGGCAGCTCGCGCATTCTTTCGGTGCGCGATGGTCCGAACATCCGGCTCGCCTTCGATGGCGTGCGCGGGCGGTGGCAGAGCGCGCGCTGGCAGGTGGACACGCTGGCGCTGCGTCCGGTCGACAACCGCCCTGGTGCGTTTGACGACCGCAGCGACGAGGGTCAATACCTGTTCGGCACCTATGCCACGCGTCGCGGTGCCAGCGCAGGCAGCGGTATCGATCTGTACCTGCTCGGGTACGGCCGTGACGGTGCGCGCTTTGCCGGTGTGACGGGCGACGAGCGCCGCGCCACGCTCGGCACCCGTCTGTTCGCCCGTCAGCCGCGCTGGGATGCCAACGTGGAAGTGGTCGTGCAGGACGGCACGTTGTCGCGGCCGCAGGGTTCGCTGGATATCCGCGCCTGGACCGTCGCCAGTGACATCGGGCTGCGCTTTCCCGAGCGGCGACTGCAACCGCGTCTGGGCATCAAGGCCGACATCGCCAGCGGTGACGCAAGCCCGAGCGATGGACGCCTGCAGACCTTCAATGCGCTGTACCCCAAAGCGGCGTACTTCAGCGAGGCCAGCCTGCTGGCTCCCGCTAATCTGATCGACGTGCAACCCACACTCACGCTGACACCACGCCCGGGGCTGACCACCGAGCTTGGCTGGCAGCTGGCCTGGAAGCACCGGCGCAACGACGCCATTTACACCACCCCCACACCGCTCAGTGCGATACCCGGCAGTGCTGGCACCGCGCGCCGCATCGGTCAGCAGTTCAAGTGGGAAACCACCTGGAAGGCCAGCCCACACTGGCAGTGGCAGGGCCAGTTGGCCTGGTTTGAAGCCGGTCCCGGGCTGCGCCAGAGCGGTGGACGCAACACCCTGTTTGCCTCGGTAGTAGGAGCATGGCAATGGTAGAGAAACAACACACAGCCGCCGACGCGGCTCCCGCCGATGGCGCATGGTCGCCGCTGAAAGTGCGGCTGTTCCGCGCCATGTGGTTTGCCATTCTGGGCAGCAACGTCGGGACCTGGATCAATGACGTCGCCGCCGCCTGGGTGATGGCCGAGCGCACCGGTTCGCCGCTGATGGTGGCACTCGTGCAATCGGCCACTACCGTGCCGGTGGTGCTGCTGGCGCTGGCCGCCGGCACTCTGGCGGACATTGTCGACCGCCGCCGCTATCTGCTGATCACCCAGGGCTGGATGCTGCTGGTGGCGGCCGCGCTGGCGGTGTTGAGCGGGCTGGGCCTGCTGACCCCGCCGCTACTGGTGGCGCTGACCTTTGCGATGGGCTGCGGTGCGGCGATGGCGATGCCGGCGCAGGCGGCCGTGGTGTCCGAGCTGGTGCCGCGACCGATGCTGGCCTCGGCGGTGGCGTTGAATTCCATCGGCATCAATATTGCCCGTTCGCTGGGACCGGCCATCGGCGGGCTGATCGTCGCGCAGGCGGGGCCGGCGTGGGCGTTCGGTGTCAATGCGCTGAGCTTCAGCCTGATGCTGTGGGTGTTGTGGGGCTGGAAGCGCGCCCCGGAAGCATCTGCACTGCCGCCGGAAGGTTTCGGTGCCGGGCTGCGCGCCGGCCTGCGTTATGCCTTGCGCGCCGGCCGATTGCAGGCGGTGCTGATCAAATCCGCCGGGTTCTTCTTCTTCGCGAGCGCGGCCACCGCATTGCTACCGCTGGTGGTACGAGGCGAACTGCAGGGTGGGGCGGGACTGTATGGCTTCCTGCTCGGCTGCATCGGCATCGGCGCGGTGGCCGGCGCACTGCTGCTGCCCACGCTGCGTGCGAAGCTGGACCGCGACCTGCTGGTGCTGTTGGCCACCGTGGCGCTGGCCGTGAGCCTGCTGGGCCTGGCCTGGGTGCGCAGCATCGTCGTGTTGCCGCTGGCGATGCTGGTGAACGGATTCGCCTGGATCACGGTGCTTTCCTCCCTGCAGATCGCTGCGCAGACTGCGGTGCCGCCGTGGGTACGGGCACGCGCGCTGTCGCTGTACATCATGGTGTTCTCGCTGGGCATGGCGGCGGGTGGTCTCAGCTGGGGCAGCGTGGCCCAGCGCAGTTCCATTCCGTTGGCGCTGACCATCGCGGCCATCGGCGCGGTGGTAGCAGGGCTACTGGTGTGGCGCGTGCGCATTGCCGGCACCGAGACCCTCGACCTGCGCCCGGCCGGCACCTGGCCCGCACCCGAACTGGCGCAGCCGGTGTCGCATGATCGCGGCCCGGTGCTGGTCACGGTGGAGTACCGGGTTGATGCGGCGGATCGTGATGCTTTCCACACGCTGATCGGCGAGTTGGGCCGCATTCGCCGCCGCGACGGCGCGGTGGTGTGGGGCGTAGCTGAGGACGTCGCGACGCCGGGGATTCACCTGGAGTATTTCGTAACCAGCTCGTGGGTGGAGCATCTGCGCCAGCACGAGCGGGTGACCGCGGAGGATCGCGTGTATCAGGAGCGGATCCGGGCATTGCATCGGGGAGAGCATGCGCCGGTGGTGCGGCACTTCGTCGGTGGGCACGGGGTGTTGAAGCATATGGGACACCGCCACCAGCACGATCTGGGCTAACCCCCGCGCGACCCGCCGTGGATACCACGGACCCGTAGAGCCGGGCTCTGCCCGGCTGCTCTTCGCGGAACAACCAAACCATTCTGGCGGACCACGCACTTGCACCCGCCAATCCCCCGATGCTATTACTGAGTGAACCCGGCACCGAGCAGCGTGCCGGCATCAGGGGGCGCAAAGGACGGCGCGGGGTACTGCCGTAACAACGCCATGAAACACGTCGGTGCAACGCCGAACGATTGGCGCTGCCCGTCGCATCTGAACGAAAGGAACGTTCCGTGCGCAATTGGCAATGGCAAGCGTGGCTGGGTGTCTGTCTGGTGGCAATGTGCGGAACGGCTGGGGCTGCGAGCCCGATCACGCCGCACACCGAATACTTCAAGCGCATCCGCACCGGTGAGCAGGTCTCGCCGCTCACCTCTGAATTGTTCGGTGAGCAGGTCAACCTGAGCTCGGGGTCCGCAGAATTCGTTGTCACCGATATCGATCTGCCCGGCAACAACGCCTTGCCCGTGCGCCTGCAGCGCCGCTTCGCGGTGCAATCGTTCAAGGACCGGCAGCCCTGGGGTGGCTTTGGCAGCTGGGATGTGGAAGTGCCGTACATCAGCGGCACCTTCGAATCCACGGCGAAGTGGAACGTCTCCAGCAACGGCACGACTGGGCGCTGCAGCCAGTTGTTCACGCCCAAGATCCCCACCATGGCCAATCTCTACGAGGCGTGGTCAGGCAATTCGGCGCACATTCCCGGCGAAGGTGACCAGGAACTGCTGTACATCGGCACCGCGGAGACCAACAACCCGCGTCCGACCGATGGAGCGACCTATAACTGGGGCACGCGCGGCAACCTGCGATTCTCCTGCTTGCCCAACCTGGCCAACGGCTATCCCGGCGAAGGCTTCGTCGGCGTGGACGGGCAGGGCAATCGCTACTATTTCAACATCGGCGTAGAGCGCAGCATGGGGCCGATGAGTTTCGGTGACTCAGGCTTTGGCATGGTGCGGGTGATGCTGCTGGCCAGCCGAGTAGAGGACCGGCATGGCAACTGGGTGGCCTATGACTACTCCGGTGACTTGCTCACTGGCATCCGCAGCAGCGACGGACGCGCCATCTCGCTAGGCTACAGCGGCAACCGCATTGCCAGTGCAACCGCCAATGGGCGTACCTGGACCTACCAGTACGACGAAGGCTCGGGTGCGATGGGATTCAACCGCTGGCCGCGTCTGCGCGCGGTGGTGCAACCCGATGGCAGCCAGTTTGGCTATTCGTACGCGTGGACCGATCTGGGCTACGGGGGACTGAACCCCGAGTACGGCAGCTGGGACGGTAACCCCAGCTTCTGCACCAAGCCCGACTATGAGCAGTCCACGTTCACTCTGGTTGCGACCCATCCAGCTGGCACCCGTGGCCAGTTTGACTTTGAGTACGTGCGGCGCAGCCGAACAGGTATTCCGCAGAATGCCTGTGGTTCCGTTGGAGGTCGGTACTACCAGCGGATAGCTTCATCCATTGACCTGTTTGCGCTGAAGACCAAGACCCTGAGCGGACCGGGCCTCGGCACCCAGGTGTGGTCGTATGAGCGCGGCGGCTACACCTCTGGCATTCCGAATACGACTGTGGCCACTGTGGTGGAGCCCGACGGAACCCGCCGTCACAACGTATTTGGCATCCACGTCAGCCAGAACGAAGGTCAACTGCTCGAGCAGGCGGTACGCGCTCCCGATGGGCAGATCGTGCAGGTGACGCGCAATGCCTACGTCACTGAGGCCGAAGCGCCGTCCATGCCATTCCCCAACAGCCATGGCACGTTCACGGCGGCAGATGATGCGTTTTCCACGCGCATTCGCCCGGTCAAGCAGACCTCGCTGACCCAGGACGGCGTGACCTTCGTCACCGACACCAACCTGTTCGACGTGCACGCCCGTGGCACCGTTCGTACGGAAAGCAACACTTTGGGCTACGCCCGCGTGCTGCGCACGAGCTACTTCGATGACACCGCCCGCTGGGTGCTGGGTCAGGTGTCCCGCAGTTCGCAGGAAACGGCCGGCGTAGACATCGAAACCAACCGCACCGAGTTCGACGCTGCTTCGCGCCCGCAGCGCACCTACGCCTTCGGTCTGCTGCAGCAGACGCTGGGCTACAACACCGACGGCACGCTGGCCACGCTGACTGACGCCAACAACAACACCATCAGTCTTTCAAGCTGGAAGCGTGGCCTGCCGCAGGGCATCAACTTCCCGGACAGCACCAGCACCACGCTCACTGTCGATGACAATGGCTGGGTACGCAGCGTGGTGGAGCCCAACGGGGCCAGCCGCAGTTATGACTACGACAGCATGGGCCGCATCACCGTAGCCACTCAAGCGGCCAACGACAGCGTGGCGTGGAACGCGACCACCAGCAGCTTTGCACCGGTAGGCGGGGCTGAAGTCGGTCTGGAAGGCGGTCACTGGAAGCGCGTGTCCAGCACCGGCAACGCGCGTTCGGTGAGCTACTACGACGCCCTGTGGCGTCCCGTGCTGGAGGAGACGTACGACCTGGCCGACCCGGCAGGTACCGTGCGCCAGACCGTGACCCGCTACGACACCAATGGTCGCCCGGTGTTCGCCTCATACCCCACCCGCAACGCCACCGACTACCGCTCGGCCTACGCAGGCAGCTACACCAGCTACGATGCACTGGGTCGCACCATTCGCAGCGAGCAGGACAGCGAACTGGGCCGGCTGGTCACCACCACCCAGTGGCTGTATGGCGGTGGCGTGCAGGCAGTGAACCCGCGCGGCATCACCACCACGACCCAGTACCTGATGTACGGCCAGCCGGGCGAGGACATGCCGGTGCGCATCAGTCACGCCGAAGGCGCGGTCACCGAGATCGCCCGCGATGCGCTGGGCAAGCCGCTGTCCATTCTGCGCCGCAATGGCGACAGCAGCGTCAGCGTGCGCAGGCAGTACGTGTATGACGCCGGCCAGCGCCTGTGCAAGACCATGGAGCCCGAAACCGGCGCGACCGTGGTCGGTTACGACGCAGTTGGAAATGTGTTGTGGTCGGCCGCTGGCCTGACCCTGCTGGGCCAGCAATGCGATACCTCGGCCGCATACGCGTCGGCGTCGCGTGCCGACCGCAGCTACGACAGCATGGCCCGCCTGCTCACTCTGCGGTTCTCGGACGGGCAGGGCGACCAGGACTGGGCGTATTGGCCGGGCGGCAAGGTCAAGCGCGTGACGACCCGCAACAACGGCGCAGCCACTGTCAACGAGTACCAGTACAACCTGCGCGGCCTGGCCACGGCGGAAACCGTGGTGTACGACGGTGCACAGCCGTGGGCGCTGGGCTACGGCTATGACGCCAACGGTGCACTCTCCACCCTGTTGCAGCCCTCAGGCTTCCTGATCGATTACAGCCCCAATGCGCTGGGCCAGCCGACCAAAGCCGGGTCGTTCGCCAGCAACGTGCGCTACTACGCCAACGGTGGCATGAGCAGCTTCACCTACGGCAATGGTGTGACCCACCAGATGACCCAGAACTCGCGTGGTTTGCCGGACCGCAGCTTGGATAACAGCACCGCGGGGAAAGTGATCGACGATGGCTATGACTACGATGCAAACGGCAACGTGGCTGCCATCAGCGACGGCCTGCCGGGCGGTCCGGGTAACCGCGACATGCAGTACGACGGCCTGGACCGCCTGCGTACTGTGACTGCGCCGAGCTTCGGCAATGCCAACTACAACTACGACGTGCTGGACAACATCGTCGCCGCCACCGTCGGGACGCGCCAGCAGGTGTTCGACTACGACCACACCAACCGCCTGACCAACGTTCGCGATGTGAACAGCGGTGCCACTGTGACGGGTTTGGGCTACGACCCGCGCGGAAACCTGAACATCCGCAACGGTGTGGCCTACCGCTTCGACTACGGAAACCGTCTGCGCGAAGTCACCGGCAAAGAGGCCTACCAGTACGACGCCCATGGCCGCCGTACCTTGGCCAGTTCCGGTGCAGGCGAGATCCGCTCCATGTACGGGCAGGACGGCGTACTGCGTTACCAGCACGACCAGCGCCAGGCCAAGGCCATTGACTACGTGCAGTTGAACGGCAGTCTGGTCGGTCGCCGCAAGGTGGACATCGCACCAGCCGCACTCGTGGTGACCGCGCCTAGCTACAGCGCCAACGGCAGCTACACCGTGCAGTGGCAGGCGCTGACCGGTGCGCAGCAGTACGAGGTGCAGGAAGGTGTGGGCGGGCAGTGGCAGGGCATCTACCAGGGTAATGCGCTCTCGGTGGCGGTGAGTGGCAAGGGCAGTGGCAGCTACCGGTATCGGGGCCGTGCCTGCAATGGCAGCCTGTGCGGTAACTGGGGTGTGGAAGCGATCACCCAGGTAGACGTGGGCCCGGTGGGTACGCCGGTTCTGAGCGCACCGGCCTCGGGTATCAATGGCAACTACACGCTCAACTGGGCTGATGTGCAGGGTGCCGCCAACTACGTGCTGGAGACCTTCAACGGCAGCGCGTGGACGGTACTGGCCGATTCGGCAGCGACCGCTTTCGCGGTTACCAGCAAGCCTGCCGGCACCTACCGCTACCGCGTAAAAGCCTGTAACCCTCAGGGCTGCACCGGCTACTCGGCCGAAGCCGTCGTGGTGGCGCTTTATGCTCCGCCTGCGACCAGCGTCTCCGTGCCCGCAACCAGCTACAACGGCAGCTTCACCCTGACGGTTGCGGCGGCAGCCCAGGCCAGCAGCTACCGCATTGAGCAGCAGACCAATGGTGGTGCGTGGGCCGAGATCGACCGGATCAGTGCGACGCAACTGGTCATCAGCGGGCGTGCAGCCGCGACCTATTCGTACCGTGCCTTCGCGTGCAATGACGCCGGCTGCAGTGGTGCCAGTGGAACGGCCACCATTGTGGTAACGCTGCCGCCGACTGGCGTGACAGCGATCAGCCTGGGCAGTACCTCGTACAGCACCACCATTACCATGTCGTGGGGCGGCATTGCGGCAGCCACCCACTACGAGGTGGTGGAGCGCGCCAATGGCGGCGGCTGGACTACCGTGTATGCCTCAGCGCCACCGAGTCTCTTGCTGGGCGGACGTGGTCCCGCGCAGTGGGACTATCAGGTGCGTGGCTGTAATGTGGGAGGCTGCGGACCGTGGTCGGCAGTCGCGACGGTTCGGGTCATTGGCCCCCCGAGCCAGCCAAGCATCAGCGCGCCTGGGACCGCGGGCGTGGGTGCAGCCTACAGCGTGGTGCTGGGGCAGGTAGCCGACGCCACCGGCTACCAGATTGATGAAAGCAGCGACGGTTCCAACTGGACCCTGATTTCCTACGAACGTATTGTCAGCCTGACCAAGGGAGCCAGTGGCACGTTCTACTACCGTGGACGCGCCTGCAATCCGGCCGGTTGCGGTGCCAACTCCGGCGTTGCTGGAGTCACCATCGCTGGTGCGCCGCCAGTGCCGACAGGGTTGCGCTTGACGCGTAACACGTCCACCCAGTGCGCGGTGGCCTGGAACCTTTCGGCAGGGGCGACGTATTACCAGATTCGTAGCGGCACTGGATTGATCGACACCACCACTGCCGCAGCCTACAGCTATGACGACCGCTGCAGCCGCCCCTACACCGTGCGCTCCTGCAACGCGACCGCATGCTCGGCCTGGTCGAGCGGACTGTGATGGCCATGGACAAGGACCTGAATCCGATGACGACTTCGGCCGACACGCGAGGGCTGGGCATGAAGGGAATCCTGGGAGCGCGGCTGCGCAAGACTGCGCTGCTGGCGATCGGGCTGGTTGCCAGCCTGACCGTCAGCGCTGCTGAGACGTTTGAGTACATCCATACCGATGCACTGGGCTCGCCTGTGGCGGTGACCGACGCTAATGGCGTGGTGATCGAGCGGACGGTGTATGAGCCGTATGGAGCGGTGGTGGGTGGCGCGGTGAAGGATGGGCCGGGGTACACCGGGCATGTGTCTGACTCGGCTACAGGGCTGAGTTATATGCAGCAGCGGTACATGGATCCGGAGACCGGGGCATTCTTGAGTGTGGATCCGGTGACTGCGCATCAGCAGCCAGTGGTGCAGTTCAGTCGGTATCGCTATGCGAACAGTAATCCTTACAAGTTCACTGATCCGGATGGGCGTCTGGGCTGGTTGGCACCGATCATCTTTGGTCTTGGTGCATACTTTACTTCGGGACCGGCCAACGCTCCTGCTCCCGGTGAGGCAATTGAGTCAATGCCTGCTGGGGACCAGATCGCTGCAGCGCTACCACCCGGAAAGATTGCTGGCGTGGTCAAGTTTGCGATCAAGTCAGAGAAGGGGCTGAGGCGTCCATACATTCGCAAGGATGTAAGGGCGGAGGTGGAAAAAAGAGCCCCGAGAACTGAAGATGGGCGTGCAATCGATCCAAATACGCAAAGGCCGATTGATGGCAAGCCCGACTTGGGTCACAAGACTGGGAACGAACACCGATCCGAGAAAGCCAAGGCAGAGTCTCAGGGGCTCACTCAGAAGCAGTTCAACGATCGCATGAACAATCCTGATAAGTATCAACTTGAAGATCCGAGCTCGAATCGCAGTCATCGCTTTGAAGACAAGAAGAGATGAGGTACCTATGAAAAAGTTTCGACTTTCGCCAGATCAGATCCTCCATCTGGCAGTTGGCTACGGGAGTTGCATGGCAACTGACAGGATCACGGTTGATGGCGAGATGGTTGGATACTGCTATCGAGAAGAGTCTATCGACGAAAATGATAGCGGTTGGCGATTCTTCTGCGGGGACGAGGACGAGGAATACCTTGGTAACGCGACGAACATCGAAATCTACGATGTGAATACAATCGCCAACTATGACCGTTCTGTCGTAAGTGTGCTGGACTCATGCGAAGGTGCCGCGTTTGAGCGTGTGGATGGCGTTCTTGTTCGCCTTGAGGAGTGAGCCCAATGGCTGGGCGGGAGTGTGAGTGCCGTTAGAGGGATGGGGTCAATTGATCACACTTGAAGGCAGTCATTTCACAATTGTTGATTACAGGGATTTTTATGACGTTCCGCGTCGAATTCTGGCAAAGGACGATGCGGGCCAATACTGGGTGTTCTCCAGCTTCTTTGATGAAGACGTCGATGAGTATCAGGACCGCTTCAGCTTGTACTTTGCCGGTAGTGATCTTGCTGAGGCGAAAGTTGCCTTCGTCAAGCATTGCGAATTCGAGTCAGGTCAGCCACTCATTAGTGTTTCCATCTTGCGTTTTGCGTTCGATGCAACAACGCGATCGGCATTCACGATAGTCGAGCGCTAAAGTCCTGCGAAAATCCAATTGAGGTCGGTGACATGCATGATTGGATGCTGGTTTCCATCAGCGTGGAATGGGAAAGCGCGACGGTGGAGTTGGCACTCCTGGATGCCTCGAGCCAGCGGACATTGCTCCTTAAGGGCGTCAGAGCGGTATCCTTCGATAGGAGTGAGCCGTGGGGGCCAAGCAATTCTGTCAATGCCGTGTCGGTTGCTGACGATCCAAGTGGGCGCGGTATCGTGCTTATACTTGAATTGCAGTCCGGCGATAACGTCATGGTTTCAGCCAGCTCGTGTGAATTGGATGGCGCACAGTACCCGAACTAGTTCGCGGTTGCCGTTGCGATTTGTAGTTGACGCGGGGGGAGATGGCGTTTGAGGCGAGTACATCCCGACTTCAAGATCGCGGTCAAGCTGCTTCAGAAGGGCGAGGCCAGCAAAGCTCTCGCTCTGGCGTAGGCGCTTGTGGCGTCTGACGATGTCGAGGATCGTCTGGATGGCTTCATGTGCCGCGCATTTGTGTACGAGGATGGCGGAAAGGGCGTTCAGGTTGATCTCGTTAAATCGATGAATGACTACAGGCAGGCCTCGATCCTCTCGCCGGGTGCGATGACCTTCCTCAACCTTGCTCGAGTCTCCCTGAAGCGAAAGCGCTTCTCGGAGTCGCTGAAGTTTCTTGACTTGTCTTCCAGCTACGAAATGAGTCCTGAACTGATTCTCGGCTATGGGCAGTACTTTGAAGAGTGTGAACCCATGGATGCAGCGAAGGCGAAAAAGTTCTTCCTCCAAGCGGCGGGGTATGGGCGATTTGCAGGCTTCTTCGGCTACTCACGGGTTGCTCGAAAGTCGGGGCAACACTTCCGCGCTTTGGGCATGGACTGTGCGCGCCTAATGCTTGGATGGCTGGTCGCGTTGGCGATTGGAGCTCGTGCTCGGTTCCAGTTCTAGTTCTAGTTTAAACTCCATCGGGGCGCGTCAGCCGGATCATTAGGCGGCGGCCGGCGGATTTTCCGGTCGTGAAGTGCGGTTGGATGATTCAATCAAAGAGACTGAAGATGACAATTCAGGCTGTGCCAAGGGCGGTAGGGTTCGTGCGTGATGGATTGCATTTTGCGTGAGCGTTCGCCTCATGTAAGGAGGGGATAATGGAGTGAGTCGAGTTCATGCATTTATCCTTTGCATCGGTGCTGCCGCGCTCGGGATGTGGATGTATTCCTACCTGCCGGGCTGGATTGGGCTGGTGGTGGGAGCGGCGTTGCTTGCTTGTGCAGTGATTGCCTCGGTTGTCGCGTTGTTTGGCAAGGGAGTGAAGGGGCGTGCCACTAAGCTGTGGAAGGAGTTCTGGGACTTCCTCTATGGACTCGAATAGCTGCGCTTGATGGAGGATTGGACAGTTGCCCGAGACGTTGACGTTGTGAGTCAGGTAGCGCGATACGGCGTCTGGGGTATCTCGTAGGAGCGCGGCTTCGGTTGTGAGTCATGCGTGCGCGTGCTGATCGTTGATATCGGCAGGCGTCTTGCGACCGCCTCTACCCCGGCTCCGGATCTAGTCCTTGCGACTGTTGGGGTGGCACCTCAGCTGAATTCCGCGCTTGCGGCCAGACGGCTGGCCGTGGCACCGCGTTAACCCACGGCCGGGTACCCTGTGCCGTCTTTTTGCAGGAGCAGGTACATGCGGTGGATTGTGTTGCTGGCCGCCTTGGCCATGCCGGTGGTGGCGTGGCTGTCGCAGAGTGGCCAGTTTGGCCCCACCAATGGGGCGATCTCAGACCGCTATCCGACGCTGCTGGTGGCGGCCGGCTACGCGTTTTCCATCTGGGGCGTGATCTTCCTGCTCGATGTGGTGTTCGGCCTGTGGCAACTGCGGCGGCGGGTGCCGGATGCCAATGCGGGCGTACGCGGGTGGGCCGCCGCCGGTTTCGCGTTGACGGCGGTGTGGATGCCGGTGTTCTCGCAGCAGGCCTTCCTGCCGGCGCTGGCCATCATCTGGGGCGCATTGCTGTGCCTGGCGGTTGCCGCCGTCAGGGCTGCGCCGCTCACGGCCACCGCCGGGCAGCGGGCGTTCGCGGCCTATCCGCTGGCGCTGCATGCCGGCTGGCTGAGCATGGCCGCCTTCCTCAACACCGCGCAGGTGATCGTCGCGTACCGGTGGCTGGACACCGGCAACATGCTGCCGTGGAGCCTGGTGCTGCTGGGGCTGGCCACGCTCTTGGCCTGGTGCATGAATCTGCTGCTGCGTGGCCACTATGCCTATCCGGTTGCGGTGATCTGGGCGCTGGTGGGGGTGTATGTGAAGCAATCCGGTTGGCGTTTGCCCGGGGCGGAGACGATTGCGCCGCTGGCACTGGGCATTGCCGCGCTGCTGTTCCTGCAGACCCTGATGCTGCGTGCCCGCGCGTGGCGTGCACCGCGCGCGATCGTGGTGGCTGAGCACCGTTACCGTCGTTGATGTTTGATTGAAGGAGACCCCATGCCCGCACTTTTCCTCTATTCGGAGATCCGCTGATGCGCGCCGCTGTCCATGACGCATTTGGTGATCCCACCCAGGTTCTGCATGGCGGGGACGTGCCCCTGCCTGAGCCCGGCGCAGGCGAAGTCCGCATCCGCACGGTGCTCGCCCCCATCCATAACCATGACCTGTGGACGGTGCGTGGGCAGTACGGGTACAAGCCGGCACTTCCGGCGGTGGGCGGGAGCGAGGGCACCGGGGTGATTGATGCCCTGGGCGAAGGCGTGACCGGGCTGCAGATCGGGCAGCGGGTCAGTGCGGCGTCCGTGCATGGCAGTTGGGCGGAGGCGTTCATCGCGCCGGCACGGATGGTCATTCCGATGCCGGACAGCATCGACGACAACACGGCGGCGCAGTTGATTGCGATGCCGCTGAGCGCGCTGATGCTGCTGGAATTCCTGCAGGTGAAGCCCGGCCAGTGGATCGTGCAGAACGCAGCCAATGGCGCCGTAGGCAAGGCGCTGGCGATGCTGGCGCGGGCGCGCGGTGTGCATTGCCTCAATCTGGTGCGTCGCGATGAGGGCGTGGCGGAGATGCAGGCCTTGGGGATCGAACATACGTACTCGACCGCGCAGGCGGGGTGGTTGGATCAGGTGAAGTCCGCACTGGGCGAGGGCGGGGCTGCCGCGGCTGTGGATTCGGTAGGCGGCAAGGCCAGTGGTGAGCTGGTGAGCCTGCTGGGTGAGGGCGGGACTTTGGTGTCGTTTGGCTCGATGACCGGTGAGCCGATGCAGATCGGCTCCGGTGATGTGATCTTCAAGCAGGCGACGATCAAGGGGTTCTGGGGGAGCAAGGTCAGCCAGGATATGGCTCCCGAGAACAAGCGTCGGCTGGTCGGCGAGTTGTTGAAGCTGGCCGCTGAAGGTGGGCTCAGTTTGCCGGTGGATGCGGTGTTTGGATTGGACCAGGTGGCTGAGGCGGCCAAGGCCAGTCTGCAGCCGGGGCGTAATGGGAAGGTGTTGTTGCGGCCGTGACGATGCCCGGTGCGGTGCCGGTGTCAGTGCCCGGTCCGTAGAGCCACGCCCTGCGTGGCTTCGTGGTGCCTGGTGGGTCGAAGCCACGCAGGGC
>NZ_JASCOZ010000076.1 GCF_029960115.1 Stenotrophomonas sp. PS02289
GGCCGGCCCACACATCGCCTGGGCCGGCCAACGGCCGGCGCTACCGTATGATGCGCGCATGAAGATCTATCTTGTCGGCGGCGCGGTGCGCGACCGCCTGCTCAATCGCACGCCCGGCGACCACGACTGGGTGGTTGTCGGTGCCACCCAGGCGCAGATGGAAGCCCAGGGCTACAAGGCCGTGGGCAAGAACTTTCCGGTGTTCCTGCACCCGGACACCGGCGAGGAATATGCACTGGCCCGCACCGAGCGCAAATCCGGCCGCGGCTATCGCGGCTTCGTGGTCGATGCCGACCCGTCGGTGACGCTGGAAGACGATCTGCTGCGCCGCGACTTCACCATCAACGCCATCGCCTGCGATGAAGCCAGCGGTGCACTGGTGGACCCATATGGCGGCGCACGTGACATCGAACAGCGCGTGCTGCGCCATGTCGGCCCGGCCTTTGTCGAAGACCCGTTGCGGGTGCTGCGCGCGGCCCGTTTCATGGCGCGGTTCGCGCCGCTGGGCTTTACCGTGGCCCCGGAAACGATGGACCTGATGCGCGAGATCGCCGCCAGTGGCGAACTGGACGCTCTGGTGCCCGAACGGGTCTGGCAGGAACTGCGCCGCGCCCTCACCTGCGCGCAACCGTCCGCCTTCCTGCGCACCCTGCATGAGGCCAACGCGCTGGGCGCGGTACTGCCGGAACTGGAAGCGCTGTACGGCGTGCCGCAGCGCGCGGAGTTCCACCCCGAAGTGGATACCGGCGTGCACCAGGAAATGGTCAGCGACATGGCCGCCAAGCTGGCACCGGGCGATGACCTCATTGGCTTCGCCGCGCTCACCCACGACCTCGGCAAGGGCCTCACGCCCGAGGCCGAATGGCCGCGCCATCTCATGCACGAACAGCGCGGCTTGGAACCGCTGCAGTCGCTATGCGAACGCCTGAAAGTCCCGGTCGAACACCGCCAGCTCGCTGAAGCGGTGTGCCGCGACCATCTCAACGTGCACCGCATCGACGAACTGCGCGATGCGACGATTCTTGAACTGCTCGGCCGCTTCGATGCATTCCGCCGCCCCGAACGCGTGGCCCGGATCGCACTCTGCTGCGAAGCCGACAAGCGCGGTCGCCTCGGCTTCGAGGACAGCGACTATCCGCAGGGTGAAACGCTCAAGCGCGTGCATGCCGCGGCGTTGGCGGTGCAGGCGCGCGACCTTGACCTGACCCATCTGAAGGGTCCGGCCATTGGCGATGCGCTCAACCGGGCGCGCACGCAGGCGATCAAGGCGGCACGTCAGAAGTCGTAACGCAGCCCGATGGTGCCCTCGACCACCTTGCGCTCCTTCTGCGCATCGCCGCCCAGGTCACGGGTGTAGTCGGCTACGGCGAAGGCACTGACGTTGGCGTTGAAGCGCCCGACCACGCCCACCCCCACTTCCAGGGCGCGGAAGGCCTGCTCGCTGGTCAGCGGATCGCCACCGATGTCGATGGTGTCCTCGCCACTGAAGCCGTGCCAGTAGTTCACTTTCAGGTACGGCTGCCAGCCGTTGTCGGCCAACCCGTAGTCACCGGCCAGACGGAACCCGGCACGTCCGGTCCAGGCGTTGTCGTTGTGCATGCGCACCACGGACACTTCATCGGCGGTGTCGTCGATGTCGGTGCGCTGCCAGATCACCTGCAGCTGCGGTTCCAGCCACCAGGCGGACTGGCCAAAGCGCAACAGCGGCTTGCCCACTTCCAGCGATGCCGTCGTGCCCTTCCCGTCCAGGTCCACGCCCAGACCGCGGATGGAGGTACTGCTGCCGTCGTAGCGGCTCTGCATCACCACCGCATCGAGGTAACCGTTCTTCTCGCCGACGCGGGTCCAGTACAGGCCGACGTGTTCGTCATCCAGTCGCGATTGACCGGCCGCCACGTTTTCCCAGCCCAGCGCGAAACCGGTCACGTCACCCTTGGCGCGATTGCGCCCCACGAACACCCCCAGCTGGTCGCGGGTGTCACCCGCATGCGCATACAGATCCGCACCGGCCTGCACGCCGACGAAGTGACCGTCAAAACCGGGCTGCGCATTACCTTTCCAGGTCTGTTCGTGGCTCTGGCCGATCAGTCGGGCCCACACGGCACGCAACCCGCCTTCGCCGCGCAGCAGACGCTGTTCGCCCTGGCGCTCATGGAAGGTGCCCAGGCTTGCCATGCTGGCTTCGCGCAGCAGCGGTGGCACCACTGCATACGGCGGTGTTTCCACGCGGTAGATGGGAATCACGTCCATGTTCACAGGGCGGCGTGCTTCCGGTGTAGGCGGCACCAGCAACGGGCTGGGTGCCGGTGGTTGCGGCGGCTCCCCAGCCACCACAACCGGTGCTGGTGCCGGGGCCGGAACCGGCCCGGGCACGATGGTGGAACGCAGATACCAGTTTTCCGTGGTGCCCGCGCTCACACCCCCCTTGAACAGGAAATACTCGTACGCACCGACCGAGATGCCGCTGGACAGCGCGAACGCCCCCGGTGCGGTGGTGCCGCCGTTGGTGGCCTGCACGACCATGATGCCGTCCGCGACCGTGCTGGCCCCGGTGCCGCCGACGTTGAGAATGTTCATCACCGTGTTGCCGCTGGCGTTGCCGCCTTCGATGACGAGTTTGTCCGAGGCCGAGGCGTCGTTGCCCAGTACGCTCTGCAGCTGCAGCGTACCGCCGTTGCCGACGTAGTTGCCGGCGATGGTGAAGCTGTCGCCTGGGCTGCTACCGCCGTTGCTGAGATCGATACGCCCGGCATTGGTTACTGAGGCCAGCTGGCCCGCGCCCAACGCCGCAACACGTCCACTGCCGCCGCCTGCCAGCAGCGCGCTGCCTGCGCCCACCGACAGCGTGCCGGTGCCGGAGGTGGCATCACCTAGGCTCAGCGTGCCGTCCATGGTCAGCTCGCTGGCACTGGTCAGGTTGACCTGCTCCCAGCCCAGCAGCCGTTCCACACCGGCCAGCTTCACGTTGCTCATGTCGAGCCGGTCGTTGCCAAGCGCCGCCTGGAAACCGGTGAATGACCCCACCTGGTCCGGCCCGAGGTTGGTCAGCCGCGCGCGGTCGTCGCCCTCGCCGAAGTCGACATTGCCCAGCAGCACACCACCACCGCTCCAGTCGAACGTGTCATTGCCCAGGCTCATGAGCACGTTGCCGCGCACCGTGCCCCCGGTGACGGTCAACGCATCGTTGCCACCGGAGACGCTGATGTTGCCGCCGATATCGCCGGCCGACAGCACGATGGTGTCGTTGCCGAAGCCGGTCACCAGGTTGCCGTCGATGCTGCCGCCCGACATCAGAAAGACATTGTCTTCCAGACGCATGTTGACCCGGCCGATGCGGCCACCGGTGAACTCGGCATAGTCGCCGTCGTCGAACCCGCCAATGATGTGGCCGGCGGTCATGCGGAAGGTATCCGAGCCATCGCCCTGGACCAGCGAACCGATGGTGCCACCGGTCATCAGGAAGGCATCGCTCTCGCGGCTCTGGTTCAGTTCACCGGTAATGGTGCCGCCGCTCATTTCAAAGCGGTCCTGGTCATCGCCCTGGTCGATCCGGTCAACGGTACCGGCACGGAACACCACAGCGTCGCTGCCGAAGCCCTGCAACACCCCACCCGTGATGCTGCCGCCCAGCATTTCCAGCTGGTCGGCTCCCTGTCCGGTGAGGATCGCGCCGTTGGTGCCGCTGATGGTCCCGCGATTGACCACGCGGGTCGCCTGGTTGGACACGATCGCAATGCCGGCGGCGGAGCTGATGGTGCCGTCGTTGGTGATCACATGACCACCGCCGCCGTCGAACAACACCGCGCCCCCGGTGGGTACCGCCAACTGCGCACCGGACTGGACATTGAGGGTGACCGTGGCCGACCCCACCACGCTCACCACCGGGGTGGTCTGCGGATTGGGTGAATCGGCGGTGCAGGTCACGGTCTGGCCGGCGGTGGGCGCGGTGTTGTCACAGCCGGCCCAGGCCGGCACGCTGGCCGCAATCAGCGCCGTGCCGCAGAGCAGTCGAAGAAGGTGGCGGGTACTGATCGCCAGCGGATGAGCCTGCAACGCGATTCTGGAGCACATGACCCAATCCTTTTTCCATAGGCGGGACAACATGGCTTACGCGTGACGGCTGCAGTAAAACTACGCAGCCCTGGGTGCGTACTTTTACTGGGAAGGTGTGATGGTCCAGTGGAGGAACTGTGAGGCGGAGCGCCTCAGATTTTCACGTAAATACGACGCCGGTCGAGCCACCAGACCACGCCCCACCAGCACAGCACGAACCCCACCGCGCACAGCAGTGAGGCCAGGCTGGGCTGCTGCGGCATCTGCGCAACCAGCCAGGCGTTGCACGCAGCCCACGCCCCACTGGCGATCATCACCAGCGCCATCACCGAAGAACCCAGGTAGGCGGCGATGGCGTTCACGCCAAAGCGCCGGCCCAGTGCCGGCCAGCCGCGCTGGTCCACCAGCCAGTGCGCCAGCAGCAGACCGGCAACGGAGATGCCGCTGGTCACCAGCACATAGCTGGGCGTCCACAGGTTCTTGTTCAACGGCAGGCCCGCCGACAGCCAGGCCAGCGCCAGTCCCAGCACCACGCTGCCCATGCCCAGCACGGCGAGCGCGCGTTGCCGGCCGTCACGCAGCCAGCGACCCGCGATCAAGCCCATCAAGGTGGTCGCAACGGCCCCCAGCGTGCTGAGCAGACCTTCCGGATCATGGCCCAGACCGGTCAACGGGTCGTACTTGTACAGATACGGCGCGAACAACGCCGTGTCCAATCGACTGGCCGGGTTATGCCACGGCTCCAGCGTGTCCGCGGCCAACAACAGGGCCGCATACCCCAGCAGCAGCACGCCCAGCAGTACCGCCTGTGCGCGTGGGCGCAGGTAGATCGCCACCAGGCCAACGGCCCCCACGCACAGCGCGATCCGCTGCAGCACGCCCCAGGGCCGATACGCCGGCAGCGCGAACAGCCACCACGCCAGTACATGCAGCAGCAGGCCTGCGACCAGGATGCGCATTGCACGCTTGAGCAGCGCGTGGCGCAACGCCGGCCGTGCCGATGGATCCTGTGCACGCGGGCCGACGCTGAAGGCCAGGGACACGCCGGCGATGAACAGGAACAGCGGGAAGATCAGATCGGTCGGGGTGAATCCATGCCAGTCAGCGTGCAGCAATGGCGCATACACGTGCGCCCAGTCACCCGGGTTGTTGACCAGCAGCATCGCCGCCACGGTGATGCCGCGCAGGGCATCGATCGAGCCCATGCGCGGTGCGGCGGCGCGGTTCATGCGTCCTCGCGCTGGCCGGCAATCCAGGTCGCCCGTACCTGCAGCGCGTCATCCAGCAGCACCAGGTCGGCCTGGTAGCCTTCGGCGATCTCGCCGAGGCGGTCATCCAGGTTGAGGAACTGCGCCGGGTAACGCGCCGCCATGCGCGCGGCTTCTTCCAGCGGCAGGCCGAGCTGCTGCACCGCGTTGCGCACCGCGGTGGCCATGTCCAGCGCCGACCCGGCCAGCGACCCGGCGGCATTGCGCACCACCCCGTCCACGGCGGTGATGACCTCGCCGTACAGTTCGTAGCTGGGGTCGTCCGCGCCGACCGGCGGCATCGCGTCGGTCACCAGCATCACCTTGCCACGCGGCTTGGCCGCCAGTGCCACGCGCAGGCTGGCCGGGTGCACGTGCACGCCGTCGGCGATGATGCCGACCCAGCTGTCGCGGTCTTCCAGGGCAGCGCCGACGGCACCCGGCTCACGGCCGGTCAGCGGCGACATCGCGTTGTACAGATGGGTGAAGCCGCGGATGCCCGCGTCCAGCCCGGCCTTGGCTTCTTCATAAGTGGCAGCGGTATGCCCCGCAGCCACGATCACACCCCGCTCCACCAACGCGCGGATGCTTTCCAGCGGCACCCGTTCCGGGGCCAGGGTCAGCAGGGTCACGCCGTTGTCCAGCGAAGCCGCCATCGCGATCTCGTCGGCATCGGGCACGCGGAACTTGTCCGGGTTGTGCGTGCCCTTGCGGGCCGGGGCGATATACGGGCCTTCCAGATGGATGCCCAGCACGCCGGGCACCTTGGCCTGGATCGCTTCGCGGGTGGCGGCAATCGCGGTGCGCATCACCTGCACGTCGTCGCTGATCAGGGTCGGCAGCAGGCCGGTGGTGCCGAAGCGACGATGCGCAGCGGCCAGCGTGCGCAGGCTGTCCACGTCGGGCGTGTTGTTGAACAGCACACCGCCGCCGCCGTTGACCTGCGCGTCGATGAAGCCCGGCAGCAGCCAGCCGCCCCCGAGGTCGACCTGTTCGTCGGCGCTGCCCAGCTGCGGCGCGGCGTCACTGACCAGGGCCGTGATCACGCCATCCTCGATCACCACCGCAAGGTCATCGCGGAACTCATCACCGGCCAGGATGCGGGCATTGCGCAGAACGGTCTTCATTACACGGTTTCCGTAACCTTGTTCAGATGCGGCGGCAAATCCGGATTATGCCCGCGACGCAGCGCCAGCGCGTTGATCGCGCGGTAGAAGCTCTGCACCACCAGCAGCGGCGCACAGGCCGGATGCGGAGACTGCGGCTGGGCCAGGTCGCCATCGGGCGCGGCCAGCCACACCTGCGCATTGCGGGTGGCGAACTCGGCTGCGACCGCACGGGTGCCGGCCCCGGTTTCGTCGGGTTGGGCGAAGGCCAACACCGGGAATCCCGGGCCCACCAGCGCCATCGGGCCATGTTTGACCTCGGCCGAGCTGTAGGCTTCGGCGTGCAGGCCGCAGGTTTCCTTGAACTTCAGCGCCGCTTCCTGCGCCGCGCCCAGGCCCAGGCCACGACCGATCACGAACAGGTTGTGTGCCGGCACCAGGCCGTCGGTGAGCGCGCTCCAGTCGCTGTTCCAGGCTTCGCGCAGCGCTCCCGGCAGCGCGTCCAGCGCGGCGATCAGCGCCTTGTCGTCGCTCCAGTACGCCACCAGCTGCAGGATCGCCGACAGCGACGCCAGGTAGCTCTTGGTCGCCGCCACGCTGCGTTCGGCACCCGCACCCAGCGGAATCACCGTTTCGGCCAGCTGCGCCAGCGGCGAGTCTTCCACGTTCACCAGCGCGACCACGCGCGCACCGGCGGCACGTGCCGCTTCGGCGTTGCGCAGCAGGTCCGGGCTCTTGCCGGACTGCGAAATCACGATGTACAGCGCGCCGCGCAGCTGCAGCGGTGCTTCGTAGACCGACCCCACCGACGGCGAGGCCGACGCGGTGACCAGCCCCAGACGCGTTTCCAGCAGGTACTTGGCATAGGTGGCGGCATGGTCGGAGCTGCCGCGGGCGCAGGTCACCACGAACGGCGGCGGAGCCGCACGCAGGCTGGCCGCCAGGGTCTGTACTGCCTGCTGGTTGCGCGCGAACTGCGCGGCGATCACGTCGGCCGCTTCAGCGGCCTCGCGGAACATCAGGGTGTCGTGGGGAGCAGGCAGGGACATGCAGGTCTCAGGGGATCTCGGACGTGGGAGGCCGCGCGCCCGCCGGGCGCATCGGGGCGGTGGAGCCGCGCACCACCAGCTGCGGCACGAAGCCCTGGTTGTGCAGCGGCGAAGCAGCTTCGTCATAGGCATCGCTGCGCAGCTGTGCGATCAGCAGGCGTGCGGCATGACGGGCAATGTCTTCGGTGGCCTGTTTGGCGGTGGTCAGCGGCGGCCACGACTGGCGCGAGAACGGGCTGTCCTCGAAGCCGGCAATGGACAGGTCATACGGCACGTTCATGCCCGCCGACTTGGCAGCGGCCAGCACACCGGCGGCGATTTCGTCGTTGGAACCGAAGATCGCGGTGGGCGGCTCGCGCAGCGCCAGCAGGCGGCGTGCACCACGGAAACCGTCGTCGAAGGTGTAGTCGCCGGGCACCACCAGATGCTTGTCCACGGTCATGCCGTAGTCCTTCAGCGCCGCCTCATAGCCGGCGTAACGCTCACCGGAGGAACGGTGCGAAGTGCCACCCCACAGGAAGCCGATGCGCTGGTGGCCGAGCTGGATCAGGTGTTCGGTGATTTCATAGGCGGCCTCGCGGTCATCCACGAACACGCAGGCCCCATCGGCCGGGTCTTCGGTGGCGGCGATGATGCGCACCAGCTTGATCCCGCGCGCGGTGAGCGCGGCAATCAGGTCGCGGCGCTCGGACATCGGCGCGGTCAGTACCAGTCCGGCCAGGCGTGAGCGCTGCACCCAGTCGGCCAGCTCCTCGGCCAGCATCGGCGAGCTCGAGTCGCAGGGATGGATCTGCAGGCCGAAGCCGGTTTCCCGACAGGCCGCGAGCACCCCGTTCTGCACGCCGATGATGTGGTACGGGTTGGGGTTGTCGTACACCAGTCCGACCACCAGGGTCGTGCCGGTGCGCAGGTTGCGCGCGGCCGGGTCGGGCTCGTAATCCAGCTCGGCGATGGCGCGAAGCACGCGCGCACGCGTGGCCTGCATGACGGAGGGTTCATTGTTGATGACCCGGGAGACGGTCTTCAACGACACCTTGGCCCGTTCGGCGACATCCTTGATGGTCGCTCTGCGCATTGGGGTTTCCTGCGGGTTCCGTGGAGCGTCCATGATCGCCGATCAGGCCGCGTCGCGGGGCAGGCCGACCCGGTAACCGCGCACCGAGTAGAACAGGATGTACAGGTAGCACGGCACCATCAGCCCGGCGAACACCCACTGGAAGTCGAAGTGCTGCTTGAGCACGGCGAAGGCCTGCGGAATGATCGCGCCGCCGGCAATGGCCATTACCAGCAGGGCCGAACCGGTTTCGGTAAAGCGGCCCAGCCCGCGGATCGCCAGCGGGAAGATCGCCGGCCACATCATCGCGTTGGCAAAGCCCAGCGCGGCCACGAAGCCCACCGACACATAGCCGTGAGTAAACAGCGCGCCGATGCAGAACAGCACGCCCAGCGTGGCCGAGATGCTCAGGTACTTCGACTGCGAGACCAGGTGCGGAATCACCAGCAGACCCACGATGTAGCCGGCCAGCATCGCTGCCAGGGTAATGGAGGTGAACAGCTTGGTCTGGTCCAGCGGCAGGTCGAAGCCATGCCCGTAGGTGCCGATCGCATCGCCGGCCATCACTTCCACGCCGACGTAGACGAACAGGCACATCACGCCCAGCCACAGGTGCGGGAACTGGAAGATGCTGGTGCGCTCACGGGTGCCCGGCGCGGCCGGCGGGGTGGCATTGGCTTCAGAGGTCTTCAGCTCGGGCAGCGGCGAGAACAGCACGGCCACCGCCAGTACCACCAGCAGCCCGGCCATGCCCATATACGGGGCCTGGATCTTGCTGGCAAAGCCATCCAGCAGCACGGTGCGGGTGGCCGCGTCAGCCGCGGCGACCTGGTCGGCGAGGTCGCCGATGCCATGCAGCACCAGCGAGCCGATCAGCAGCGGGGCCAGGATGCCGGCCACCTTGTTGCAGATGCCCATCAGCGCGATGCGCCGCGCGGCGGTCTCGATCGGCCCCAGGATGCTGATGTACGGGTTTACTGCGGTCTGCAGCAGGGCCAAGCCACTGCCGATCACGAACAGTCCGCTGAGGGCACCGGGATACCAGCGCTGCTGCGCGTAGTGGGCGAACAGCACCGCACCGACCGCCATTACCAGCAGGCTCAGGCTCAGCCCCTTTTTCATGCCGGTGCGCTTGAGGATCCACGCCGCCGGCAGGGCCAGGAAGAAATAGGACAGGTAGAACACCATCAGCACCAGGAAGGCACCCACCTCGTCCAGCTCGAAGGCCAGTTTCACGAAGGTGATCAGCGGCCCGTTGAGCCAGGTGAAGAACCCGATCAGGAAGAACAGCACCCCGATGATCAGAATCGAGGTGGTTACGCTCGAACGCGCGGAAGCGGCAGGCACGGCAGACATCGGAAGGGCTCCTGCATCGACGGCGCGCGAAGGCTGCGTCGGAAGAGTGGCTGGGAACAACGTTGTCACATTTATTCGATGGGGCACCCGGGTTTGTCAACAAGCGCCGCAGCACTCAACGCATGTAATCGATTTCACAAAGGCCGGGGCGTTGCACTGCACAATCGAAAGTGCGAGGTTATCGTTGACATCGTTGTCAGAACGATTACAGACTCCGCCTCAATCGCCGGGTTTGTTACCTGGTCGTTACGAACCCCAAGGGAGCCCGTGTGACCGCAGCCGCCCCAGCCGTACCGGCCAGTGCCGCCGCCCCTGCCCCGGTGCCGTTCCTGGCCGCCGACGTGGGCGGCACCCATGTGCGCGTGGCCCGCGTGCAGGCCAGCAATGACCCGGCGCATCCGGTCCAGGTGCTCGAGTACCGCAAGTTCCGCAATGCCGAGTACCCCGGCCTGAGCGCCATCCTGGACACCTTCCTGGCTGACGGCCAGCGCCCCGCGCACTGCGTGGTGGCGACCGCAGGCGTGGCCCGCGAAGACGGCACCGTGATCACCGCCAATGTGCCGTGGCCGTTGTCCGCGCGCCGCATCGAGCAGGATGTGGGCCTGGAGCACGTCTTCATCGTCAACGACTTCGAGGCAGTCGCCTACGCCGCCGCCCAGGTTGATGCCAGCGGCGTGCTGCAGCTGACCGGCCCCGCCACCGCCCCGCGCGGCCCGACCCTGGTGGTCGGCCCCGGCACCGGGCTGGGCGCGGCCGTGTGGATTCCCACCCCGCACGGCCCGGTGGTGCTGGCCACTGAAGCCGGACAACCGACCCTGGCGGTCAGCACCGAACTGGAAATGGCGATCGTGCGCCAGATGCAGCGCGAGCACGCGCACGTCTCGGTCGAACACGCGCTGTCCGGCCCCGGCCTGATGAATCTCTACCGCGCACTGTGCGCGCTCAACGGCCAGACCCCCACCCTGGCCAGCCCGGATGCGATCACCGCCGCCGCCATGGCCAACACCGACGCGCTGGCGCGCGAGAGCCTGCAGGTGTTCTGCGGCCTGCTCGGCAGCACCATCGGCGACATGGCCCTGCAGTACGGCGCGTCCGGCGGCGTCTACCTGGCCGGCGGCATCCTGCCGCAGATCCGCGAATTCCTGTTGAACAGCAGCTTCGTTGCCCGGTACCTCAACAAGGGACCGATGCGCGAGGCGCTGGAACGCATTCCCGTGAAAGTGGTCGAGCACGGGCAACTGGGCGTCATTGGCGCCGCCAGCTGGTATCTCGGCCGCACGCAAGCCTGAGCGCGCCCACCGGCGCACGGGACCCGCAACACGCTCCACGCAATGCCTGTTCGAACCACCACCACAGCTGCACACCGCACGCCGTCGCTGGCGCACATAGATTGATGAGGAGAGACATCATGAACCACCGCAAGAGCCTGCTTTCGGCAGCCATCTTCAGCTGTATCGCCTTCGGCGCGCATGCGCAGGACGCCGCCCAGACCAGCCCGACCGACCTCGACACCATCCAGGTCACCGGTATCCGCGGTTCGATGGAGCGCTCGCTGGACACCAAGCGCGAAGCCAACGCCCGTCTGGAAGTGGTCACCGCTGAAGACGTGGGCAAGCTGCCCGCGCACAACGTCGCCGACACCCTGCAGCGCCTGCCCGGCGTGAACATCAGCTCGGCCAGCGCCGACGAAGGCGGCTTCGACGAAGCCGACCGCGTCAGCCTGCGCGGCACCAGCCCGAGCCTGACCCAGACCCTGATCAACGGCCACACCGTCGGTTCGGCCGACTGGTTCGTGCTCAGCCAGGGCAACAACGTGGGCCGCAGCGTGAGCTACTCGCTGCTGCCGTCCGAGCTGGTCAGCTCGGTGGAAGTGAACAAGTCCTCGCAGGCCAAGCTGCAGGACGGCGGCACCACCGGTACCGTCAACATCATCACCCGCACCCCGCTGCAGTTCTCCAAGCAGTTCAGCGCGGAAGCCTCGGTCGGCGCGGTGCGTTCGGACCAGGCTGACTCGACCGACCCGCAGTACTCGGCGCTGTTCAACTACAAGAACGACGAAGGCAACTTCGGCGTGCTGCTGCAGGCGTTCTACCAGAAGCGCGAACTGCGCCGTGAAGCGCAGGAAATTCCGGGCGGTTTCACCAAGATCGCCGCAACCGATCCGGTTGCTGCCACCAATCCCGACCTGATCGGCGTCAGCGTGCCGGGCCTGCTGGGTTCGACCCTGTTCGAGCAGACCCGCGAGCGCAAGGGCGGCCTGCTGACCGTGCAGTTCAAGCCCACCGATGCGCTGAGCCTGTCGTTGAGCGGCTTCAGCTCCAAGCTGGAAGCCAACAACTACAACCGCAACTTCATGCTGTGGGGCAGCAGCTTCGCCAAGTCGCAGGCACCGAACCCGGGCTACACCGTCGTCGACGGCGTGCTCACCAATGCCACCTACGCCGGCGTGCCGGGCACCAACTACGGTGTCTACGACATGATCTACCGCGAGGCGACCGCTGAAACCAACTACGTCACCTTCGACGCCGATTGGCAGATCAACGACACCCTCGACGCCAAGTTCCAGGCCGGTACCACCAAGGGCACCGGAGAAACCCCGCGCCAGTACATTGCCGAAGTGACCCTGGGCCAGGGCGGCGGTGCCAGCTGGGCCACCCACGGCGCGGGTTCGCCGGTGGACTGGAGCATCGGTGGCGACATCAGCCCGAGCGGCGTGACCAGCTTCGGCACCTGGGGCAACCAGCTGGTGAAGGCCGAGGACAAGGAAGACTGGGCCACCCTGGACTTCAGCCAGTACTTCAGCGCCGGCGCGCTGAGCTCGGTGGACTTCGGCGTGCGCTTTGCCGACCACGAGCGTGAAGCGCTGTCGCCGGAAGGTGCCACCCCGGGCGACATCTGGGCGGCGCTGCAGGGCGGTGCCACCGGCAACTACCCGAGCGGCTTCGCCGGCGACGTCGGCGGCACCTTCCCGCGCAACATCTGGTACTACACGCCGGGTGCGCTGAAGGACGCCATCATCAACAACTCCACCTGGCTGGCCGGCAATGACGGCCCCACCGGTCGCCACAACTACGGTGCCGAGTGGAAGGTGAAGGAAAAGAACTTCGCCGCTTACGTGCAGGCCAATTTCAGTGGCGACTGGTGGGCCGGTAACGTCGGTCTGCGTTACGTCAACATCAAGCAGGACATCAACAGCTACAACGCCGTTGCCAATGCTGCCGATGCCGATGTGAGCAGCCTGTTCGGCATGTGGGAGCGCACCGCGTTCGAGAACAAGCACAACCGCGTCCTGCCCAGCGCGAACATCAAGTTCGACCTGGACGACTCGCTGGTGCTGCGCGTGGCCGCATCCCAGACCCAGACCCTGCCGGACTACTCGGCGCTGGGTGCTTCCTCGTGGGGTTCGGACCTGAATCGTACCGGTGGCGGCGGCAACCCGAACCTGAAGCCGACCCTGTCGACCAACCTGGACGCCAACCTGGAGTGGTACTTCATGCCGCGCGGCCTGCTGTCGGTCGGTGCGTACCACATGAACATGAAGGACTACATTGCCTTCGACGTGGTCAAGCGCCAGCTGTACAGCGAGCTGACCAACCAGCTGGAAACGTATGACATCTCCACCCCGATCAATGCCGACGGCAAGGTCACCGGCGTGGAAGTGGCCTACGAACAGCCGATTGGCGACTACTTCGGCTTCAACGCCAACTACACCTACGCTGACGGCAATACCGACCACACCTGGTCGGACGGCACCCACAACCTGCTGGGCACCTCGAAGAACACCTACAACGTCGGTGCCTACTTCGAAAATGAGCGCTTCGGTGCACGCGTGAGCTACACCCGCCGCTCGTCGTTCCTGATCAGTCTGTCCGGTACCAACCCGTACTACCAGGATGATTTCGGCACGCTGTCGGCCTCGTTGAACTTCAAGGCCACCGACTGGCTGAGCATCAGCCTGGACGGCCTGAACCTCAACAACCCGACCTACAAGTACTACCAGAGCGCTTCGATCCCGACGTCGTTCTACTCCAACGGTCGCCAGTACTACCTGAACTTCCGCTTCAAGTACTGATGTAGAGCCGGGCTCTGCCCGGCTGCACGGCAACACCCAAAGGGCCCGGACTTCCGGGCCCTTTTCGCAGATAGAATCAAATTCGCACCAAAAGGAATGACCCGATGCCCATCCGCACCCGTCGTACCTCGCTGTCGCTGCTGTCGTTCGCACTGGCACTCTCTCTCGCCCCGCTGGCCCAGGCCGCCGATGCACAGGCACCGGAGGGCCCACGCGCCCTGCCCGGCTCGCTGCCGCTGCTGCCGGCTCCGGCGCATCTGGAGCAACTTCCGGGCGCGGGCTACACCGTCACCGCGAGCACACCCCTGCACGCACAGGGCGACGCCGCACAGCGTGTAGCCGGCCTGTTCGCCACGCAGCTGAAGAACAGCGGCGGCCCGGCCCTCGTCGTATCGTCGGCACGCGGCAAGGACGGCATCCGCCTGGTGCTGGACACCACATTGAAGACCGGCACGGAGGGCTACCAGTTGCGCAGCGATGCGCGCGGGGTCACCGTGCAGGCCGCCACCGAAGCCGGCCTGTTCTACGGCGCAGCGACGCTGTCGCAGCTGCTGACCAGCGGCACTCCCGGCACGGTGCCGGCGCTGAAGATCGACGATGCACCGCGTTTCAGCTGGCGCGGGCTGATGCTGGATTCCGCACGCCACTTCCAGAGCCTGGACGAGATCAAGCGCGTGCTCGATGCGATGGCCGAACAGAAGCTCAACACCTTCCACTGGCATCTGACCGATGACCAGGGCTGGCGCATGGAGATCAAGCGCTACCCGAAGCTGACCGAAGTGGGCAGCTGCCGCCTGCCGGCCGGTGAGGGCGGCCGTGACCCGGCCACCGGCGCAGAACGCCCGTACTGCGGTTTCTATACGCAGGACCAGATCCGTGAAGTGATCGCGTATGCGGCCGCACGCCATATCCAGGTGATTCCAGAAATCGACGTCCCGGGCCACGCCACCGCAGCGATTGCGGCCTATCCGGAGCTGGGCACGATTGACACGCCGCTGAAGCCGATCAGCGAATGGGGCGTGTTCCCGAACCTGTTCAACACGGAAGAAAGCACGTTCGAGTTCCTTGAGAACGTACTGGAAGAAGTGATTGAACTGTTCCCGGCCAAGTACGTCCACGTGGGCGGCGACGAGGCGGTGAAGGACCAGTGGGAAGCGTCCGCACGCGTGCAGGCGCGCATGAAGGAAGTGGGCGCGGGCAACGAAAATGAAATGCAGGCCCACCTGATCAAGCGCCTGGAGAAGTACCTGGAGCAGCACGACCGCCGTCTGATCGGCTGGGACGAGATCCTGGAAGGCGGCCTGCCGCCGGAAGCGACGGTGATGTCGTGGCGCGGTATCGAGGGCGGCCTGAAGGCCGCCAGCGAGGGGCATGACGTGGTCATGTCGCCGGTGACCGACATGTACATGGACTATCTGCAGACCAACTCGGAAAACGAGCCACCGGGTCGTCCGCTGAGCACCCCGCTGGGCCGCGTGTACGGTTTCGAGCCGGTGCCGGACGCGCTGGCGCGCGACAAGCAGCAGCACATTCTGGGCCTGCAGGCGAACATGTTCACCGAGCACACCCGCAGCTATGCACGCCTGCAGCACAACCTGTTCCCACGCCTTGCGGCGGTGGCTGAAACCGGCTGGTCGCCGCGCGAGCGCCGCGACTTCGCCGATTTTCTCGCACGCCTGCCGACCCAGCTACAGCGCTGGCAGGCGATGGGTATTGCCTACGCGCAAACACCGTTCGAGGTGGAAGCGGATGTCACCGATGACCGAAAGGCCGGCACGGCCACACTGGCACTGCGTACGCCGCTGAACTACGAGATCCGCTACAGCGTGGACGGCAGCCCGGTGACGGCGCAATCGCCGCGCTACACGGCTCCGCTGACCCAGCCGCTGCCGGTGGGTGTGCAGGCGGCAACCTTCTTCGATGGCAAGGCCCTGGCGAAGGCGGCGAGTCGGTTCGACATCACCGCGCAGTCGCTGTTGACGCGTAACGACGAGCATCTGGATCTGTGCCCCGCCGAAGGCAAGCTGCTGCTGCGGCTGGAAGACGATGGTCCGGCAGACGGCCCGCGCGCGGTGTTCAACGTGAACATTTTCAACCCGTGCTGGTACTGGCAGAACGCGAACGTGGACGACATCGGCAAGGTGCGGGTACGTGCGGGCAACATTCCGTACTACTTCCAGCTCGCCCACGACGAGCCGCAGCGCCGGTTCGAGAAGGCACGCAGCGCACACGGCGAGATGGACATTCTGAGCGGCCAATGCGACGGCAAACCGCTGGCAACGGTACCGCTGCCGGCCAAACCGGGCGCAGACGGCTTCATCACTCTGGAGGCCGCACTGCCGCGTTCCCTGAAGGGCACCCAGAACCTGTGCGTCCGCTTCACCGGCGACACCCGCCCGACCATGTGGGTACTCGACGAACTCACCCTGCTGCCGCGCTGATCGCCTGATCGCCTGATCGCCTGATTGCACAGGATCCGTAGAGCCGGGCTCTGCCCGGCTGCTGTTGGACTCATGCGAACATCCCTCCGCCCACGCTATCCCTGGCTGGGCGGGTCGGGGCAGGCGTTCCGGGGGACGCTGCAAGTACGTCCATGTAAGCTCGGTCGCCGCATCCATGCGGCTCACGCCCCCTCCAACCCACCCCGACCCGCCCTCGACGAAGGTTCGGTGGCCCATGGGAAAGCAGACCGCAAACCGCGAGCTGGACGCGAGTGGAGCCTGGCTTTGGTGGGATCGGTCGACAGACGATCGCCCTGAAACAACCAACGTTCTTTAACGCATGACCCCAAGAACGGATCCGCCCCTTCAGGCCCATCGACCCGAAACATCTGGATGCAACGCCGGCTGGATCTCCCCCTCAACCCGCAGGAACACGGGGACCCCATCTACCCTAGTCCTCGAACGAGAACGACTTTATATCTTCGATATCCAACACAAATCTGCCAGACAAGACGTTGATCGTACCCGTCACCACAACATTCGCGGAAACATTGCATAGGTATAGCGAATCACGCTCAGCACAAATTCGCTTTCTCTCCGCATAGAAGGCTTTAGCAGAATCTGCATCACCATGTCGCCCAACATCGATGATCCTACGCCCCTCATCACACGACACGTCTTCAAGAACCTCTTCGTGCCTGCTATCAGAAACATATCGCGCCGAAAGCTCCACGGACTTCCCACGATACTGCTCCAAGCCCTCTGAAATTCTGCAGAAGGCGGACTCCGTATCCGCACCTCCCGCGACCGCGCTGACCGGAAGGCCATAAGCACTCAAAACCAGGACACAACACAACAACCGCGCGCGCCAAATGAGCATGTTTATTCCTTGTTGTCAGGCGACACCAGCCCCCTCATCAATCACAAAGCGAACCTGCGCCCCATCCGGGAGCCCAGCGATCTGAGCAGCAACACTTCCTCTTGCCTTCAAACTCGGGCTCTGCCCGGCTGGCGCATGCCATATCGCGCAGACCGAAATGTCGTTTGCGTCCCAAACCAATGTGTTCGCACGAACTGTGATTCCCGAAGTGCGCAATAGACACCGCACAGATGGTACCGCATCATTTGATGCCATTTCCGCCACCATCGAACGCATTCGACACCTCCCGGCACCATCCCGCGCCAATTGCGTCGCACCATTTGCGAATCGCGCGCACGCCCGACAACATTCATAGGAGTTGTCTGATGTGCACCGCCCCTCATCTGCTGCAGTGTGGTCACCGGAGCGTAGAAACTCCTAAACAACAACTGATGATGTCCTGCGTCGAAGCTGTCCATGTTCTTCGTCGGGAGGGTGGCTAATACAACACCCTCGCAAGGGGGAAATACGCCCGCCGGCTTTTAGTTGTTGTTTACGGTTTCTAACCTCCCGACCCCTCGCCATTCCGGCAGGGGTCGCATCTCACAGGAGGTTTGTCATGCAGAAGAATTGGCCACATACAGCCGCAATCTACGACCAGACAACGCCGTCATCCAGCACAGAAGGAACCCGCCATGCGTAGGCCGGTCTGGATGAGAGCGCGCGTGGAGCATGAGCTGCGCCGACGTTTCAAGAAGGCCGCGAAGCGCGCGGGACACTACCCGTCCGAAGCGATTCGGTTGTTCATGGAGTATCTGGTGGAGATCGACCTGACCCGTACTCCAGGCGACCTGACGGTGTGGCGCGAATCGGTCCAGAAGGCCGCCGAGGACGCGGCCAACGCGCTGTGGATCCTTGGGGAGCAATCGTCTGCGCGGGAGCGCGCGCAGGAGTAAGTCGCCCGGCGACCACGTGTCGGCGCGCCACGCGCGTCGGCACGAGGCCACCGCATCGTTCCGCGCGATGCGATGACGCGCCCCATGCATGGACACACGCGCGAAGCATCGGCCTGGTAGCGTCGGTCGACAGACGACGGCCGGTAGCGGTGATCGGCACGGTGACGCATGACCTGGGGCGGAAGAGCGCGTCCCCGTTCGACGGTCATGCGTTACCGGGGTGATCGTTGTTATCGGCGGTCGACTGTCGTCCGACCCTACCGTCAAACCATACGTGCATTTCAGGCAATGCGTGCATGCCAGGCATTCCGGGCGTGCCACGCAATTCGTGCATGCCCGGCGGAGTTCACCCCTTCAAACTAATCAGCAGATCCCGCAGCGGCGTGAAGCGGATCGCCATGCCGGCGATCACGCCGAGGGTGTTGGCCACTGCATCCGCCGGATCGGCGCTACGGTTGTCGGTCAAGGCACCCTGCGCGAACTCAACACCCACGCCCATCAGCACCAGGCCAATCCCGGCCCACCACAGCGCCGCACGCGTGCGATAGATCTGCACCGCCGATCCAGCCAGCAGGAAATAGGCAAGGAAATGCTCGACCTTGTCGCTGTTCTTCGGCAGATCCGGCAGCGGCGGGGGCGGAATCAGGCAGACCACGATCACGCTGATGACCGCAAACCACCACAAACCCAACCAGAATCGCGGCCGCCGCAGCGGTTTCAACATCCCTGTCATGTAAGCCTCAGAGTCGCCAGGTGAGATCACCGACCAGGAACGAAGCGTCCATGCTGACATCGCGCTGGAAGCCCATCACCTGGAAACGTTCGCCCATCTCGGTGGGCAGAGTGAGCTTCTTGACCTGGTCACGCAGGCGCAGCTTGCCCACTTCATCGGTGCGTTCTTCGGCCAGCGCCAGCAACCGGTCCAGGCCATTGCCCAGCAGGAAGCTGGATTGGGTGCAGTAACCGGCGAGCTCAAAGCCGGCACCGGTGCCGGCTTCGGCCAGTGCGGTGAAGTCGACCGAGGCGGTGATGTCCTGCAGGCCGGGCCACTTGTAGACGTCGTTGTGCACATGGTGGCGATAGAAGGCACGCACGGTGCCGTCGTCGCGCTCTTCCTGGTAGTACTCGTGACGCGGGTAGCCGTAATCCACGAACAGCATCGCGCCACGTTTCAGACCGCCGGCCACGGCCTGGATCCAGTACGGCAGCTGCGGCAGGAGTTCAGAACGGTAACCGTCGGCGAACGGCTTGCCCACATAGCGCTCGACATGGCGCACGGCGGCGCTGAGCAGCGCGTCGGCCGGCTGTGCGCCGCGCATGAAAGCACCCTCTGCATCAAGCTCCACGGTTTCCTCGTGGATCATGCCGTCTTTGGCCAGGAACCGCGGGGTGGGCAGCGCATCAATCACTTCATTGGCGAACACCATGCCGTCCCAGTCGTCGTCGAACGGGCGGTCCAGCCATTCCACCAACGCGAACACCGGCGGAATCAGCGCCTTCTCCAGTCGCTCACGCTGGCGCTCACGCAGATCGGCACTGGGTTCCAGGATGGCGTAACGCTCGGGCAGCGCATCCAGTTCCAGCAGGCGCTTGAGCATGATCTCGGCGAAGGCACCGCTGCCGCCGCCCAGTTCCAGGAAGCGCGCCTGCGGGCCCAGCTGCTGCATCACCGGGGCCACGGCGTTGGCGAGGGTGGCGGTGAACAGCGGGCCCATTTCCGGAGCCGTGGTGAAGTCGCCGGCGGGGCCGAACTTGCTGGCTCCGGCGCTGTAATAGCCCAGCCCCGGGGCATACAGGCTCAGCTCCATGAACCGCGAGAACGGCATGACCCCGCCCTGGGCGAGGATTTCAGCGCGCAGCGCTTCGCTGAGCTGGTCGCTGTGGGCCAGCGCGTCGGAGTCGGGAAGTGGGAGGGAAGAATGCATGGCGCGGTCGATTGCGGTGACAATGCACAGCATAGCCGAGCACGGAGACCCCCGATGACCGAAAGCGCACCCGTGGTGCTGATCACCGGCAGCGCGCGCCGGATTGGCGCGGCCATTGCCCGCCAGTTCCACGCCTGTGGCTGGTCGGTGGTGCTGCACGCGCACACCAGCAGCGGCGAACTGCAGCAGCTGGCCTTCGACCTGGACATGATCCGCCCGGGCAGCGTGCTGGCGCTGCAGGCCGACCTGCGTGACACCGCCGCCCTGCCCGACCTGGTGGAGCAGGCGGTGGGCCAGTTCGGGCGGCTGGATGCGCTGGTGAACAACGCCTCCAACTTCTACCCCACCCTGCTGGGGCAGATCACGGCCGAGCAGTTCGACGACCTGTTCGCGGTGAACGCCCGCGCGCCGCTGCTGCTGGCCCAGGCCGCTGCGCCGCATCTGCGTCGTCAACAGGGCTGCATCGTGAACCTCACTGACCTGCATGGCACCGAGCCGATGCGCGACCACGCCGCGTACAGCGCGGCCAAGGCGGCGCTGGAGATGATCACCCGCTCATTGGCACTGGAACTGGCCCCGAAGGTGCGGGTGAACGCCGTCGCCCCGGGCGCGATTCTGTGGCCGGAACAGGGCAAGGACGACTTCGCCCGGCAGGCGCTGCTGGCGCGCACGCCGCTGGGGCGGACGGGGACGGTGGAGGAGATTGCGGAAGCGGTGTACTGGCTGGCCAGTGATGCGCCGTTTGTGACCGGGCACACATTGCGGGTGGATGGGGGCCGGCAGTTGTCGTGACCTTCGGATGCACCGCCTGGGCCGGCCAACGGCCGGCGCTACCGGGAGCGTGCGTGAACGCCAACCGATGTTGTTGCACGCCGCGACGCGACGGAGATGCGTCCGGTA